>SKYA01000041.1 GCA_007128135.1 Paracoccaceae bacterium | reverse complement strand
GTCAGGAACTCTTCCAGATCGTGCATCTCGTCGCGATCAGTGTTCATCATCATACCCCAGTTCCTGCCGCTGCCCGCGCAGCATCCCGGCAAGCTGGCGCTTGCCCCGCGCGGTCAGGCTCTCGACGGCCTCGACCCCCACCATCATGATGACGGCGATCTCGGGATTTGACAGCCCCTCCAGATGACGCAGCACCACGGCGTGACGCTGCCGCTCGGGCAGGCGCATCAGCGCAGCCTGCAAGGCCTCGGCGCGCGCACGGGTCATCAACCGTGCATCCATGCCGGGCGCCGTGTCGGGCAGGTCCGGCATCTCGGGCACGCCGCCGCGCCGCCGCCGCAGCCGGTCGGTGCACAGGTTGGCTGCCACACGAAAGGCCCAGGTCATCGGCTGGGCCTGCCCGCCCTGCCAGTCGGGCGCGATCCGCCACAGCCGCAGCATGGTTTCCTGCACGATATCCTCCGCCTCGACCGGATCGCCCAGCATCCGCGCGGCATAGCGCAGCAGGCGCGGCGCGATCAGGTCGGTCAGGGCTTCGGCCGCGCGCATCTCCCCGCCCGCAA
The DNA here is from genome assembly GCA_007128135.1 of Paracoccaceae bacterium. Taxonomy (GTDB): domain Bacteria; phylum Pseudomonadota; class Alphaproteobacteria; order Rhodobacterales; family Rhodobacteraceae; genus Roseinatronobacter. Next base: position 7,004 of record SKYA01000041.1, on the reverse strand, counting down.
AGCGGGCGAGAAGCTGCGCCTGATCGGCCGGTGCTGTCGTCTCGCGGCCCATGGCGCTCCTGCGTTGACCTGCCGTCGCTCACCTGCGCCCCTTTACGACGGATTACCAGCGACCGCCATGGTGCCCGCGCCCGTGCTGGCCACGCCGCTCCATCCGGTCGGACATGCGCTCACCGAAGGCTGCGTATTCCTCTGCGCTGATTTCGCCATCATCATTGGCATCGATCCGCGCGAACATCCGATCGAGCATCTCTGCCCGCCCGTCCTGCCCGCCCGTCTCGCGCCGGGTGCGCCATTCCTCTTGCAGGGCGGCGAAGCCTGCGCGCAGCGCCGCCTCGTCCAGCCTGCCATCCGCGTCGGCCTGCTCCATCAGCCGAGCGATCACATGTTCGTGCCGTGCGCCCATGCCGCCTTCCAGCGCCGCCTGGAAGTCTTCCAGCGTCACGCTGCCGCTCTGGTTGCGGTCCAGCATCTCGAACGGGGGCAGCATGCCCATGCCCTGCGCCTGCGCCATCATCGGGGCAAGGCTCAGCGCCAGCGCGCCCAGCATCAGGGGAAGTTTGCGTGTCATGTCGGTGTCTCCTGTCAGTGTGATATGCCCGGATAAACGCGACCCCCAGTTGTTTCCGTCGCGCGCGCAGGCAGATTCTTGCGACATGCTGCCGCAAATCGCCCGCCCCGGCTGTCTTTCCGGCGCGCAAGGCTCTATGCCATGCGCATCTTTATGGAGGTCCCCATGCATGGTCTTGACCCGCCTCTGACCGAAGACGACCGTCCGCTGATACCCGCCATGCTGCGGGGCCTGCGCTGCCAGTGCCCCGCCTGCGGTCAGGCGCGGATGTTCGATGGCTATCTGAAGGTGCATGACACCTGCCCGTCCTGCAGCGAGGATCTCAGCCATCAGCGCGCCGATGACGGCCCGGCCTGGCTGACAATGTTCGTCACGCTCAAAACCCTCCTGCCGCTGATGGTTTCGGTAATGTTCCGGTGGGACCCGAACCCTGTCCTGCTCTTTGCCGTCTTCGCCTCTCTGCTGACGGGGCTTTCGCTCTTTCTTCTTCCGCGCTTCAAGGGCATGATCGTCTCCATCCAGTGGTCACGCCGCATGCATGGTTTCGAGGACGAGAATGGGCGACAGCACTGACAAGACCGCCATCCGTGACGCAGCCTCCATCCTGCTGGTGCGCCCCACGCCCGGGGGGCCGCAGGTGCTGATGGGCCAGCGCGGCGCAAGCGCAGCCTTCATGCCCGAGAAGTTTGTCTTTCCCGGCGGCGCGCTTGATGCCGGCGATGCCGCGATTGCGCTGGCCACGCCGCTCAACCCCGACTGCACGTCGCGTCTGGCGCAGGGCCATGCTGCACCCCATGCCCTGGTCGCCGCTGCCGTCCGCGAATTGTGGGAAGAAACCGGCCTTGCGCTGGGCGTGCCCGGTGACTGGCCCGATGCGCCGCCCGACTGGCAGGGCTTCGCTGCGCGCGGGCTGCGCCCGGATGCAGGCGCGCTGCGCTACATCTTCCGCGCGATCACGCCACCGGGCCGCCCGCGCCGGTTCGATGCACGCTTCTTTCTGGCCGAGGCCGGACATGTGGCGGGCGATCTCGATGATTTCTCCGCCGCATGCGAGGAACTCAGCCATCTGCACTGGGTGCCCATGGCAGAAGCCCGCCGGCTGAACCTGCCCTTCATCACCGAAGTGGTGCTGGCCGAGGCCGAAGCCTTTGTCCGGGGCGAGGAGATGGCTCCCTCCGTGCCCTTCTTCGACAATTCCACCGGCGTTTCGGCCTTCCGACGAATCGCATGAACCCGCCCGCGCCGTTGCCAGGGCGCGGTTGTGCCAGGGCGGCTGCGGAGTGCACGACTGCCATGTGCAGCCCTGCATGCTTCACGCCATGGGCAACACGGGGTAGCGCGGGCTTGTCAGACTGCCGCCGGGGGGCGCCGGCCGGGCTGCTGCTGATCGCTGTCCGGGCGTTCCTGCGCCACATGCGGCGCGGCTGACTGCGCCCGTGCTGCAACTCTTGCATCTGGACAAGGCTGTTCCAATTCTGCACTCATGTCGGGAACAGGGTTCCGCTGCCGCCCCTCGCACCGGAACAGACATGAGGAGGAGCATGGGGATGCAGAGCCGCCAGCCCGCGCTTGACCTGTCGCCGCAGGTCAGCGACGAGGTCCGCAAGACAACCTGCTACATGTGCGCCTGCCGCTGCGGGATAAATGTCCACATGAAAGGGGGCAAGGTCGCCTATATCGAGGGCAATCGCGACCATCCGGTAAATCGCGGCGTGCTCTGCGCCAAGGGCTCGGCAGGCATCATGCAGCACCTCTCACCTGCCCGCCTGCGCGCGCCGCTCAAGCGGGTCGGTCCGCGCGGCTCGGGCGAATTTCAGGAAATCACATGGGAGGAAGCCCTCCAGACCGCCACCGACTGGATGCGCCCCCTGCGCGAGACCGCGCCCGAGAAGCTGGCCTTCTTCACCGGCCGCGACCAGTCGCAAAGCTTCACCGGCTGGTGGGCACAGGCCTTTGGCACCCCCAACTGGGCCGCTCATGGCGGATTTTGCAGCGTCAACATGGCGGCAGCGGGCATCTATACGATAGGTGGGTCGTTCTGGGAGTTCGGCCAGCCAGACTGGAACCGCACGAAGCTGTTCCTGCTGTTCGGCGTGGCCGAGGATCACGACTCAAACCCCATCAAGATGGGTCTGGGCAAGCTGAAAGCGCGCGGGGCCCGCGTCATCGGCATCAACCCCATCCGCTCGGGCTATAACGCCATCGCCGATGACTGGGTCGGCATCACGCCGGGCACAGATGGGCTGTTCATCCTGTCGCTGGTGCATGAACTCTTGCGCGCGGGCAAGATCGACCTTGGTTATCTGATCCGCTACACAAACGCGCCCTATCTGGTGAATGCCGCCGATGGCCCGGAAAAGGGCCTGTTCCTGCGCGACACGGACGCAAAGCCCCTCGTGCGCGACCGCCATACCGGGCAGGCCGTGGCCTGGGATACCCCCGGCATCGCGCCCGATCTGGCCCATGGTGTCGAGATCGACGGTGTCACCCATCTGCCCGTGTTCCGTCATCTGTCTGACCGCTACCTTGCGCCCGACTACGCCCCCGAGGCCACGGCCCCCCGCTGCGGTATCCCGGCGGCCCGCATCCGCGCCATCGCCGCCGAGATCGCCCGAGTCGCCTTCGAGGAGGAAATCACCCTCGACCAGCCCTGGACCGATTTCCGCGGCGTACGGCATGAAACCATGACAGGCCGCCCCGTGGCCATGCACGCCATGCGCGGCATCTCCGCCCATTCCAACGGTTTCCAGACCTGCCGTGCCCTCCACCTGCTGCAAATCCTCATCGGCAGCGTGGAGACCCCCGGCGGCTTCCGCTTCAAGCCGCCCTATCCAAAACCGCCCGAGGCCCACCCCCGCCCCCATGCAGGCCACAGCCCCGGCCAGCCGCTCGATGGCCCGCATCTGGGCTATCCGCTGGGGCCTGAACACCTGCTGATCCAAGAGGACAACACCCCCAAACGCATCGACAAGGCCTTTTCATGGGAGGCCCCCCTCTCCGCCCATGGGCTGATGCATATGGTCATCTCCAACGCCCATGCGGGCGATCCCTACAAGATCGACACGCTGTTTCTCTACATGGCGAACATGGCGTGGAACTCGTCGATGAACACATCCCGGGTCATGGAGATGCTGACCGACCAGAACCCCGATGGCAGCTACCGCATCCCGCACATCATCTATTCCGACGCCTACAGCTCGGAAATGGTGGCCTTTGCCGATCTTGTCCTGCCCGACACGACCTATCTGGAACGGCATGACTGCATCTCGCTTCTCGACCGCCCCATCTGTGAGCCCGAGGCGCTGGCCGATTCCATCCGCTGGCCCGTGGTGCAGCCCGACCGCGATGTGCGCCCCTTCCAGTCAGTGCTGCTCGACCTGGGCGCGCGGCTGGGGCTGCCCGGCATGATCAGGGACGACGGCACGCCGAAATTCCGCGACTACGCCGATTACATCACCAGTCACGAACGCCGCCCCGGCATCGGCCCGCTGGCAGGCTTTCGCGGCGCGGATGGCACGGACGCAGGCCGCGGCGCGCCCAATCCGGACCAGATCGACCGCTATATCGAAAACGGCGGCTTCTGGACCTGCCATATCCCCACCGAGGCGCAATTCTTCAAACCCTGGAACGCGGCCTATCAGGACTGGGCCGTTGCGCGCGGCCTCTATGACAGCCCGCAGCCCTATCTGTTCAACCTCTATTCCGAACCCCTGCGCAAGTTCCAGTTGGCCGCCGAGGGCCACGGCCACCGCCAGCCCCCCGACCACCTGCGCGCCCGGCTGCTGCAGAGTATGGACCCGCTGCCGATCTGGTATCCCAACTTCACCGATGCCGAGACAGACCCGGCCGAATACCCCCTGCACGCGCTGACCCAGCGCCCGATGGCGCATTACCACTCCTGGGGCAGCCAGAACGCGTGGCTGCGCCAGATCCACGGCCACACCCCGCTCTATGTCTCGGGCGAGATCTGGAAGCAGCAGCAGTTCGCGCCCGGCGACTGGGCGATCCTGACCTCGCCCCACGGCCGAATCACCCTACCGGTGGTGCGCATGGACGCGCTCAACCCGCACACAGTCTGGACATGGAACGCCATTGCCAAGCGCCGCGGTGCCTGGGCGCTCGACCCGCACGCCCCCGAAGCCACGCAAAGCGCGCTCCTAAACCACCTCATCCACGAATTGATGCCGCCCAGGGGCGACGGGCTGCGCTGGGCAAATTCCGACCCGGTCACAGGACAGGCCGCCTGGTATGACCTGCGCGTGAAGATCGGGAAAGCCCCTGCAGGCCAGAGCGTCAGCTACCCCGACCACAGCGCCCAGCGCTCGCCAGTCCCCTCCCCGGCGCGCGACCTCGCCCATCAGACAAAGCCCTGACATGCAGCTTCATCTTGCCGAAAATACTCAGTCAACCGTGCTGCACCGGACAGGACCGAGGGGAAGCACCCGATGACCACACTCCCCGCCCGGACCGACCGCAAGCTTGGCCTCGTGATCGACCTCGACACCTGCGTGGGCTGCCATGCCTGCGTGATCTCCTGCAAGGGCTGGAACACCGAAAACTACGGCGTGCCGCTTTCGGACATGGATGCCTGGGGCGAGGCCCCCGAAGGCAGCTTCCTCAACCGCGTCCACAGCTTCGAGGTCACGCGCGACGACGCCCCGCCCATGATCGTGCATTTCCCCAAATCCTGCCTGCATTGCGACAATGCCCCCTGCGTCACGGTCTGCCCCACAGGCGCCAGCTACAAGCGGTCCGAAGACGGTATCGTGCTGGTCAACGAGAGCGCCTGCATCGGCTGCGGACTGTGTGCCTGGGCCTGTCCTTACGGCGCACGCGAGATGGATGGCGCGGAAAAGGTGATGAAGAAATGCACCCTCTGCGTGGACCGCATCTATAACCAGACCCTGCCCGAGGAAGATCGCGAGCCTGCCTGCGTGCGCACCTGCCCCGCAGGCGCGCGCCATTTCGGAGACCTTGGCGACCCCGAAAGCACGGTCTCGCAACTCGTCACCGCGCGCGGCGGCTTCGACCTGATGCCCGAACAGGGCACGCAGCCCGTGAACAAATACCTGCCCCCGCGCGGACGCGACACGCTGGCAACCCCGGATCTCGCCAGCCTGTGCACGCCTGCAACCGAAACGGCAACCGGCTTTCTCGGCTGGCTCGACCGCGCGCTGGAACGGATCTGATCCATGCATCCTGCCCCTTCCCTTATCCTCTTCACGGTGCTGTCGGGCACGGGTTTCGGCCTGCTGGTCTGGCTCGGCATCGGATTGCGCGCGCCCACCGGGATTGCTGCCTTCGTGCTTTTCGGGCTGGGCTACGCACTCACGGGTGCGGGCCTGATCGCGGCAGCCTTCCATCTCGGCCACCCCGAACGCGCGCTTCTGGCCTTCACGCAATGGCGCTCGAGTTGGCTCTCGCGCGAGGCCGTGCTGGCCGCCGCGACACTGGCCATCATGGCCCCCCATGCTGCAAGCTCCACCTTCGCCGCCACGCCCCTGCCCTTCTTCGGCTGGCTGGGCGCGGCACTGGCGCTGGCGACGATCCTTGCCACTGCCATGATCTACGCCCAGATCCGTGCCGTGCCGCGCTGGCACCACTGGTCCACCCCGCCGGTCTTCCTGCTCGCCGCGCTGGCCGGGGGCGCGCTGCTGGCCGCGCAGACCGGTCTTGCCCTTGCGCTCCTGCTTGCGCTCGCACTTGCCATGGTGGCGCATTGGGTCTTCGGCGACAGACAATTCGCCGCCTCCGGCAGCACCACGGGCAGCGCCACCGGGCTGGGCGGGCCGGGTCGCGTGCGCCTGCTCGAACCACCGCATTCGGGCCGCAACTACCTGCTTCGCGAAATGGTACATGTCGTGGGCCGCAAACATGCGCGCAAGCTGCGCCTGCTTGCGCTTGGCCTCGGCGCGCTCGTGCCGGCGGCAGTTCTGCTCCTGCCCGCCAGCCATGCCACGATCATCCTCGCATGCGGGTTGCACCTGGCGGGACTGCTGGCCCAGCGCTGGCTGTTTTTCGCAGAGGCCGAACATGTCGTCGGGCTTTACTATGCCAGAGCGTGACACCCTGCGACCTTGGTGCCAAGCGAACCCATTGATGTAACCGGAGTGCCGATCATGAGTCTTCTGAAATCCCTCACAAACGCCGTCCTCAACAGCGCCAGCCAGAAAGCGGGCCTTGCCGGGCTGGTCATGCAGAACCCCAGGCTGATGCAGGGCGTCATGGGGCTGATGGCCAGCGACAGCCCCATCGGGGGCCTGCCCGGTCTGGTGGCGAATTTCCACAAGGCAGGCCTTGGTGATGTGATCGGCAGCTGGCTTGCACAGGGGCCAAACCAGCCAGTGGCGCCACAACAGGTCGAGCAGGTTCTGGGTCCGGATCTGCTGGGGCAACTGGCCGGACAGGCAAGGATGGCACCGTCGGAAACCTC
>SKYA01000202.1 GCA_007128135.1 Paracoccaceae bacterium | reverse complement strand
GTCCTGCGCTGACACCGCCGCCCCGTGACAGGCCTCCCGCGGCCCTGCCGGACAGCCGGGGCCAGCACGCGGGACATCGCCGGCCTCGCGGCATGAGGCCCGGATCCGGACAGGGTTGAAATGTCGAGAAGGGTTGCCCGGTCGGTACAATGATCTGACCGCCCTGAACTGCAGGTTGTCGGCCGGAGCAGGGATTGCGCGCAGCGATCCTTGCGGCGCGACCGATTTCGAATCATGTCGCCCGGACGGGCACGGGCACGGGCAGAACCTGCACGCGGGCAGGCAGCTTGCTGCCGGAAACTGACGACGGCCCCATGCACAAGGCACCTCGCCACGCGCGCAATCGACAATTTAAACTGGAATTCCGAACTTGCGGCAGTTAGCTGGGAGACGACACGCTCCAAGAACTGGATCAGGAGGTCCTCGAAGATGCGGCCAACCCGACTGATCGCGACGTTTTTCGGCACGGGACTGATTCGTCCCGCGCCCGGGACCTGGGGAAGCCTCGCCGCATTGCCGGTTGCATGGCTGCTGCATGTCGCCGGGGGATTCTGGCTGCTTGCAGCATCGACCGTGGTCGTATTCATGATCGGCTGGTGGGCCACCCGGATCGAAACCGCGGGCTCGGATGACCCCGACCCTTCGGAGATCGTGATTGACGAGGTGGCGGGCATGTGGGTCGCGCTCTGGCCTGTCTCGCTCGGCGCCATCATGCAGGACGTGCCGATCACGGCCCTCTGGCCCGGCTGGATCGTTGCGTTTTTCGCCTTCCGCGCCTTCGACATCTGGAAACCCGGCCCGATCGGGCTGGCAGACCGGATGCATACACCCCTTGGCGTGATGCTTGACGACATCCTCGCAGGTGCCCTTGCCGCGATGGTGGTCGCCGTCGCGGCTCTGGTCCTGCATGGGTTGATGGGTCTGTGACGGCGCAGGCGGTCCTGGACGCGGCGCGAAGGGCCGGACTCCGGATCGCGATCGCGGAAAGCTGCACCGGCGGCATGATTACGGCTGCGCTTACCGACATTCCAGGCTCTTCCGACGTGGTCGATTGCGGCTTCATCACGTATTCGAACGCAGCCAAGCAGAGCCTGCTCGGCGTCCGGCCCGAGACGCTGGCGCAGTTCGGTGCGGTCTCGCAACAGGTGGCCCGCGAAATGGCCGAGGGCGCACGGGAACGCGCACAGGCAGGAATGGCCGTGGCCGTGACGGGGATCGCGGGCCCGGGCGGGTCGGAGTACAAGCCCGAGGGGCGCGTCTGTTTCGGGCTGTCGGGCCCCGACGGCAGCGTGACCGAGACGGTGGAGTTCGGCGCGCTCGGACGTAGCCAGGTGCGCGCGGCGGCAGTGGCGCATGCGCTGGACATGTTGCTTGCGGCGTTGAGGACGCTGGTTCGATCAGGATAACGGACATGCGGACCCCCGGAAGACGGGGCATCCCGCAGCCCTGCCGCACCAGGTGAGGAAAGCCTGAAGGTGCACTCAGTTGCCGCCGAGCAACCCGCGCAGCCGGTTGCCGATTTCCTGCTCCAGACCGCGCCGAAGCGTGTCCTGAAGCTGCTCGCCCTCCTCGGCTTCGACCCCCAGTTCACGTTGCAGCCGCTCTTCAAGCTGTGCCCGCGCACGTTCCTCCAGCCTCCGGGCCTCCTCGCGCGCGATCTCCTCCAGCCGCTCCTGTTCCGCGCGCAGACGCTCCTGCGCCAGTGCCTCCAGGTCAAGGCGGAAGCGCGGCGCGTCCCATGGTCCGGTAATCATCAGCGGCACGCGCAGCGCCTCTCTCGCGCCATCAGGCAGTGCGGCGGGCACGATGCGGTAGTCGAGGTTGCGTTGCCCGAGCCCCACGCTGCCGCGCCCCGTAACCGAAAAGCGGCTGGCCTCAAGACGCAGGTCGTCATTGCGCAGTATACCGTCCGATATCGTAAATGTGCCAGTAATCGCATCATATACGGTCCGATTCTGGTCACCCATGTAGGACATGTCCAAGTTGCGCAACATGCCTGCCAGATCGAAACCGATGATCTCCCCTTCTGAGAATCGCAGGGAGCCTTCACCGCGCAGGCTGTTCATGATGTCATGGAGTGTGTTTCCCACGCCCAGGAATTGCAGTTCGGCACTCGCTGCCCCCTGCAGGCGGCGATAGGCAGCCAGTTCGCTCAGCAGCGGCAAGAGGTCGATATTGCGGGCGCGCAGACTGCCACCGACCGACAGGCCCGACCGGTTGTTCATCACGAACTCACCAGTCATCACCCCGCCAAAGATCAACACCTCGCGAAGGTCGAAGACCGCACGTGCACGGTCAATGGTGATGCCCAGATCGCTTCGCCCCAGCGTGATCACATCCGTGCGCAGTCCTGCAAGGCGCAGCGACAGGTCCGCATCCAGCAGCGCCAGCGCACTTGCGTCGATGGGTATGCGGGACCAGCCCGCCGACGATTGCGCAGCCCCGCCAGAAGCAGGACTGCGCAGATCCGGAACATCGCCCGTGAACTGTCCGGTCAGGCGCGGACGTGGCCCGTTCGGATCCAGATCGGCCGCACCTGACAGCCGCACCCCACCGGCGCGAAACTGCGCCTCACGGGCAAAGAAGCGCCCGTCCTGCGTGCGGGTCACCTGCCCGCTCAGCCCCAGTGGCAGATAGGCCGGCGGCACATCGCCCCCGGACCGGCCCAGCATCTGCATCAGCGCGCGCGGCCGGGGAATGGTGGCCTGCATCTGGCCCTCTGCAACAAGGCCGTCCAGCCCCGCGCGCCCGGTAAAGGCGATCTCGGCCCCGGCCGCGTTCATGTCAAGCGCAAGGCGGGTCACGCCACCGTCGAGGAATCGCGCGGCATTGTCGGTGCTGGCCGTCAGGTCAAGGGCCTGTCCGTTCAGCCTGCCTTCCACCGAAAGGTCGGCGGGCCCCTCCAGAACAGGCAGCCGCAGCACGGCATCCAGCCCTTCGATCCGCAGGTCCGTGCCTGATTGCACATCCTCGTAGCGCAGGCTGCCGGTGCGGATCCGCGCCTCGGCCAGCGATATCTGGCGCGCGCGCGGTGCAGGGCTTGCGCCGGTACCCGGCGCGGAGGCAAGGTTCATCTCCCAGTTGCCGCGCCCCTCTGCGTCGCGGCGCAAATGCAGATGCGGCGCCTGAAGCACGATTCGTTCGATGCGGATGTCGCCCCGGACAAGCGCACCAAGGTCCAGCCCGATATCCATTTCCCCGGCGGTCAGCATGGGGTCGGGTCCGGCCCAGTCGGGGTTGCCGATGCGCACATCCTGCGCGCGCGCGCCTATGACGGGGTAGAAGCTGGGCCGCACGGCGCCGCCGAAGCTCAGGCTGCGGCCGGTCACGACCTCGAACTGCCGGGCGGCGATATTGGCGATCCGTTCGGCGGGCATCAGCACGAGCACGGCCACGATCAGAACGGCCAGACCGAGGATCATTGCGACAAGGGCCTTGATCAGACGCATCTTTTCCTCCGAACATGCCTGAGCGTGAGTCTAGCGCCAGCGCCAGCGCCTGTCTTTGCCAAAATCCCGGGCGGCAGGTTTTCGCGCAAACTTGTGATGCCTCGTGGCAGGCTTGCACAGGCCCGGACCATGTGAAAGAGAGAAGGCCCAAGCACGAGGTCCGCGCCATGTCCAAGATCGTCACCCGCTTTGCCCCTTCGCCGACAGGGTTTCTGCATATCGGCAATCTGCGCACGGCGCTGTTCAACTACCTGATCGCGCGCAAGTCTGGCGGTACATTCGTGCTGCGGCTCGATGATACGGATTCCGAACGCTCGAAGCAGGAATATATCGACGCCATCCAGGAAGATCTCGACTGGCTGGGACTGGGCTGGGACAGGATCGAGCAGCAGTCGAAGCGGCTTGACCGCTATGCCGAGGCCGCCGACAGGCTGCGTGCAGACGGGCGTTTCTATGAGTGTTTCGAGACCCCGACCGAACTGGACCTCAAGCGCAAGAAGCAGCTCAACATGGGTCGCCCGCCAGTCTATGACCGCGCGGCGCTGGCGCTCGATGACGCGACGCGGCTGAGGCTGCGTGCCGAGCGTGAGGGATACTGGCGCTTTCTGCTGGATCAGACGCGGATCGAGTGGGAGGACGGTATTCTTGGACCGCTGTCCATCGATGCCGCGAGCGTGTCGGACCCGGTGCTGATCCGCGCTGACGGGCAGGTGCTGTATACCCTGGCCTCGGTGGTGGATGATGTTGACATGGGCATCAGCCATGTCGTGCGCGGCTCGGACCATGTGACCAACACGGCCACGCAGATCCAGATCATCGAGGCGCTGGGGGGCACGCCGCCTGCCTTTGCGCATCACTCGCTGCTCACCGGGTCCAGGGGCGAGGCGCTGTCCAAGCGGCTCGGTGTGCTCTCGCTACGTGACCTGCGCGCGCAGGGCGTGACGCCTGCGTCGCTGCTGTCGCTCATGGCGCGGCTTGGCTCCAGCCAGCCAGTGGAATTGCGCCTGACGCTGGACGAGATCGCCGAGGGTTTCGACCTGTCGCAGTTCGGCGCCGCGCCCACCAAATTCGATGCCGAAGACCTCTGGCCGCTGACCCGCGCCGATCTTCAGGCCCGTTCCCATGAAGCAGTTGCAGATGAAATTGCCGCGCTGGGCGTGCCGGACGAGCTTGCGCCGCAATTCTGGGAGGTGGCGCGCGAGAACATCACGCGGATGCCGGATCTGGCTGACTGGTGGGCGCTTTGCCGCGATGGCGCGACCCCTGTGATCGACCCGGAGGATGCCGAATTCGTAGCCGAGGCACTGCGTCTGCTGCCACCGCCACCTTATGGGACGACCGCCTGGAAGGACTGGACCGATGCCGTCAAGGCTGCGACCGGGCGCAAGGGCAAGGCGCTGTTCATGCCGCTTCGCAAGGCGCTCACCGGGCAGTCACATGGTCCGGACATGGCGGCCCTGATGCCGCTGCTGCAAAAGGTGCCCGCAAGGGGCTGAGCAGGGCCAAGCGGACACCCGGGATACGCCATGATGCCACTTCCTGCATGACGGACCAATCCTTGCGCTTGCAGCGCACGCTTCGCGCATGCGCCAATACCTTTCGCCACAGCCGCGCTCAGGAGTTTTTCGTTTCGTCGCCGACCAGTTGCCGCACGGCATAATCTGCCGCGTCATCAAAGGGTTTGAGCACGACACTCGCGCCCTTCTTCAGCAGATCATCGACCTCGGCCGCCTTCTGGACCGACAGGAACACCTTGCCCTTGTAATTGGCCGAGCTCAGCCCGTGCAGCAGCGCAAGCTGCGGGTCGGCTTCGGTCAGGGCGCCACGGTCGCGCGGAACGGCCGAAACGATGGCGCGGACATCCGCCAGGTGAAGATGGGCCACGAATTCCGGATCGGTCGCATCGCCGAATGCCGCATCCAGCCCCATGCGTCGCCAGTTCTCCAGAGCCTCGGGGTCGAAATCGATGCCAAGCAGCTTGTAGCCCTGCTCGTGCAGACGCGAGCCGATGCGGCAGCCATACCGCCCCAGACCGAAGATGATGAAATCATAGCCCTGCCCTGGAGTGACCCCCTCGGTGTCATCCAGTTCGCGATGCGCGCGCCTGCGCTCGAAAAAGCCCAGATACGGCTCGCATATCTCATAGAGCTTGTGCGACCAGGTAATCATGTAGACCGAGAGCGCGATCGTCACCAGCCCGACAAGGGTCACCAGCCCCATCGCTTCGTTGCCCACATGGCCGATGGTGATACCCATGGCCATGAAGATCAGCGAGAATTCCGAGATCTGCGCGACCGTCAGCCCAGCCAGAAAGCCCGTGCGCTTGCGGTAGCCCATGTATCCCATGATCCCGAGCACGATCAGCGGGTTGCCGATCAGTACGAACAGCGAGAGCACGATCGCAGGCCCGATCTGGTCGCCCAGCGTCGAGAGTTGCAGCGCGGCGCCCAGATTGATGAAGAAGAACAGCAGCAGGAAATCCCGCAAGGACGCAAGTCGAGAACTGATGGCCTCGCGATACTCGGTCGAGGCGAGCGAGACGCCGGCAAGCAGCCCTCCCAGTTCCTTGCCGAAGCCCAGCGCATCGCCCAGCGCGGCAAGGCTCGCCGCCCAGCCGACTGCGAAGATCACCATCAGTTCGGGCGAACGCGCGATGCGCCCCAGCAGCGGGTCGGCCACATAGCGGATGAACAGGACCACTGCGCCGACCATCGCCGCGCCGCCCAGGAAGACCTGCGCAACCTCCCAGACCCCGCCTGTATCTTCGCCCAGGCCGACACCTATGGCCGAGAGCGTGACCATGGCGAGCACCACGAAGATATCCTGCACGATCAGGAACCCCAGCGCGATCTTGCCATGAAGCGCACCGATTTCCTGCTTGTCGGACAACAGCTTGACGATGATGATGGTCGAGGAAAAGGTCAGCGCGATCGAGATGTAGAGCGAGGTGACAGGGTCGATCCCCATCGCAAGGCAGATCAGGAAACCGAAGAATGCCGTGAAGGTGACCTGCCCCAGACCTGTGGCGACCGCGACCTTGCCCAGGTTTCGAACAAGGCCGACATCGAGCTTGAGGCCGACAAGAAACAGCAGGACGGCAATGGATATCTGGCTCAGCGTCTCGATGAAATCTACGGACGAGACCAGCCCGAGTGCATCCGGCCCGGCCAGCACGCCCACGGCGATGAAGGCCACGACCAGCGGCTGGCGTAGCAAGAGGCCAATGAACCCCACGCCCGCGGCCAGCAAGACCAGAAGCGCAATCTCGTAGAATACCGAGGCAAAACTCGTGTCCACCCTGCCCTCGTTGATGGCCCTGTCCCTGCGCCGGTGTTACCCCGGATCAGGCTGGCGGGCCAGAGGAAAGCCCCAGCCGGGCGAACAATTCGGCCGCGCGCAACATGTCCGAGACATGCGCGGACCAGGTTCCGCGCAACCGCGCGAGCGGGCCGTCCTCGGTCGCAAACGCCTTGGCCAGTGCCGAAAGCAGGGCGGGGTCGGCGGCCACATGTTCGATCACGCACCAGCGGTTCCATTCATAGGCGACGGACCAGTTTTCCTCTCCCAGCCGCGTCTCGGGCAGGCGGTAATGGAAGGTCGGCCGGCCGCCCTTTAGTTGCCCTGCGGGGATTCCCTCCAGCGCAGCCGGGCACAGATGCTCCAGCGCAGGAAGCAGATCGAGCCCGAAATGGCGCGAAGGCGCGTGCGCGGCATAGGCTCGGGCAAGATCAGCGACACCCCAGCCTTCGGCGCGGGCCAGTTTTGCGACCAGAGCGCGCGGCCAAGGGTCCACAAAGGGCAGCACACGTCGCGCCGGGTCGAGCGGTTCGGCTGCGCGCAGCCAGTCCTCGCACAAGGCGTAGGCGCGCGCCACCGCGACCAGCGCGCCCTTGTCCTGTGGCAATTCGGGGTTGAGATGCACACCAAAGCCATAGGCAAGCTTCGCCCGTGTTCCCATTGCGCCCGCGTCGACCAGCGCGTGCACAAGCGCATCGACCTGCGGCAGGTCAGCCTGCGACAGCGGCGCGGTGACGATCTCTATCGGGATCAGATCGCCCAGCACCTGCGCCGCAATATCCTCGGCCCATGGCTGGCCGAGGCTAATGTCCAGTTCCACCTTGACCGCGCCGAACCTTCCGCCCCGGACATGGTGCTCG
>SKYA01000134.1 GCA_007128135.1 Paracoccaceae bacterium | reverse complement strand
GTGGGCAGGTGCGCACACAGGCAGGCGTGAACTCCTTGGTTTCGGGATTGTCCTCGTCCAGATCGGCCACCCCTGCGGGCGCCTTGGACACCTTGTGGTAACAGAAGGTGCATTTCGACACGACACCCTTGGGCTGGATGCCGATCCCGCGCACGGAATCGCTGTCCGGCCCCTGATAGGGCGGCGCGTGCAACTGCCCTTCTCCCGGGAACACATCGCGTACATCGGGCTCTACCACCGGCTTTTCATCGGCATAGAATCGCACACCGTACGGGCAGGCGATCATGCAGTATTTGCAGCCGATGCACTTGTTCCAGTCCACGAACACGATCCCGCCCGCATCCATGTCCTTGTAGGTCGCCCGTGTCGGGCAGACCGCCACGCAGGAAGGGTTTTCGCATTGCATGCACGGGCGCGGCAGCCATGTCAGCTTGGCGGTCGGATAGCTGCCTTCGCTGTAATAGAGCACATCCTGCCAGTTCTCGCCCGGCAACGTGTTGTTTTCCATCGCACAGGCGGTCGTGCAAGCCTGACAGCCGGTGCATTTGTCGAGGTCAATGACCATTCCCCATTTCGTCATGTCGTATATCCTTCTCGATGCTGGGGATCAGACCCGTTCCAGTTTGACCTTGCCAGTGTAGTAGCTGGCCAGTCCTGAAATCGGATCGGATACATTTGCGGTGACATCGCCGGAATGGCCCGGCAGCCGGCCTCTGGCCCAGCGGCCATGCGCCCAGTGGCCATGCTCCATCGGCAGAACGATGGTGTCGCGGCGATGGCCCGGCATGAAGCGGCAATAGGCCTCGATCGAGCCCACATCAGAACTGATGCGCACCCGGTCGCCGTCACGAATGCCGCGCGCGCGGCCCGTGTCGGGGTGGATTTCCAGATAGACCGTGTTCTTGCCGCCAACGATGGGCTGGTGAATGGCAATCCCGTGGGGAATGTTGCCGCTGCGCCCTTCGGCATGAAGCGGCGTCTTGGGGCTGACGAAATACAGGTCCCCTCCGCCACCGGTATGCACTGTCGGCAACCACTGGATCAGCCCGACACGATCCGCCGGAATGCCCAGTTCGCGCTCGATGTAATCGGCGTGGTTTTCCAGAAAGCCCGATACGAACTCGAACTTGCCCGAGGGGGTTTTCAGCAGTTTTGCCTTCACATCCTCCGGCGTCATCTCGGTGTTATAGCCCTCGCCATCCCATTCGTAGAATTTGCCGCGCCGGTGGTGCCAGTGATAGGGTTTCTTGTACCACACGCCCTTCTCGGCCCAGGATTCAAAGCTGTTGACGCCGTTATCGCCGGGATTGGCCTCGAAGCCCCTGGCACGGTGGCGCAGGATGTTCTCGACATTGTCGATCTCGCGGTAATAGTCGCCCATCGGCCCGTTGATGCGCTTGCCGATCTCGATCAGCATGTCACCGAAATGCCTGGTGTCATAGATCGGCTCTACTGCAGGCACTCGCAGCGCGGTCATCGGCCATCCCTCGAACGGGTAGGTCGGGCTGTCCTGCCAGCGCTCCAGATAGGTGTGCTCGGGCATGATGATATCGGCATACATAGCGGTTTCGCTGGGGAAAGGTGATGTCTCGATGATGAACACGTCTTTCAGTGCATCTTCCCACACCTGCGGGTTCGGCGCCGTCCAGATCGGGTTGGTGTAGTAGAACATGGCCGTGTCCATCTTGTAGGGATCGCCCTTCAGGTGGTTCGGCCCGGCCTCCTGCATCATGTGCGCGGCCATCGGCCATTCTTCGGTGCGCGCCTTGTCGATGCGGGGGTAATTCTTCCACTCGCCGTTGCGCGCCCAGTCGTCCATGTAGTCATCGGCATTCACCGGCAAGCCGCCATAGGGGACGCCCATCTGATAGAACAGCCCGCCCTTTTCGGCATAGAGGCTGCCCACCAGCGCATTGAGCGCGTGAATCGCCATGCCCGCATAGGTGCCATTGGTGTGCGAGGTGGGCCCACGCTCCATGATCGCCATGGCAGGGCGCGTGGTGCCGAACTCGCGTGCCACGGCGCGGATGGTCGCGGCCGGCACTTCAGTGATTTCCTCGGCCCATTCCGGCGTGCGGTCCTTGAGTTCCTCATTCCACCAGCGGGCAATGCCATGGGTCCAGAGTTCAATGAAACCGCTGCCCTCGGGCGCGGCCTGGGTGACCTCGCCGGTATCAGCGTCCGTGACGGGCTGTGGAATGACGGCCGCTTCGATGGCTTGGCCGGTGACGAAATGATTGCGGCCATCGGCGAAATCGCCGACGAATTCGCGGTCCCACAGCCCTTCGGTCAGGATCACATGCGCAACGGCCAGCGCCATCGCGCCATCCGTCGCGGGCTTGATATAGACCGCGCGATCCGACGCCGCCATCGTCGGGCTCATGCGCACATCGATCGAGGTGATGCGCGTCTGCGGGCTTTTCGACCGCATCTTTCCCCACATCTGCATCAGGTAGTTATACGGGCGGAAGGCTTCCAGAAAGCTCGCACCGAAATTCAGGATGTAGTTGGTATTGGCGTAGTCATAGGAATTGTAGGAATTGTTGCCATCGGTGGCTTCCTTGGCGCGCTTGGACCCTTCGGCGCACATGGAGGCGTGGCCAATCGCGGAGTTCGGCGTGCCATAGAGCTTGCCCCAGTCGCCATACAGCCCAGCATCGGTCGGCCCCCAGCCGCGGCCATAGAAATGCGCGAACCGGTGGCTTTCGCCGCGCTCGCGCAGGTCGTTCAGGCGCCCGGCGACAATATCGAGCGCCTCGTCCCAGCTGATCGGCACGAAACCGGGGTCCTCATTGCGGCCCTTGTTGGGGTTGGTGCGCTTCATCGGCCCCTTGAAGCGGTCGGGGTCATAGAGGAAATAGGTGCCCAGATGCATTTTCGGGCAGCCCTTGCCATTGGCAATCGGGTTGCCGGTATCTCCGTAGATGGCATGGACGCGGCCATCGGTGGTATAGACATCAATACCGCAGCGCGCAGGGCACTGGGCACAGATATTCTTGGTGATCCGGGTGTTGGGCCGTGCGGCCTGTGCCTGTGCAGGGGTGTTTTCCACCCCTGTGCCGGGCACGCCGACTGCCACCGCCGAAACCGTCAGCGCACCGGTTCCCGTTGTGGCCAGAAACCGCCTGCGGCTGATTCCGGAGTTGATCTTGTCCATTGCTGGCTCCTCCCTTTCTCGGGTCGTGATGCAACGCCCTCTGGGGCGCGCGAGGGTCAGGCCCCGTAGGGCACCTGGGTACGCCGCATCAGCCCGAAGGCCGAAGCGGCAAGATCATTATCCTTCTGACAGGCATCGCAGATCTGCTGGCCGTCGCGCGGGGCGTAGCGGCGCAGGCATTCCGGGCAATCGGCCATGGTCTGGCGGACCAGCGTGACCGGCCCTGCATAGTTGCCGCTGCCTTGCGCGCGCAAGTGGATCGCGCCGGCCTTTTCGCAAGCGCCACAGGCAAGGCACAGCGCCGCGTCAAAGACCAGCGCGTCCGCGTCAGGTCCCTCTGCCAAGCACAGCGCATGGGTCGGGCACAGGCTGGCGGCAAGGCGCATGTCGGGGGTGCCTGTACAGTCCAGCGCGGGGAACATGGCGGCAGGCAGGCTGCCTGCAGCATGGAGTTCGCGCAACATGTCTCGCCGATGTTCCAGCGCGGGCGTGTCCACCTTGCCGCTGAACGGTTGATCTGCCGTCACGCGGCTGCGGTCGGGGGCCGGTACGGGTGTGGTGAGACTTTGAAACAACTGGCGGCGGGAAAAGCCCTGCTGTCCGGAGCGGCGAGGTTGCGGCGCGGGACGCGCGCGGGCTACGGGTGTGGGCGCTGATATGACCTGCACGACCGCCGCATGATCGCCCCGATCAGCCTGCACCGATTGCACGGATCTCGCCCAGGGCTGCGCACAGCCACCCGAAGGACATTCCGCACACCAGCCCCGATCCACCAGTGTGGTGCGGCCCTGTGCTGCCACGGCCTCCAGCAACCGGCTTGCAGACAGACCGCCCAGACAGGGGACGATCTGAGCGTCGCGCTGCCGATCGGTCGGCGCCACGCGGCTGCATTCCAGGGTCAGGGGTGAATCGGTCTCCTCAAGCGCGACAGGCAGCGCAAGCGCTCCGGTCGGACAGGCCGCGACACAGCGCGCACAGCCCGTGCAACGGTCGTGATCCAGCTCGATCGCGCGCGCATCAATGACAATGGCGTGCGCAGGGCAAGTGTTCGCGCAGGCAGTGCAGGCCGCATCCGGGCGGCGGATCGTCAGGCAGGCGGTCGCCTCCAGCGACACCTTGTCCCGCAGATCGATCTCTGCACTGTCCTTCACGTTTCCCCCCTTTGGCTGAAATAGCACCGGGCGCGATGCGTCACGGGGCAGATCCTGGCTCTGTTGCGCCAGAATACCGCAGGCGGCATACCAAAGCATGCAGGAGTTGTGGCAGAATTCGCCACCCAAATATCTGATTACATGACGTTTATTTTCGCGTTCGGAATCCCGAACGGGCTATTGCCCGCCTTGTTCGGATTTCCGAACATCCTCGTCAGGGCGGTCGATGCCCAGCTTCTGCATCTTTTCCCAAAGCGTGGTGCGCCCCACCCCCAACAGCCCGGCCGCCGCCCTCATGTTCCCGGCACAATGATCCAGAGCGCGCTGGATCTGCACACGCTCGGCCTGATCGCGCGCCTCGGACAGGGTCACAAACGCCGGTTCCGAAGGTGCCGCCATGTCAGGAAACAGATCCGCAGGCATGATCATCTCGCCCTGCGCCAGAGCCATGGCCTGCGCCAGTCGCGCACGGATTTCGCGACCATTCCCAAGCCAGTCATGGCGCAAGACCATGGCCTCCGCCTGTGTCGATATCCCCTTGAGCGGGATGCGGCGGCGGCGGTTCATCCCGTCAAACATGCGGTTCAGCATCCACAGCGCATCCTCGGGCCGTTCGCGCAGCGGCGAGATGGTCAGTGTCAGCGGGCTGAGATGAAAGAACAGGTCTGGGCGCAGCCTCTCGCGCGCCTCGCCCCCCTCGGTCGCGACAAGACGCGGGCCGTCCCTGCCAGCGTTCCAGATCGCGGCCAGCATTTGCGCCTGCACAGCGTCGCTTGCCTCGGCCAGACGTTCTACCAGCAGCACCCCCTGCCCCGCCTGCTCCAGGGCGCCACCTTCGGCAAACAGCCGCGCGGCATGCTGATCACCCGCGATCCGCGACAGGTCCAGCGCAATGAACGGTGCCGCCGAGTGGTCAGAGCGGGCATGAAGCCGCTCTGCCGCCGCGCGCTTGCCGGTCCCGCCTTCACCAAGGATAAGCACTGGCCCGTCCAACTGCGCCAGCCGCCCGATCATCTCGTCAATCTGGCGCGCGGCTTTCGAGGGGCCAAAACCAGGCCCCTCGCTGTCGAACCCCGGTGCAATCAGAAGCGACAGACGTTCCAGCAACTGGCCGATGTCAAACGGCTTGGTCAGGTAATCCGCAGCCCCCGAGCGCAGCAGCCTCACTGCCTGATCGGCGCTGGCCTGTCCGGTCATGAACAGGAATGGCGGCGGCACCGTGGTTTCGGCCAGCTTCAGGAACAGGTCTTCGCCCGACCCGTCCCCCAGCCGGATATCGCAGATCACCGCATCAAACGGCCGGTTCGGCGTGCGCAAGCCCCCGAGCGCGCGCTGGTAGCCCTTGAACCAGACCACGCGCGCGCCTTCCAGCCTGAGCCGCTGTTCCAGCGAGCCTCCCATGATCTCGTCATCCTCGACCAGGGCGATGGTGCGGCCCTCAAGCATCCTGCGCCCCGATCCCTGCGCAGGGCAGATGCACCTGGATTTCCTGCAGACCCTGCTGCGACTGCCCCAGCGTGATCCGCCCGCCTGCGCCCCGGACCAGTTCACGCACAAGCCGCAACCCGACCCCGCCGCCCGGTTCGACGGGCGTGTCGGATAGCAGGCGCGGATGCAGATGTCCGGGCAATCCCGGACCACTGTCCTGCACCGCCAGAAGAGCGACCTCCCCGTCGCATTCAAGCCGTAGCCCAATCTCGCCACCATATCCCGCGACCGAGGCGGCATTCAGCAACAGGTTCAACGCGATCTGGCGCACCGGCCCTGCCGGCAACCGGGCGGCACAGGCTTCGGACAGCGTGATATCCCAATGCAGTTTCTGGCCGCGCTGCTCGGCCTCGGGGCGGATCAGCAGGTACATATCTTCCAGATCGGCCAGCGACAACGGCCTGCGCTCTGGCGCATCGCGGTGAATGTCAAGTGTGGCGCGCACGACGTCACGCATATGACGCAAGCCCCGATCCAGCAGATCGGCAGAGCTTCTGACCACATCTGCCCGGTCCGGATAGGTGCGCAGCGTGTCCACGGTGTTCAGCAATCCGCCAAGCGGGTTGTTGACCTCATGCGCCAGCGTTCCCGCAAGCCGCCCAAGGCTGACAAAACGTTCCCGGTCAGCCAGGCGTCTGGCCGACGCGTTGCGTTCCTCGACCGCGCGGATCAAACCGTTATAGGTGTCATAGAGTTTCGCGATCTCGGGGTTCCGGCGCGGAATCGCAGCATCCGGAATGGGCGTCAGGGCATCACCGCTGCGCCCCATTTCATCTGTCAGCCGAGCAACAGGGCGCAGCACGCGGCGCATCAGCCAGAACCCCAGAAGTGCTGCAATCAGGGTCGCGATGGCATTGCCTGCTATCAGGAAACCGGCTGTACGGGCGCGTTCTGCAACAAACCCGGTGGTATCGAATTCGATGATCACCTGTCCCAGCGGCCGACCCTGATACTGCATCACCTTTGACAGCGCGATCCTGCCATCACCCAGGTCATATTGCGCAGCCGTGACGGGTGTTGCGTCGGAAACCATGCCGGCGCGCTGCGCGCCAAGCGGGTTCACATCTGGCGCGGTCGAGACGCTAACGCGCCCGAGCGGGTCAATAAGCGTCGCCTGCAAGGGTCTGAGCGCGCCCTCGCGCTGGGTGACACGATCGAGCAGGTCGAACATCTCCCAGATATCGTCGCGCACCACGAAGGGGCCGATGGTGGCCTCGACCCCGGCAAATTCCAGCAGCGCCATTTCACGCAGATGGCGTTCCTGCGTGTTCACCAGCGCACGCAGAACCAGATGCGAGGCCAGAATCCCGACCAGCACCAGCAACCCCGCGGCCAGAAGCGGCCCCTTGACCATGACGGGAAGGTGAAAACCGCGCACCCTTTCAGCCCCGCTCTGCCACGATCCGCATCCGCGCGGCGATCTGATCAAAGCTGTGCGCATTTGGCGCGGCAAATCCGTCAAGCTGCAGCATCTGCAGCGCGTCTGCGCCGGCATCGCTTTCGGGCATGGTGGCAAGCGCGGCAAAGAAGTCGCGCGCAGGCCCGCTGTCCAGGGCTTCGCGCGCCACCACGATTGGCGGAAACCCGAAGAGTTCCGATTCCCAGACAACACTGGTGCGCGCCACAAGCTCGGGCTCTGCGCGGCGCATGGCGTCATGGACATATCCGTCCACGCTGCCCGACTGCGCCAGACCACGCGCGACCGCACGCACGACATTGCGGTGACCATAGGTGAAGAAACTGCGGCCAAAGAACGCTTCGGGACGATGGTTCTGCTTCAGCAGTTCCGAGACCGTGACCAGATGCCCGGAATTCGAGTCCGGGTCGGAATAGGCATGAATATCACCGCGCAGATCCCCCAGACCCTTCGCCGCGCGGCCCGTCCCCGTGATGATCTTTGCGCTGTAATTCGGCTGCCCTCGCCAAACCGGTAGTGCCAGTGCAGAGAGCCGGTCAATGTTCTGAAGCAACGGATAGCCGCACAGCCAGGCCGCATCAATCTCGCCCATCAACAGCAGGGCCGTGACTTCCTTGTAGGTGCGGCGCTGAAGGAATTCGACCTCACGGCCCAACCTGATTGTCAGATGTGTGCGCAGCAGATCGAGCAACTGCCAGTCATCGTCCAGAAAGACAGGTGTCAGGCCGAACCGGAACGGCACCGGCTGTGCGCGCAGAATGCCGGGTGCCACCAGCAGCGCCGCGCCCGCCCCAGTCAAGACCTTGCGTCTTTGAAACCGCATCTTTTCGTAACATCCCCCGGATCACGCTATCCTTTCAGACAGCGGGCTGTAAAGCCGCGTTGAAGACTTGCTCCGCACGATGACGCCTTCGGAAAGCTCAAAGCCTCAAATGCGCGATCTTGTCCCTGATCTGGTCGCGCGCGGCCCGGAATGCCGCGATATCTCCTGCCGCTGCGGGGTCGATGACAGGCCAGTGCAGGCGTTGAACGCTGCCCGGCACATATGGGCAGACCTCTTCGGCGCAAAGCGTCACGATCAGATCAGCAGAGTCCGGGCCAACGGCATCCAGTGGTTTCGACCAGTGCCCCGAAATGTCGATCCCGATTTCCGCAAGCGCCTCGACCGCCAGCGGGTTCACCTGACCGGGGGCCGAGCCCGCGCTGGCCATCTCGACATTCTCGGGCAGCATCGCACGCGCCAGCCCCTCGGCCATCTGGCTGCGGGCTGAATTGGCCACACAGAGAAACAGGATTTTCATGAGCCTATCGCCCGCTGTCCGGAAGCGGCACCACCAGAACCGGACGGCGCGCGATTTCGCAAAGATTGGCAGCGGTCGAGCCGATGATCCGGCTTTCCACCCAGCCCTGTCCGTGCTTGCCGACAACAATCAGATCGGCATCCCGGGCTGTCGCCGCCTTCGCGATCTGCTCGGACGGTTTACCGGTCGCCAAATGCGTTTCGGTCTTGCCGCCGGCGACGCCGATCTCCTGCGCGATCGCCTCCAGCGCGGCGCGCGCCATCGACGGCCAGCGCGGGTAGCGCGCGGCTTCATCGGCGCTGATAACATGCAGCAACTCGACCACAGCCGCATGAGGGCCGAGTTGCGCGGCCATGGCTTCTGCCGCATGCCCCTGAGGCGAGAAATCCGTGGCCAGCAAGAGGCGACGCAACCCGGCATGACATGTGCGGGCGCAGGTGCCGTCCGCTTCCGCACCGGCGGGTTCAATCCATTCCAGCCGCACGGGCAACGGGCTGAGCCGGATCACATCTCGGGCGGTCGAGCCAAGAAACAGCCCCAGGACCATGTTCTGCCCGCGCGAGCCAATGACGATCAGATCGGCGCCGTGGTCGGCTGCGGCGATCACGATCTCCCTGGCGATCTCGCCCGAGGCGCGGATGTCGATCCCGACCTCCAGACCTGCCTCGCGCAGCGGGGCTGCGCGCGATGCAAGCCAGTCTTTCAGAATATCCCTGTTCCCGAAGCCAGCCCCCTGGCCATAGCCCGTCTGCACCACATGGGTCAGGATCACGCGACCGACCCCGATGTCACGCAGGTCGGACAGACAGTCGATCAGCGGTCCCTGTGCGGCGGAATGGTCCAGTGCCATCAATGCAGTGTGAAACATCAGTTCTGCTCCTTCGCGCGCGGTTTGCGGATCGGGGTTTCCTCGAGCGGGAACCAGTGGCGGGTGCGGTTGGCGAACCACACAAGGCTCAGCATGACCGGCACCTCGACCAGCACGCCAACCACTGTGACAAGGGCTGCAATGGAGTTCAGTCCGAACAGGCCGATTGCCACCGCCACCGCCAGTTCAAAGAAATTCGACGTGCCGATCATCGCGCAGGGGGCGGCGACCTTGTGCGGCACGCGCCAGGCTTTCGCGGCCCAATAGGCGATCACGAATATTCCATAGGACTGGATCAGGAGCGGAATCGCGATCAGCACGATGATCAGCGGACGGTCAAGGATGACCTCGCCCTGAAAGCCGAACAGCAGCACCACTGTCGCCAGCAGCCCGATGATCGAGAAGGGCTTCACACGCGCGGTGAACGCGCCGACCGTCGCCTCGCCCTCGGCCGCATTTCGCGCCCCGCGTGTCAGATACAGCCGCGTGATCACCCCTGCCGTCAGCGGCACCACGATATACAGCACCACCGATAGCACCAGCGTTTCCCATGGCACGCTGATGTCGGTCACGCCCAGCAGCAGCGCCACAATGGGCGCGAAGGCGAAGATCATGATCACGTCATTCAGTGACACCTGCACCAGCGTGTAGTTCGGATCGCCCCTTGTCAGCTGCGACCACACGAACACCATCGCCGTGCAGGGCGCAGCACCCAAGAGGATCATGCCTGCGATATACTGCCCGGCTGTACCCGGCTCTATGAAGGGCGCGAAGACATACTCGAAGAACAGCACGCCAAGCGCAGCCATGGTGAAAGGCTTGATCAGCCAGTTGACCGTCAGCGTGATGATCAGCCCCTTGGGGCGTTCATGCACGCGCGCCAGCGAGGTGAAATCCACCCCCACCATCATCGGATAGACCATGAACCAGATCAGCACCGCGACCACGAAATTGATCGAGCCGTATTCAAGGCTGGCAAGGAAGTTCACCAGCACGGGCGCGATCTGGCCAAGCGCCAGACCTGCAAGGATGGCCAGAGCGACCCAGACCGAAAGATAGCGTTCAAATACAGGCATGGTGGTGTTTTCCTTCAGTGTTCAGAACCGCGCGCGCAGACGAATGGCAGCGACAGGGCTTTCGGCCCTTATCGGCATAAGAGGTAACGGCGCGTGGCGGGATCATCGCGGGCCGGGACGAAGCTGGGCGCATCGGGACCAGCTCACGCCGCCAGTCTTGCATACGCGGGATACTGGGCTTGCGCGCGCAGCTTGCCAGATGACACAAGCGTAGGCGGATCGGCGGCCCTGGCAATCGGCTTCTGATGTGCCTTCATCCGACTTATGCCGGTAGGGCACCCCGTGGCCGGGTCACGCACAGCGCGTGTGGTCATCGGATGATGTCCCCTGATGTGCCGCAAGCGGGGACGTGGCAGCAAGGCGCGTCAGCGCTGTCTGGCCCGCGTGCTTCGATCAGTTCGATCAGCATGTGCAGGGGAACAAGAGCACCTGGGTCCAGCGAGTAGCAAATCCGCGGGCGCTCGATCGTACCGACAACCAGACCGGAGGCTTTCAGGATACGCAGATGCTCTGAAACGGTGGATTGCGCCAGCCCGACTTCGTCTACGATATCCCCGCCGATGCAGCCGGGACGAGAGAGCAGGAACTCGATGATCCGCACCCGCGCCGGATGAGCAAGCGCCTTCGCGACACTGGCCACCCGCCCGGCCTCAATGGTCGTGCTTGTGTTCCGATCCAGCATACCTTTCTCCTTGTATCGTCGATATACGATGTAGTGATCGCTGATCGACGATGCAAGCGAGAACTGCCTGCCAGGCGCCAGCAGACAGATCCTGAAAACTCAGTATCGACATTGATCGCGTCCAGCGATCTGGCGAGTATCCATAGCCGCCGCAGAAGGAACAAGTGGCAGGCATGCCGTCAACGCGCCATCTGTAGGGGCCGTGAGCCATGAACGTGCGGTATCGATCCGTGTCTGTCGCGACCACACCCGGACAGGGCTGTCCGAAGCCATCCGCAAGTCCGCCCGGATTGCAGCGTGCCGATGTTCCTGATATTCATGGCAACCATGCTGGCACCGACACTTGGTTTCGTGCTGTTCGCCTATCTTCCGGTAGTCCCGATCACCACCTTCGTGCCCATTGTGTCACTGTGGCTTCCAACCTTCGTTCTCGGACTCTGACCCATAGGAAAACCCGAAGATGTCTCTCACACGTCTGAAAACCGGGACCCGCATGAGCAGCATTGTCATTCACAACGGAACGGTTTTCCTGTGCGCTCAGGTCGGGGCCGGACCGACCTTCAGTTGCCGCCGACCCATGCCATCGCAGATGTGATCGACCGCTGGGCCGAGCGCATCGAAGAGTTGTCCCGTGGCGGGATCGACGTTCAGATCTTCGGCGCCAACGCCCTGACCGGTGCAAACGAGAACATTGTCGCCGTGGCACGGGGCGAGATCGAATGCGCCTTTTCGGTGAATTTCCATTGGGACTGGACCTTGCCGATCATGAATGTGACCGTTGCCCCCAAGCCTTTTCGGACATTGAAATCTGGCGCAACTGGCATGACTCCGGGGCGGCGACCTATCTGAACGAACGGATCGTCGAACGCGGCCTGCTCAATATCGCATGGCTGTTCCAGACCAATTCGTCAGTCTTCACGTCACGCGGGGGGCTTCTGGTTGCACCGTCGGAGTTCGAGGGGATGAAGATACGCGGGCTGGGCGGTCGAGGCTGCCGAATCGGGCGTTGCCGCGGCACCTGAAAAGCTGCGCGTACAGGGCGTGACGGTCCATGAATTGACCGCCGGGGAGAACGCTGCACTGAAAGCCCTGATGCGCGCTGCCTTTGTTTCCGCACTCCGCGCAGAGGCTGACGAGGCGGCGCGCCAACTGGAACTGAACGAACAGCTTCGCTCGGGCAACTGACGCCATTCCCGACCATGCGCGCAAAACAAGGGGGCGCATCCCGGCGCTCTTTGCGGAACGCCTGATCGCACCGCTGTCGCGTGCCGCCGGAGCGGCCAGCAGCCTTGGGATCCAGAGTGCATTCGGCTTGCGATCTAAGCCATCGTGATGCGCTACCTGTTCAACCACGCCCCGATGTGGAGCGACGAGTTGCTCGGCTACAGCCTTGTCGCGCTGATAATGGCCGAAGTGACCGAGGCATACCGGCGCCACGATCACATCGCCATCGATCTGCTGACGTCCAGACTGTCCGCCCGCCATGCGCGGGCAAAGGAGATATGGGGCGATCTGTGCGTGACCGCTCTGGCTCTGGTTCTGTTGCATGCCGCCCGAAGATCAGCGGACCTTTCCTGCAGTTTCGGCTTCTACCCGATCGGCCCGCCTGAAGCGCCGATGTGGAGTCCGATGATCCCGGTCGTGCTGGGCTTTGCGTTGCTGGCCCTGATGGCGGCGGGCGCGCAGTTCGGTGTCTGTCGGCAAGCGTGCATCCCCGGGCTCACAGTGAATTGTCGGTCTTGGTAGGCGATTAACTGTTGGCCCGAAGCCAAGTTGCATCCATAGAACGATGATGGTCTCTAGCTTGCTCACCTCGGTCTGGCATCGTGCCCAGTTCATACCCCTCTGGTGTGCGCTGGCAGTGACGCGCCTGCGCAGCCATGACCATCAGTCGCGAGCCTTCGGAAACATGGTCGGTTTCGTGATGCGCTGGTTCCCTCCCGCGAGGCTGCGTTTCGACAGGGAAGTGCTGCGGGTCTTCCCCGACATGTCACGCGCGCGGCGCGCCGCGCTCAGCCGCGAGATGGGCTGCAACATGGGGCGCACGCTTTTCGAGATTCTGCACAACGCGGAGTTCCAGACACAGCAGGATCGCTTCCATGTCTCGGGTCCGGGGCTGGAGGCTCTGGAGCACGCCCGCGCATCGGGAAAGGGCGCAATCATCGTGTCGGGCCATTTCGGGCAATGGGATGCCGTGCGCGCTGTACTCAAGGCCCGCGGCATGGAAACCGGTGCCGTCTACCGACCTCAGCGCAACCGCTTCTATCAGCGCGGCTTTCTGAGAGGTGTCGAGGAAGGCGGCAGACCTGTGATCGCGACCGGGCGGGCCGGCACGATGGATCTGGTGCGACATCTGCGCCGAGGCGGGTTTCTGGCAATCCTGCTCGACGAAAAATACCCCGAGGGCGTCCCGATTCCTTTTCTCGGCCTTCCAGCCCTGACATCGACTTCCGCGGCCGCGCTGGCACTCAAATACAACCTTCCCCTGGTCCCCGCCTATGGGACGCGCCGACCCGATGGCTCGGAATTCGATGTCGAGTTCGAAGCGCCAATCCCCCATTCGGACACGCTCACCATGACAACAGCCGTCAATGACAGCCTGTCGGCGCGGGTCTTGGAGAATCCAGGGCAATGGTACTGGCTGTTGCGCCGCTGGATCGGGGCTTGAGGCCTGCAAACCTGCGTCCGATGACGGCTGCGGCATTGCGGCAATCATCCGTCACGCCTCGCAACTCGCACTGCTTCGACCCCAGCCTCGATGTGAATGGCATCCGGATTCAGGTATCGCGCTCGTCCGGCGTGGCCTTTGCCATCATGCACCCGCCCCCTCTGGGCGATCTCTGGCTGGGGTTTCGCAATATGCCCCCCCAACGACAGTGCCGAGACCATCACCCAGAGCAATGCCAGGTTTGTGGAATTCCACGATGCACAGACAGCGCTGATCGCGCAGGTCCGGCCGGTCACCAGCACCAACCGCTAGCATGCCGAGGCCCATGGCGACACGGTCGTGCAGGGCAGTTCCAGCTACATCGCTGCCAGCGGTCAGCCGCAATGGGTCGATATCCGGCAGGCCGTGGGGGCAGGGATCACCATCGCGTTCCATGTTGACGGGGGTCCTGCGAAGCAGCGCCACCATCGCCAATACCACAGGCAACGGCAAGCCGGTGCAGGTGCAGGTGCACTTTCCCAATATCAGTCTGCTCGGAACCAGCTCGACCCGCACCTGATACTACGCCCATTTCGCGGCGCTGGACGGGGTCTCGACCTTCGGGCGGCGATTCGTGCGCCGCAGCCCCGATGCCATCGCGAGCTTCAGCGAGATGCTGGGCAGCATCGATGCGCTGCGCGATGGTGACATCGGCACGCGGGTTGCTCATGTGCAAATCCCCAGCCTCTCTGCCACATCCTCGCCCCCCCGGAAAAGCGAAATAGTGACGCGCGAAATCGTGCCGGGCTCGGACGCACTGGCCGCGGCCAGCGCTCAGATTCGCGCGCTCTCCACCAATTCTTCGTTGATGGTAATGCCGAGCCCTGGTCCCTCAGGCGCGCGAACAAAGCCGCTATCATGCCAGATCGGGCGGTCCACCAGATCGGCCTGGGCGGGCCCATAGACCGGTTGCAGTTCCAACAGGTAACAGGCCGGACACGCAAAAGACAGGGCCTGGCTGGCCGCGCCGACAATCGCTGTCGAGAAGTTGTGGGCGTTGGCCTGGCGTCGGGCCAGCGCACAAAGGTCGGCAGCGCGCTTGAACCCGGTGATCCCTTCGACTCGCCCCGGATCAAGCCCGACGACATCCACGGTTCCGGTCTCCAGAATCCGCTGCACACCGCGCGCATTCCATTCGCGTTCGCCGTAAGCGATGCGGATCGCCGTGGCCGCGCGCAGTGTGCGATAGCCTGCGGGTTCATCATGGCCCAACGGTTCTTCCAGCCAGGCCACGCCGCGATCCTCGAAGGCGCGTGCGCGGCGGATCGCGGTTGCGACATCCCAGTGGTTCTTGACGCCCAGGTCGATCATCAACTTCTTGTCCGGCCCCATCGCGGCCTGAACCTTTTCGACAAATTCCAGATC
Source organism: Paracoccaceae bacterium (assembly GCA_007128135.1). Taxonomy (GTDB): domain Bacteria; phylum Pseudomonadota; class Alphaproteobacteria; order Rhodobacterales; family Rhodobacteraceae; genus Roseinatronobacter. The sequence goes on along the minus strand of SKYA01000134.1, from coordinate 8,225 downwards.
GCGGTCCTCGTCAAAGCCCAGATTGGCCTCGCCACGCTTGCCGAAACCCACTTTCGCGCCATGCAGCCCGGTCGCGGTATGGCCCGCAATCTCCTCGGCCATCACCTCGATCGAGGGGTTGGTTCCGTGCAGGCAGGCTATCGCCGGAAGCTTGTCGCGCACAGGCCCGCCCAACAGATCGAGGACACGCATGCCCAGCAGTTTGCCCTTCAAATCCCACAGCGCGATATCGATGCCCGAAATCGCCATCGAGGTGATGCCCGCGCCCGTGCCATACCACCAGCTATGGGCCTTCATCTCATGCCAGTGGGTTTCGATATGCAACGCACTCTTGCCGATGATCAACTCGGCAAAAGCCTCGACCAGATTGACGGCGGCGCGGCTGGCTTCCGGGAAATAGGTGCAGCATTCGCCCCAGCCCACCGTGCCATCCGCCGTACCGATGCGCACCAGACAGACCGAGCGGAAGCGGTCGTGGTCGGTCGGTTCACGGTAGGTGACGGGGATCGCATCGATTTCCGTGACAAGTTCGGCCTTGGTCATGGACGGAGTCCTTTCGGGTTCAGGGGTCACTGTGCCGGTCCGGCCTCAAAGCCGGGGATCGGACGGCGGGGTGGATCTCCGCGCAGGGCGCGGGTGATCTCATCCGCCACGAGGCGCTGGAGTTCGCACACAGCCACTTCGGAATACCAGGCGGCATGGGGCGACAGGCTCAGGTTCGGGGCAGCGCGCAAGGGGGATGTCTCGGGCAGGGGTTCGGCAAGGAACACATCCAGCGCCGCCCCCGCAATCGTGGCCGAGGACAGCGCCTGTGCCAGCGCCGTTTCATCCACCAGATCGCCACGCGCGGAATTGACAAGAACCGCCGTCGGCTTCATTGCGGCAAAGGCCCGCGAGCCGAATGCACCAAGGGTTTCGGGCGTTGCAGGTGCGTGCAGCGAGATGCAATCCGACTCCGCCAGCAACTCGGCAAAGCTGACGGGTGTAACGTTTGTCCCCTCGGGCATGAACGGGTCGCAGGCGATCAGGCGGAACCGGAAGGGCGCAAGCCGCGCGGCCACCGATTGCGCGATACGCCCGAAGCCGAAAAAGCCGATAGTGGAATCTGCGAAGGCAGGCATCGGGCGGGCCACAGCAACCGCCTGCCAGTCCCCCGCCCGGACCGAGGCATCGAACGCGGCCAGCTTGCGCAAGCGCGACAGGATCATGGCGGCGGTGTGATCCGCGACCTCATCAGTGCAGTAATCGGGCACATAGGCCCCGCCCACCCCGGCTGCGCGCATCGCAACGGTGTCGAGGTTGTTATAGCCCACGCCATAGCGGATGACCCGCGCGCCGGGGGCGAGGGCGGCGACAGCCTTGCTCGTGAAGGGTGCGAACTGCACCACGGCGACCTTCGCCCCGGCAACGGCCTCAGCGACCTCATCCTCGGTGCCGCAGGCCGAGCGCTGGAACTGCGCGCCCATCGCCTTGGCGGCAGCTTCCTCGGCATCGACATCGGGGAAGGTTGCGTCGGTCACAACAACAAGATCGGTCATTCCAGGGGTTCCAATCCGCTACGGTTGCGAAAATCGGGATCTCGGATATCCAGATCGCGGCCTGCCAAGTCAGCGGCATCCTGCGTGCAGAGCCAGGCGATGGCCTGTCCGGGCTCAACCGCGGGCCGCAGGGTTTCGCGCGGCAGGGCGCTGATCGGATTGATCCCGCTGGCCCGGATCGCGGCTTGCATGTCAGTATCGACCAACCCCGGCGCCAAGCCGAAGGCCCGCACGCCCAGCGGCCCGCATTCCAGATGCACGCAGCGGGTGATCATCGCCAGCGCCGCCTTGCCTGAACAATAGGCGCTCCAGCCCTCCATCGGGTTGAAGGCCGCGCCCGAACTCAGGTTCACGATCACCCCCTTGCGCTGGATCAGACCGGGCAGCGCCAGCCGGATCGCGCCAAAGGCCGACAGCACATTCACACGGTGGTTCTCTGCCCAGTCGGCAACCTCAAGCTCGGTGATGCGGCCAATCGGGCCGATCACGCCTGCATTGTTCACCAGAATGTCGATCGGGTCATCGAGCAGGGTTTTCATCCGGTCCAGATCGGTCACATCGCAGGCGATGCCCGCGATATTGCGTCCCTCGGGCAGTGCTGCGATTGCAGTATCGATGCTCTCGCGGCTGCGCGCGGTGAACACAACCTCGGCCCCGCGTGCCGACAGCGCATCGACGATGGCAAGCCCGATGCCGCGGCTGCCGCCGGTCACGACAGCGCGTTGTCCATGAAGGGATTTATCGCTCATGGCTCCAGGCTCCATTGGCGTTCCAACAGGGGTAGATAGCCAGTCGCCGGGTCCTTGCGGGCGATCATCACCGGGGCCATATGGGCGCTCCAGCGTTTGTTGACCTCGGCTGTGGTCAGATGGGCAAGGGCGCGGTCCAGATCATCGGTTTCAAACGTGCCGATCAGGTCGGACCCATTGCGGAAGATGTGGTAATGGCGCATCCCCGCCATGCGGATGGAGTGTACCAGCTCAGGCCAGATCGCATCATGGCGGCGCTTGTATTCGGCCTCCATCCCCGGTCGGACTTCGGCAATCCACGCATATCCCGGCATCAGCCGCCCTCCCTTTTGTCATCGGGCCAGACCGCTTCGGTGCGGCCCGATCTGAATGAACGATACATCGCGTCAAGCACCTCGACCGTGCGCAGGCCGATCCGGCCATCCGCTTCGGTCACGGGCGGACCGCCTGCGCACATCTCGCAGAACCGTGCAATGGCCCGTGCGGTGTCATAACTTCCTGCGTCCGCATCCAGATCCAGCACCAGATCGTCGCCATCGAAGCGGCGGACCTCCAGCCTTGCACGCTCCATATCCAGCATCAGCGTGCCTTCGGTTCCATGCACGCGGATATCAAGCTGGCGGGTGGCATGTTTGGGTAGCAATGCCGTGCCCGAAAGCGTCGCCTGCGCGCCACAGTCAAAGCGCAGGATCGCCGCGTCGCACAGATCGACGCCCGTGGGCGAGGGCATGTGCATCGCAGCCACCTGAACCGGGCGCAGATCGACCAGCCGGAACAACATCCCCAGCGCGTGCGACAACTGCCCCCAGCCATAACCGCCCGCGCGGTCGGGGTCGGCCCATGTGCTGGTCTGCGGCTGGAACATATGGCCTTTTGCATTCGCGAGCCCCACGCCCGAGAACAGATCGAATGTGGCACTGGCAAGATGACACAGGATATGCCGGGGCGTGCCGATGCGGCCTGCGCGGATCGCATCCGCGCCCTTGGCAACGAAAGGGGTGAAATTCCAGCCATAGGGGATGGCGATTTCCACCCCCTTGCGTGTCGCACGATCCACCAGATCGCGCGCATCCGCCGCGCTGGTGGTCATCGGCTTGTCGATCAGCACATGCGCGCCCGCCGCGATGGCCGCGCGCGCATGTTCGTGGTGCAACGTGTGGGGCGAGGCGATGATGACCCCGTCCAGCCCCTCGACCGCAATCATGTCGCGGTAATCGGCATAGCCCCGCGGGCCGGGAAAGGCGTCGAGGATCTGCGTGAGCGCCCCCGGGTCGCGGCGGTTGACGGCCACCAGTTCGGCCTGCGGATTGCCCATGATCGCCGGGATATAGACCTGCGTCGCCCACCAGCCCGCGCCGATGATCCCGATCCGTGCAAGAGCCTGTTCCACGATCACTTGCCGCTGCCCATCGTCAGGCCCGACACGATATGGCGCTGTGCAAAGATCAGCACCAGGATCACCGGGATCGACGAGATCGTCGCCGCCGCAGCAAGGTTGTTCCAATAGACGCTGATGCCGCTGATCAGATCGACAAGCGCCGTTGAAACGGTGCGGTTGTCACCCTTCAGAAGCGTCAATGCGAAAGGATATTCGCCCCACATCAGCAGGAAGGCCATCAGCCCCACTGTCACCACACCCACTTTCGAGGCGGGCAGGAACACCTTGTAGAAGAACTGCCAGTCCGAGCAGCCGTCGATCTTGGCGGCCTCGTCAATCTCGACCGGGACGGAATGCGCGAAACTGAGGCTGAGGAGTGCTGCGAATGGCAGGAAGAAGATGATCAGCAGCAGCGCATAGCCGATGCGGGTGTCATATAGCCCCAGCCAGTTCATCACCAGATAGATCGGGATGATCAGCGCCGGCCCCTCGAACAGTTGCACGATGACGAACAGCAACAGGGTCTGCTGCACAGGTCGCCCGCGCATCCGCGACAGGGTATAGCCGATCAGCATGCCCAGAAACGCAACCGTGATGCCCGCGCCCACCGAAATGATCGTGGTATTGACGAAATAGGTCACCCAGTTGGTGTTGTATTCGCGGCTGACCCAGACGCTGCGATAGGCGTTCAGGGTGAACTCCTGCGGCCAGAAACTCAGCGGATAGGCATAGACCTCGGCCACGGGCCGGACCGAGATCAGCACCAGCCAGGCCAGCGGCAGCAGGATCACACCCAGCAGCACGATGGCCACGCAGAGTTCCAGAACCTTGATGATGATCGTGTGCTTGCGAGAAGCGGCAGCAGACATCACGCGTCCTCCACTTGGCGGTTACGCAGAGTGCGGATATACAGCGCCCCGATCAGCACGAGGATCACGATATTGATGATGCTCTGCGCCGAGGCGAGGCCAATATCACCGACCTCGAAGGCGGTCATGTAGATCAGGTTGGGCATGGTCTGGCTGCGCCCGATGGGGCCGCCGCCTGTCATCACATTGACAAAGACCAGATTGTTCGACACCCAGATCGTCACCAGCAGGATCATCGTCAGCACCTGCGGACGGATACCGGGCAGGGTGACATAACGAAACCGGTTGAAGGCGGAGGCCCCGTCGATCGAGGCCGCATCGTAAAGCGAGCGGTCCACGGTCTTGACCGCCGCCGCGGTGACCAGCGCGAACATCGGGAAAAGCCGCCAGATGATCGCGAAACAGACGGAATAAAGTGCCAGATCGGGCGAGCTCAGCCAGCGGATCGGGCGTTCGATCAGGCCCCAGTCCAGCAGCAGGCTGTTCAGAACCCCGTTCTGCGTGTGGAAGAACCAGCGAAACAGCGCAGCGGTCACGACACCGGGCAGCACCCAGGGAACCAGCATGAAGGCGCGGGTCACGCGGATGATGATGCCCTCGCGTGCCAGAAACAGCCCGACCGGGACACCCAGCAATGTAATGCAGGTGACCGTCAGGCCGATCCAGATCAGCGTGTTCAAGAATGCGGTCTGGCCCGCCCGGCTGGTCAGGAAGCTGATGTAATTGGACAGGCCGACAAAGCCGTCGGGGACCAGCGTGTAGATCGTGACGCGGTGCAGCGAATAATAGGCCAGCCCGAAGAAGGCGAACAGCATCAGCGCCACAAGAATGGCTATCGGCAGCAGCAGGACACGCCTACGAAAGGCGCGTGTACCGCGCAGCAGGTCGTTTTCGTTGGACTCGAGGGTTGCCGACATCAAAGCGCTCGCTGCCATTTGGGGAAAGGGTCAGGTGGAAAGACCCCCGCGCGGCAAGAGCGCGGGGGTATGGTTTCAGCGCGCCATCGCGGAACGTGTCGCCGTCTCGACCATCTGCGCGGCCTCGGCAGGCGAGGTCACCTCCAGCACGACGCCCTGGATCGCCTCGGTCAGGGTGCGGCGCACTTCGGCATATTGCGGGAAGGACGGCACGCTGACGACATTCTGGAACAGCGTCCCTGCGTCCCAGTCTGCGGCCAGTGCGGGATATTGCGCGCGGAACCCGTCCGAGTTCAGCATGTCGATGGCTGCCGGAACACGGCCCTTCACTTCGGAACCGTCCCAACCCGTGTGCTGCGCTGGATCGAACCAGTAATCCAGATAATCGGCAGCCAGCGCCATGTCGTTGGCCTGCGAGGTCACGATGAACATGAACGGGGCATGGGCCTCGAATGTTGCGGGCGGGAAGTCGCCGCTGACCGCATCAGGTTCGGGAAAGCGGATCATCACCGAGGGGAAGGGCCCCACTTCGTAGTCAGCCTGGATGATCGGCGCGAAGGACCGGGTCACCACCATCGCCGCGCGCGACTGGTAGAACAGTTGCAGCGCATCGCGGAAGTTCATGTCGGTGATGCCTTCGGGCGCATAGGGCGTCAGGTCGCTGACAAGCTGAAAGACGTCTTCCAGCGCCTGGCCTCCGACGGCCGCGTTTCCGTCATCATCCAGCCAGCGCCCGCCATTCAGCGGCAGAAGCGAGCCGATGATATCCGCATCCAGCGTCGTCGCGCTGGCAGCGAAAACGATTCCGGCGCGGCCAGGTGTGGTCAATGCGGCTGCGACCTCGACCAGTTCACTCCATGTTGTGGGGGCAGAGACGCCTGCCTCGGCGAACATATCGCCATTGTAGATGATGACCGGGCTCAGATCGACAAAGGTCGTCATCCCGTAGGATTCGCCCTCATAGACGCCAAGGCTCCACAACTCGTCGGGATAGTTCGCACGCCAGGTTTCAATCATGTCGGGGGCAATCGCGCTCAGGGGCACGATGGCGCCAGTCTCGATGGCGCTGCCCAGAATGGTGTTGTCGATGGCCAGCACATCGGGCAGGTTCCCCGCGATGGTCGCGATCACCAGTTCCTGAGAGCGGCTTTCCCAGTCGCCCGGCTCCCATGTGACGTTGCCTTCGGGCCAGCGGTCATTGACGCGGCTGAAATATTCCCGCTCGCTTGCGGGGCTGCCGTATTTCCACACGGTCAGATCCTGCGCGAAGGCCGGGGCCGCCACGGACAGCCCGAAGGACAGTGCAGCGATACCACTTGCGGACATCAGGGGTCCGAAACCCTTTCCTTTGATAGTCATGGTGATCCTCCCTAGGATGACGTTCAGTTTGCCCGGCCTTGCGGGCCGCGCAGGGTTTCTGGCGGGGCACAGGAATTCCGCACCACCAGTTCGGTAGAAATGCTGAAGCTTGTATGTTCGGGCATGTCCGTCCCATCGACCAGTTCGACCACCGCCTGCGCGGCGATGCGCCCGATTTCGTGGATATCGCGCCGCACCACCGTAATCGCCGGGCGGTAAAGCTGGGTCACGTCGATATCGTCGCAACTGACCAGTGACAGATCGCCGGGTATCGACAGTTCAGCCGCATGGATCACCGGCAATGTGCCCAGCAGGATCGGGGTTGCGCCGCAGATCAGCGCCGTGGGCGGATTTGGGCCCAGCAGCAGGTGACGCGCGGCCTTTTGAGCGAAATCGCGGGTGAAATCTCCCTGGATGATGCGATGTTCCGGCGCGGCCATGCCACGCTCGGCAAAGGCGCGGCGAAACCCCTCGACCCGGTTCCGGCCTGCAAGATGGGCCGAACTGATGGTTGATAACGCAATGTCGCGATGGCCCAGATCCAGCAGATAGCGCGTCGCATCCTGCATGCCGACAATATGTTCCGACATGACGCGGACCGCCGGTTCCGGCGCCTCGCGGTCCAGTACGACGACAGGAATGCCCTGCGCTGTGGCCTGTTCGACGATCTGGCCGGCATCTTCGGTGCTGGGGCCAAGGATCAGCCCGTCTACCGACTGATCGATGAACCGCCGCACCATTTCGCGCTCGCGCACCGGGTCATCGAAGGCATTGCTGACCAGCAGCATGAAGCCATCTTCCTCCAGCCGGTCCTGGATGGCGCGCGCCATGACCGAAAACAGCGGGTTGGTGATATCGCGGGTGCAGAACCCGATCGTGCCCGACCGGCCCGTGCGCAGCCGCCGGGCCGAGGAATTGGGGCTATAACCCAATTCGCGGATCGCCTGCTCGACCCGCAGGCTGGCCCGCGCACTGACATTGCCGCCATTAAGCACGCGCGAAACCGTGCCAACCCCCACGCACGCGCGCTCGGCGACATCCTTGATCGTCGGTGCGCCGGGCTTCTTGTCGCTATCGGGCTTCATGGACGCAACCCTCCGCCACCATCGACTGTCAGGATCGCGCCGTTGACGAAACTGGCCATGTCACTCAATAGGAACACCACCCCGCGCGCGATTTCATCCGGTCGCGCCAGACGCCCCATCGGGATCGTGGCGACATGCGCCGCGATCTGGTCATCTGTCAGCGTGCTGCGGATCATGGGCGTGTCGGTCGTGCCGGGGCACAGAACATTGGCGCGCAGGCCCTGTCCGCCGAATTGCGTGGCCAGCCCCCTGGTCAGCGCCACAACCCCCGCCTTTGCCGCGGCATAATGAACCGCCCCGACCTTGCCGCCGGTAAAGGCCGAGGGGCTG
>SKYA01000079.1 GCA_007128135.1 Paracoccaceae bacterium | reverse complement strand
ATTCCTGAGAAAGGATCGCACCATCAAACCGTGGGATCAAACACCTACTCCCTCAGGAAAGGCTATACCGTGATCTGATATTTTCAATTTGCAGGTTGAAACTTTTCGCGCGAAAATATTAGTGTTATATCAGACAAATTTCAATTTGACCGGTAAGCGAAGGACAGCATCTGGTGACCGAGCGGAAAATTCGCAACATGGAGGAATTCGCGGCCGTAAGCGGTATCTCGCGCCCGACCGTTTCAAAGTACTTTCAGGACCCCGATAGCGTGCGATCAACGACCCGCAAACGAATCGAGGCGGCGCTCGAGCGCTATGACTTCCGGCCAAATATCTTCGCCATGAACCAGAACCGCAAGCTGACCAAGATAGTTGGCGTGGTTGTGCCGTATCTGGCTGATCCCTTCTTTGCCGAAATCGCCCGCAAGATCGAGCGGCGCTGCATTGACGCAGGCTTCTGGCCGATCCTTTTTTCAGCACATGGCGAGCAGAGGCTTGAAAATGCCATCCTCGACAGTCTGCGCGTCCTCAAGCCCGCAGGGGTGTTGCTGGCGCCCTTGGGGCGCGTTTCTGACCGTGTTGCCATTGAACGCTTTTGCACCGATGTGCCCACAGTGCTTTTTGACAGCAATATAGAGGGTGTGGGCAAGGTCTTTGTTGGCTCGGACAATACGGATTTCGTGACCCAGAGCGTGGAGTATCTGGTGCGCACCGGGTCGTCCCCGGTTTTTTTCGAAATGCGCAATCCCGCCAACCCGAACGCAAACAAGCGCCGACTGGCCTATATTGCGAATATGGAGCGCATGGGGCTGGAGCCTCATATCGTCAAGATCGAGGGCGAAGGGTGGGATTTCGAGCGCATCGGATATGAGGGCGGGTTGAAAGCCATAAGGGAGAAGGCCTTTCCGACAAATACCGTCCTGTGCAGCAATGACCGGCTTGCCGTGGGTTTTCTGACAGCCTGCTTTGAGGAAGGCCTGTCTGTTGGCTATGGACAGGCCCATGCGATGCGCGTGATGTCGCATGACGATCATCCTGTCTCGCGCTTTACCTGTCCGCCGCTGACGACGGTCGCGCATGATTATGATGCCGTGTCCAACAAGGCGGTCGAGGTTCTCTTTCACATGCTCGAGGACGCAGACATGCCCGTGACCCGCGAAGAGTTCCTGTATCCGACAAAGCTCATCCTTCGAAAATCAGCATAAATTTATCGCGTGTAAATTTTTTATTGACCGCGAGACAACTATTCATCTAGGGTCCTTGCCACTCATACCGTTCAGGGAGGAATCAGATGAGACTCGGAAAGTCACTTGCGGCATCGACTGCGATTGCACTGATCGCTGCTTCGGGCGCTTATGCCCAATCATTGACGATCGCGACGGTCAACAATGGCGACATGATCCGGATGCAATCGCTCAGCAGTGAATTCACTGAAGCGACCGGGATCGAGCTGGAGTGGGTCATCCTCGAAGAGAACATCCTGCGCCAGCGTGTAACGCAGGATATTGCAACCAGCGGCGGCCAGTTCGACATCATGACGATTGGCATGTATGAGGCCCCCATCTGGGCCGAGCGCGGCTGGCTGGTCTCGCTCGACGGGCTGCCGGAAGAATATGATATCGACGATATCCTGCCTGCGATGCGCGCGGGGCTTTCCTTCGAAGGCACGATGTATGCCGCGCCCTTCTATGGCGAAAGCTCGATGGTCATGTATCGCACGGACCTGATGGAGGCCGCCGGGATGGAAATGCCCGAGGAGCCCACATGGGATGACATTGCCGCCGCCGCGGCTGCGATGACAGACCGCGACAACAATATTAACGGAATCTGCCTGCGCGGGCGCGCAGGCTGGGGCGAGAACATGGCCTTCATCACCACGGTTGCCAATTCCTTCGGCGCGCGCTGGTTCGATGAGGACTGGAACGCCCAGCTTGAGAGCCCCGAATGGCTGGAAGCTGTTACCTTCTATAATGACCTGCTGCAGAATTATGGCCCGCCGGGAGCAGCGAATAACGGTTTCAACGAAAACCTTACGCTGTTCCAGCAGGGGCGCTGCGGGATGTGGATCGATGCGACCGTGGCGGCCAGTTTCGTGACCAACCCCAACGATTCGACCGTGGCCGACAGCGTGGGCTTTGCGCTTGCGCCCAACAAGGACGGGCTGGACAAGCGCGCCAACTGGCTATGGGCCTGGGCGCTGGCCATCCCTGCCGGCACGCAGCAGCAAGAGGCCGCGATGGAGTTCATCAACTGGGCAACCTCCAAGGCGTATCTTGAGCTTGTGGCCGAGCGTGAAGGCTGGGCGAATGTTCCTCCGGGCACGCGCACCTCGCTTTATGAGAACCCGGAATATGCCAGCATCCCGTTTGCAGACATGACCCTGCGTTCGATCAATGCGGCTGATCCGAACAACCCGACGCTCGAGCCTGTGCCCTATGTCGGTATCCAGTTCGTGGCGATCCCGGAATGGGCGGGTATCGGCACACAGGCCGGGCAGGAATTCTCTGCCATGGTCGCAGGCCAGCAGACCCCGGAACAAGCCCTTGCCCGTGCACAGGCGCTGGTGACGGATGAAATGGAAGCAGCAGGTTACTGAGCCCCTGTTGCCACTCGGGAAGGGGCGGCCTTCTCACGCCCCTTTCCTTTCCCACTCCATCGGCAAGCCCGGCTTGCCACGATGAAAGGCCAGTGCCATGTCCACCAAGGCTTCGCGCTCTGCAGCGCGGCTGATGCTGGCACCTGCGGTCATCCTGCTTCTGGGCTGGATGCTGGTGCCGCTGACGCTGACGCTGATCTTCTCCTTCCAGCGCTATCTGCCCCTGCGCGGCGGATTTCAGGGCTGGGTCGGGTTTGAAAACTACGTCCGCTTTGTCACCTCGAGCGCCTTTTGGCCCTCGGTGCAGGCAACCGTCATCATTGTCGGCGGCGTGCTGTTGATCACCGTCACGCTGGGCATTTTGCTTGCGATCCTGCTGGATCAGCCGATGTGGGGACAGGGGATAGTGCGCATCCTGGTGATTGCGCCATTCTTCGTCATGCCAACCGTCTCGGGGCTGGTGTGGAAAAACATGTTCATGGATCCCAATAACGGGCTTCTGTCACATTTGTGGCGCTTCTTCGGGGCCGATCCGGTGATATGGCTTTCGGATGCCTCGATGCTGTCAATCATCCTGATCGTGTCGTGGCAGTGGTTGCCCTTTGCGACGCTGATCCTGTTGACGGCCATACAATCTCTGGACAGTGAACAACTGGAGGCTGCCGAGATGGACGGGGCGCCGGTGCTGTCGCGCTTCTGGCATATCATCCTTCCACATCTGTCGCGCGCCGTGACCATCGTGATCCTGATCCAGACAATCTTCCTGCTGGCGATATTCGCCGAGATTTTCGTGACGACCCAGGGGTCATTCGGGACACGCACCCTTACCTACCTGATCTTCCAGCGCGTGCTGGAAAGCCAGAATGTGGGGCTTGGCTCTGCCGGAGGGATTTACGCAGTCATTCTCGCCAATATCTTCGCGCTCTTCCTGATGCGCATCGTTGGCAAGAATCTGGATCGTTGAGGGGATAGCATGGCACGTACTGTCAGGACACACCGCAAGACCCTGAACACGGCTCTCGCCTGGGGCATCGGTCTTATGATGTTCTTTCCGATCCTCTGGACAATGCTGACGAGCTTCAAGACCGAGGCTCAGGCCATTTCCGACCCGCCCGTCTGGTTCTTCTTCGACTGGACCCTGGAGAATTACCGCGTGGTGCAGGAACGCTCCAATTACAGCCGCTTTCTGTGGAACTCGATCATCATTGCCGGGGGCTCGACCGTACTTGGCATGATCATCGCCATCCCGGCGGCGTGGTCGATGGCCTTCGTGCCCTCCAACCGCACCAAGGATATCCTGCTGTGGATGCTCTCGACCAAGATGCTGCCTGCGGTGGGGGTGCTGTATCCGATCTACCTGATCTTCATCCAGTTGGGGCTGCTGGACACGCGCATCGGGCTGACCATCGTGCTGATGCTTATCAACCTGCCGATCATGGTGTGGATGCTTTACACCTATTTCAAGGAAATTCCCGGTGAGATTCTTGAGGCAGCACGCATGGACGGTGCGGGCCTGAGGGAAGAAATCCTCTATGTTCTGACCCCGATGGCAATCCCCGGCATTGCCTCGACCGTGCTCTTGAACATCATCCTGGCCTGGAACGAGGCCTTCTGGACCCTGAACCTGACAGCGGCGCGCGCAGCGCCCCTGACGGCTTTCATCGCCAGCTATTCCAGCCCCGAGGGCCTGTTTTACGCGAAACTCTCGGCAGCCTCGACCATGGCGATTGCGCCGATCCTGATCTTGGGCTGGTTCAGCCAGAAACAACTTGTGCGCGGTCTGACCTTTGGCGCCGTGAAATAGGGAACACAGACATGGGACAAATCGTTCTGGAACAGGTGACCAAGAGCTTTGGGGACGTGACGGTCATCCCGCCGCTGGATCTGACCATCGAGGATGGGGAATTCACGGTCTTCGTCGGCCCCTCGGGCTGTGGCAAATCCACGCTTCTGCGCCTGATCGCGGGGCTGGAAGATGTCACTTCGGGCGAGATCAGGATTGACGGCAAGGAATGCTCCACCATTCCCCCGGCCAAACGCGGGCTGGCGATGGTGTTCCAGTCCTATGCGCTTTACCCGCACATGACAGTGCGCAAGAACATCGCCTTTCCGCTGCGCATGGCGGGGCTGGACCGCGCCGAACAGGATCGCCGCGTCGTACAGGCGGCCGCCGTGCTGAACCTGACAGATTATCTGGACCGGCGTCCTGGCCAGCTTTCGGGCGGGCAACGCCAGCGGGTGGCCATTGGTCGCGCCATCGTGCGCGAACCTGCTGCGTTCCTGTTTGATGAACCATTGTCGAACCTTGACGCGGCCCTGCGCGTGGGGATGCGGCTGGAAATCAGCGAACTCCATAACCGGCTGAAGACCACGATGATCTATGTGACCCATGATCAGGTCGAGGCGATGACCATGGCCGACAAGATCGTTGTGCTGCGCGCGGGCCATATCGAGCAGGTGGGCAGCCCGCTGCAGCTGTATCGCGCGCCGCGCAACCTGTTTGTCGCAGGCTTCATCGGCTCTCCGAAAATGAATCTGATCGAGGGGCCAGAGGCCGCCAGGCACAATGCCACGACCATCGGCATCCGCCCCGAGCATATCGCGATCTCCGCGACCGAGGGCAGATGGTCGGGCACCGTCGGTGTCTCGGAACATCTCGGTTCTGACACCTTCTTCCATGTTCAGGATACCGGGCTGGGCGAGAGCGTGACCGTGCGCGCAGATGGCGAGGTCAGCTTCAGGCATGGCGATCGCATCTTCCTGACCCCGCGTGACGACATGATCCACCGTTTTGACGCAAAAGGGCTGCGGATCGCATGAAACGACTTCAAGGAAAAACAGCCCTGATCACAGGGGCCGCGCGCGGTATCGGTCTGGCCTTTGCCGAAGCCTATATCCGCGAAGGCGCGCAAGTGGTGTTGGCCGATATAGATATTGAGCGCGCGCGAGCAGAAGCCGCAAGGATGGGCGAGACCGCTTTTGCAGTCGATTTGGATGTGAAGCGCCAAGACAGTATCGACGCTGCGGTGACGACGAGTCTGGAGCAGTTTGGCCAGATCGACATCCTGATCAACAATGCGGCTGTTTTTTCAGCCGCCCCAATCGTCGAAATCACGCGGGCCGATTATGCCCGATGCTTCGACATCAATGTCGCGGGCGCATTGTTCACGCTCCAGGCCGTTGCAAAGCACATGATTGCGCGTGGCGGCGGTGGCAAGATCATCAATATGGCGTCGCAGGCCGGGCGGCGTGGCGAGGCGCTGGTGGCGGTTTATTGCGCCTCCAAAGCCGCGATCATCAGCCTGACGCAATCGGCGGGGCTGGACCTGATCCGGTATGGCATCAATGTGAACGCCATTGCCCCCGGTGTCGTGGATGGCGAGCATTGGGACGGCGTGGATGCTTTCTTTGCGAAATATGAAGGCAAGGCGCCTGGCCAGAAAAAGCACGAAGTAGGCGCAGCCGTGCCCTTCGGGCGCATGGGCGTTGCGGAAGATCTGACCGGTATGGCCGTTTTTCTGGCCTCCGCCGACGCCGATTATATCGTTGCGCAAACCTATAACGTGGATGGCGGCCAATGGATGAGTTGATACCATTGTGCCAGGCTGCACTGAAAAGAATCCCGGCCTCTGTCCCTGTCCCGCAATATGACCGAAAGGCTCAGCGCGCCGGGATCGTGCATATCGGCCTTGGGAATTTTCACCGCGCGCATCAGGCATGGTACACTCACCGTCTGATGCAGATCGGATTTGCACAGGACTGGGCCATTATCGGCGCAGGTGTGCGCCCCGGCGACAATGCCATGCGCGAGAAACTCCTCGCCCAGGATTGTCTGAGTATGCTGATCGAGCTCGATCCAGCCGGAAAATCCGCCGAGATCACGGGCGCGATGATGGATTTCCTGCCTGTCGAGGAAGATAACGCCACTCTGATTGCGCGCATGGCGCAGGCTGACATCCGGATCGTGTCGCTCACCGTGACGGAAGGCGGCTATTATCTTGACCCGAAAACCGGCGGTCTGGATGTCGCACATCCGGATATCCGTTACGATGCTGAAAATCCTGCCGCCCCGCGTACGGCATTTGGTGCAATGGTTGCGGCCTTGCGCCTGCGCCGTGAACAGGGATCAGGACCATTCACCGGACTGTGCTGTGACAATCTACAGGGCAATGGACGGATCTTGCGCCAGACCGTTGTGGGGCTTGCGCGGCTTTCCGATCCAGAGCTTGCCGACTGGATCTCTTCAGAGTGCAGTTTCCCGAACAGCATGGTTGATTGCATCGTGCCCGCGACGGGGCCGCGCGAATTTGCCCTTGCACGGGCCTTCGGAATTGCCGATGCGGCCCCTGTAACTCATGAGACCTTTCGTCAATGGGTGATCGAGGATGATTTCTGCGCCGGACGCCCTGATTGGGACCTTGTTGGTGCGGTATTCACCCCCGATGTTCATGCTTTTGAGGCCATGAAGATCCGCATCCTGAATGGTGGCCATCAGGTGATATGCGGGGCGGGCGAATTGCTGGGACTGGGCACGATTGCCGCGACCATGGCGCATGACGGCATTCGCGCGATGTTCCGCAAGATCGCGCGCGGTGAGATCGCCCCTAATGTGCCAGCCGCGCCAAGGGTTTCGGCGTTGGAGTATATCGACCTGATCGAGAAGCGTTTTGCCAACCCTGAAATCCTGGATACCACGCGCCGCGTAGCCTTTGACGGTTCAAGCCGTCATGCCGGGTTCTTGTTGCCTTCCATCCGTGATGGGCTGGCCAAGGGGACGCCCCTGGAGGGGCTGGCACTGGCCTCGGCGCTCTGGGCGCGCTATTGTCTGGGTCAGCGCGAAGATGGATCTCTCATTGAGCCCAACGACCCCCTTTGGCCAAGCCTGCAAGCGGCCGCCCAGGCGGCAGAAGCAAAACCTTCTGCGTGGTTGGAAGACGTGCCCATCTATCGTGATGTGAAAGAGGCCACGCGATTTGCTGAGCCTTTTCGTCACTGGTATGGGCTACTGGCGTCCGGCGGGGTGAATGCCGCTATCCGACGCTATACCGGACAGCAGACAGCATGAGTTCGCATGGTCCTGACCTAGGCAGTTCAGTCCTGAGAATGCTGCTGCAGGGCACTGCAAGCAACTTGCCAACGGCCTGAACCATATGGAGGCTCACCTTGATTGCGGCAAAGACCCTTGATGCAGTTTCGCCAGACCTGTTGACGCAACTTCTCGGCCTGCGCGGCGCGCGTCGCAAGCTGATTGCCGTGGCAGGCGCGCCCGCCAGTGGAAAATCCCTGTTGGGCGCAGCGCTGCGCGATGCCCTTTGCCAAGATGGCCTGCACGCGGAACTGGTGCCAATGGATGGCTTCCACCTTGACAATCGCATCCTGGAAGAGCGCGGCCTCTGGGCCCACAAGGGCGCACCAGAGACTTTTGATGTGGCCGGCTTCATCACGCTTGTCGAGCGACTACGCACTGAAGAAGAGGTATTTTATCCCATATTCGACCGGGCGCGCGATTTGTCGATCGCAGGCGCCGGCGTTCTCGCGCCCTCTTGTGAGATGGTTGTAATCGAAGGGAATTATCTGCTATTTGATGAAAAACCGTGGTCGGATTTGACAAGCTTCTGGGACTTCTCAATCTGGCTGGAGACGCCAGAAGAAACGATCTTGCAGCGCTGCGTGGCGCGCTGGCTGGCGCATGGGCATGATCCCGAATCTGCTCGGACAAGGGCAGAACGCAACGACCTTGCCAATGCGCGCCGCATCATCGCCGCGCGACTTCCAGCGGACATGACGATCTCAGACCCATGATATTTATGTATATGCAGGGTTCTGCAGGATGTTTCGAAAGAGATATGTGAAGACAGCAGGAGAATGCCCACACTGCTCGACCAGATCCTGCAAATATGTGTCCATGTAGCCGATCCCTGCAGCATTGAAGCCGCCAGAACCAACAGATTAGCTGCTTGCACCGTCAAGCGGCAGAATCAAACATCTGGAATGTTTCGGCCAAGTCATCGGTCTCGGCGCAGCAGGTCATTTCTCCCGGTCGAGACACCGTATGTCTCGCGCCGGATCCCGTGGTTCTGCGCCGCAGCACCTGCACCCCCAGAAGGTCGAGCGCCTTATGATTACGGGCCGCCTCGTCCGGCTGATCAATAACCGCAGGCACTATGCGCAACCACGTGATTCAAGAAACCGCGCCGTAAAGGCTGAAAGACCCGTCGGAGATCGTCTATCGGACGAGCCGCTTTCATTGTCTGTCGGCGCGAATACCATCGAATGGCTGGATGCTGATACCTGCGGCCTGCAACCCTGTATGCAAGGTGCGGGCAAGTGCGACTGCCCCTGCGGTATCGCCATGCAGACAGATCGTGTCGATCCGGGCGGGCAGATGGGCACCCTGCGCGGTGATGATCGCTCCGGCGCGCAACATCTCGAGGATGCGCGCGGCAATGCTGTCGGGATCATGTAGAACAGCGCCGGGCAGACGGCGGTCCATAAGTTGCCCATCCTCGGCATAGGCGCGGTCGGCAAAGATCTCGCAGGCGATACGCGCGCCAAGGCCACGAGCCGCGCGTTCCTGTGCCGTCCCGGATATGACCATGATTATGATATCGTGATCCACTGCCAGCGCGCCAGTATAGCAGGCCCGAGCCAGTTCTTCATCGGCGGCGGCCATATTGGCGAGGGCGCCGTGCAGTTTCAGATGCCGGACATGACCGCCCGCAACCTGCGCCATGGCTTGCGCGGCACCCAACTGATAGGCAACAAGATTGTGCGCAGCGTCCAGGGAGATGTCCATCCTGCGACGACCGAAGCCCTGCAGGTCGGGCAGCCCGGGATGCGCACCGATACCGACCCCGTTTTCGACCGCGAGCGTCATGGACTGCGCCATCACATCCGGGTCGCCCGCATGAAAACCGCACGCGATATTGGCCGAAGTTATTACCTTCAGCAGGTCTGCATCGGCGCCCATGGACCATGGCCCGAAACCCTCACCCATATCGGCATTCAGATCGACACGCATGATTTAGCCTCTCTTTCCAGATCGTCACCAGCAGTTACGCCGCTGACGAGTTGATAGCGCAGCAGATCGGGGATGTCGCGCGGGTCGCGCTGCAAGGGTTGCAAGGTCCGCGCCAGCGCGCTGCGGCGCAGGGCCTCTGACCTCTCCGCCTCCACCCCCTCTTCGAGCGTGACCAGGCGGAAGCGGAACCGGTTGCCGGGACCTGCCCGCAAAAGCTTGTGCAGATCGCAGGGCAGGACTGTGCCGATGCGCGGGTAGCCGCCCGTTGTCTGACATTCGGACAGCAGCACATAAGGCGTGCCGTCGCCCGTGACCTGTACATCGCCAGGCACGATGGTTTCGGACAATATGCTCAGCCCGCTGGCAGTCGCAAACCCCGCGCCGTCGGGTACCAAGCGCTGGCCCATGCGGTTGCCCCGCGCGTCCTTGGTGAAAGAGGTCGCCTCCAGCCGCGCCAGCGCGTCCTGACCGAAAACCGCGGTTTGCAGGCTGGCGACAAGGCGCAGGATGTTCCCTGCCTGACCCTCGGGCAGGCAGAGGCCGACACGATGGCCCCTGTCCGCACCGACAGCAATCGTGTCGCCAGCCTGCACCGGCTGGCCGAGGCTTGCGGCAAGATGGGCGCTGCGCGCGCCCATCACGGGCGGTGGCTCCAGCCCGCCGCCAATATGCAGATAGCCAAAGCCGCCGCGCATTGGTGTAATCTCCAGCAGTGCCCCCTCGGGCAGCGTGTGGCTGGCATTCCAGACCAGCGGCGCGCCATCAAGAATTGCGCGCATCTCGGCCCCGGTCAGGGCAAGCCGCATATCGTCGGATGCTGTCAGTGTCACTGCCCCGCCCGTCAATTCCAGTGCAGCGCAGTTTTTCGGCTGATCAAGCAGGGCGGCCCCTTCCGCCAGCGCCAGAAGGTCAGCCGCCCCTCCACGCGAAAGACCTTGTGCCAGATAACCTGGACGGCCCTGATCCTGTACGCTGACACCGGGTGTGGCGCGGAGAATGCTGATCGCGCGGGTCATCACAGCGCCTCGGCGACTGCGCCACCGTCGGGGTCTGCACGCAAACGGTCCAGCGCATCCTCGGGGGCCCGCGTGAACAGGACCTCGTCACCGGGTCGAAGCAGGAAAGGATCGTCAAGTTCGGGCCGAAACAGGCGCAGACCAGTCTGTCCGATATGGCGCCAGCCAGTTGGCGTGCCCACGGAAAACACGATCAGTTGACGGATCGCCACGACCAGCGCGCCTTCGGGTACATGCGGGCTCAATTTCGCCTGGCGGGGAATGTCCCACTCGGGCGGCAGCTGGCCCAGATAGGGTTGTCCGGGCGCAAAGCCTATGGTCTGCACGCGAAGGGGCTGTGCGCAGATCGTCGTGACAGCCTCTTCCGGTGTCTGACCTGCCAATGTCGCGGCTTCGGTCAGTTGGGGGCCGTTGTCGCTGCCGAACACTGCGGGCACGCGCCACAGCCGTCGACCCTCCGGCAGGGGCGCGTCAAACCAGTTGCGGCTGCTCAGCAGCTGCACAAGGCGCGCTCGCAGGCTGGCATGATCACATGCGCCCAGGTCGAACCGAAGGAAAGTGGACACGAGCGAGGTCGCACATTCCTCTACCCCCGGCCAGCTTTCGCGCTCCAGCGCGGAACGAAAGGCAAGCGCTGCACGATTCGCGCGCTCGTCCTGCACCTCGGCAAAACTGACCAGAAACCCGTCTATACCCACTGTTCGAATAGCTGGAAATCGGGAATCGGGTGCCATGTCAGGGCGGAGCGTGATGGGCGTGTCAGCAAACACTGCAGAGTCCTTTTTGCGTTCAGCTGCCTGATTTCATGGCATTTTACAGCGCGCAGCGGGCAGGTCCCCCCACTCACATCAAATATGTTGACAAATTGACGATGTATTGTCAACGTTAAACCACGCAGCCACGTCAGAGCTGCCATTCGAAACCGCAACAGGGGTTCCCTCATGACCATTCGCTTCACCACCGCTGCAGCATTTCTCGCGCTTGCCAGCGCGCCCGCGCTGGCCCAGACGGCCTGGGACATGCCCACGCCCTATGGCGACAGCGTGTTCCATACCCAGAACATAACGGCCTTTGCCGATGATGTGCGCGCCGCCACCGATGGCAGCCTCGAGATTACGGTGCATTCGGCAGGATCGCTCTTTGCCCATGGCCAGATCAAGGATTCGGTCCGTCGCGGCCTTGCCCCCATTGGCGAGATACTGATGTCGCAGCTTGTCAACGAAAACCCGGTCTTCGGTGTGGACAGCATTCCCTTCCTGGCCGCCAGCTATGACGAAGCACGCGCGCTCTGGGACGCCTCGCGCGACGAGGTGGCCACCGCCCTCGCCGGGCAGGGATTGACGCTTCTCTTCTCGGTGCCCTGGCCGGGTCAGTCGCTGTTCCTGCGCGAGGAAGTGACCGAGCCTGCCCAACTGCAGGGCATCAGTTTCCGCGCCTATAACAATGCCACCGAGCGCATGGCGCAATTGCTGGGCATGGTTCCGACGCAGGTCGAGGCAGGTGACATTCCGACCGCCTTCAGCACTGGCCGGATTGCCGCGATGATCACTTCGCCCTCGACCGGAGTGTCGTCGCAGGCATGGGACTATACCAGCCATTACATCGACACGCAGGCCTGGCTGCCCAAGAACATGGTCTTTGTGAACACGCGCGCCTTCGAGACGCTGTCCGAGGCAGAACAGGCCGCCGTCCTTGCCGCGGCAGAAGCTGCCGAGGCGCGCGGCTGGGAGATGTCTGCCGCCGAGACTGCCGAGCGGATTGCAGGTCTGGAGGAGGGCGGCATGGTCGTCATGCAACCCTCCGAGGCGCTGTCGGCCAAGCTGGCAGAAGTGGGCGAGATCATGATCGGCGAATGGCTGGAACAGGCCGGTGATGTCGGCGCAGTGATCGTCGCGCGCTATCGCGACGAATGACCGGAACGGGCAGGGCCACGCGCCCTGCCCTTTTCTTGCGGGGGAATGCCATGCTGCGTCGCTTTCTTGACAGCATCTATGCCACAGGCCTATGGGGCGCGTGCCTTGCGATGATCGCCATAGCAGTGCTGGTTTTCGCACAGATCATCGGGCGGATGATTGACCGCGTGCTTATCCTGTCGGGCGCGGCCCCGCTGGGGCTGGCCATCCCGTCCCTATCCGATTTCGGCGGTTTCCTGTTCGTGGCCGCCGCCACCTTGGCGCTGCCCGCAACCCTGCGCGCGGCGGGTCATGTGCGGGTCACGCTGACGCTGGCGCTCGCGGGGCCGCGCGTTGGTCGGTTTCTGACGGTCCTGGTGCTTGTGCTCGCGCTGGGAATGGCAGGGTTTGCAGCATGGCATTCAGCCGCGCAGATGTGGGATTCGTGGTCGTTCAACGTGGTGTCCTTCGGAATGGTGAAGGTGCCATTGTGGGTGCCACAGGCCGTCATGACGACAGGCTTCGCGCTGCTGGTGCTGGCCTTGGCCGATGAATTGCTCGCGGCCCTGCGCGGGGCAGATCCCGCCTTTCGCAAGGCCGAGGCCGAACGCAGCACCGGAGAGCACTGACATGGACATGCTGAGTCTGTCGATCATCCTTGTCATCGTGCTTTTCGGGCTGCTGCTGTCGGGTCTCTGGGTGGGTTTCTCGCTAATGGCGGTCGCCTTTGTCGCGATGGAACTGACTCGTCCCGGGCTGGCGGGCGCGGTCTTTGCCACCAAGGTCTGGGGCTCGCTCAATGTCTGGGACCTGACCGCACTGCCCATGTTCATCTGGATGGGCGAAATCCTCTTCCGCTCGCGCCTGTCCGCGGACCTGTTTCGCGGTCTGGCCCCCTTCACCCGCCGTCTGCCTGGCGGGCTGTTGCATGCCAATATCCTTGGCTGTGCGCTGTTTGCGGCCGTATCGGGCTCCTCTGCGGCGACAACCGCCACTGTCGGGCGCATGTCGCTGCCGGAACTCAAGGCGCGCGGCTATGACAGCAATATCGCCATCGGCACGCTGGCGGGCGCGGGCACGTTCGGTTTTCTGATCCCGCCCTCGATCATCCTCATCGTCTATGGCGCTGCGACAGAACAGAGTATCGCGCGACTGTTTCTGGCCGGTGTTCTGCCGGGGCTGATGCTGGCCGCGCTCTTCGCGGGATATGTCATGATCTGGGCGATGATGAACCGCGACCGCATGCCCGCGCCTGAACCTGCACCAAGCCTCGCGGAACGCTGGGACGCGATCCGCGCGCTTGGGCCTACGGTGGCTCTCATCGTTGCGGTGATCGGGTCGATCTATGCCGGCATTGCCTCGCCGACCGAGGCGGCGGTGATCGGCGTGGTCGGCGCGCTGCTGATCTCGGGCCTCTCGGGTGGTCTGGACCGCACAAGTGCGGTGGCCAGCCTGCGCGGGGCGGCCATCACAACCTGCATGATTGCCTTCATCCTTGCGGGCGCATCCTTCCTGACGGTCGCGATGGGCTATACGGGCATTCCGCGCCAACTGGCGGCATGGATCGGCGAACAGGGCTATTCGCAATATGCGCTGCTTTCGGCGCTTCTGGTGTTCTTCATCGTGCTGGGATTCTTCCTTGACGGCATTTCCATCGTCGTGTTGACCACCAGCGTAATCCTGCCCATGGTCATGGCCGCAGGCATCGACCCGATCTGGTTCGGCATCTTTCTGGTGCTGGTCGTGGAGATGAGCCAGATCACGCCGCCCGTGGGCTTCAACCTGTTCGTGTTGCAATCCATAACCGGGCGAGGAATCTTCCAGATCGCGCGCATGGCGCTGCCCTTCTTCCTGATCCTTGTGCTGGCGACTGCCATCCTGTCTGTTTTCCCGGAGATTGCCCTGTGGCTACCGAACACGATGCTGAACCGCTGAAACCGCCGCGCCCCGTGGTGCCCGATATTGGCCCTGTGGTCAGTTCCGCGCATCTTGCGTCGTCGTCACTGCCCGCGCTGTCCGAGGTGGAATTCGCGCTGACCATGGCGAACAACGCCTTTCACCGCTGGATGGTGCGCTGCATGACCGCGGCGGGCATGCCGGGGCTTTCACCCTTGGAGGTGCTGATCGTGCATCTGGTGAATCACCGCGCACGACCCAAGACGCTGGCCGATATCTGCCTTGTGCTGAATATCGAGGACACACATCTGGCAAATTACGCAATCAAGAAACTGGAGTCACACAAGCTGGTCAGGACCGGGCGCAAGGGCAAGGAAAAGACCGTTGCGATTACCGAAGCAGGAACGAAACTCTGCACCCGGTATGGCGAGATCCGCGAGGCTCTTGTTGTCCGCGCCGCCAGGCAGATGGGACATGACCCGGCGGATATCAGCCGTATGGCAGCGCTTATGCGGACGCTGTCGGGCGCCTATGATCAGGCCGCCCGTGCGGCCGCTGCGCTGTAACCAGGCGAGTGGCGCAAAGCTCGCTTCGCCATCGCTGCTGACAGGCTCTTTATGCGGATTACAGAACATGACCCAGCGGGCCAGGACAGCCGTGGTCATCTATGGATCGGGCCGCGCTCTTGCACGGGCCGCAGCAGTGCAAGGTCCTGCCCGGTCAGGCCGCCTGAACTGTCGCGGGCTTCCTGTCCGGGGTAACCGATCTGCCTGCGGATTTCCTCATGCATGAAATAGGCATTGGCCAGCACTGTCCCCAGAGCCTTGAAACCCTGGGGATCCTGCTGCGCAAGAGTTTCGACGTCAGGCATGGTTCGGACGACCCGAACCTGCGACAAAAAGCGAGACAGGCGCGCAGTCAGCGCCGGCTCGATATGCAGGACACGGTCCACCGGGTCCTGGGCAAGGTTCACGTCCGATGCCCCCGACATACCGGCACCGCCGGGCAACATGATCCCGGCCAGTGCTTCGAGTCTGGTGCGTTCTTCGGGTGTGAGTGGCATGGGTCCTCGCCTTCTAACGGGATGGCGCGATATCACCGCGGCTCTCGATCAGGTCGAGGACCGAGCGCGCGGCGACAGCCATGATCGTTGCAGTCGGGTTCATTCCCGACGAAGTCGGAAAGGTAGACCCGTCCATCACATAGAGGTTCGGCACATCATGAACATGACCAAACTGGTCCACGACCGAGGTTTCGGGATCATCGCCCATGACGGCTGTGCCCATCAGATGCCAGCCGCAATCGCGGATCAGCGGTGTGACTTCTGTCGCAATGGCCCCTGCAGCTTCCATCGCCTCGACGGCGCGGGCCGTATGGAAGGCAAGCATACGGTGGGTATTCCCGGACATGCGGTAGTGGATTTCAGGTGCAGGCAGGCCGTCACTGTCGGTCAGGTTCTCGGACAATGTGAGTCGATTTTCAGCGACGGGCAGGTCCTCACCGATAATGCCCCATTCGAAACTGCGCCCGAATTTGCGCCGTACGCTGTCATGCAGCGCGGGGCCCCAGCCTTCGGTCAGAGTGCCACCGGTATAGCCCGCGCGAAAGCTCTGCGGTCCGCCCGCAGGCATGCAGTTCCATTTCGCCCCCCGGACAAAGCCGCGTGTGGTGTCAGTCTCATAGAACTGCATGGAAACCAAGATCTGGCCAGCCGGTCCGACCCAGCTTTCAAGATCCTCATCAAAGGTTCCCATCACACCGGCATAGGGGTGCATCATGAGGCGCCGGCCAACCATGCCTGAACGCCCGGCCAGCCCGGACATCAACAGCAGGCGCGGTGTGCCGATGCCATTGGCGCAAAGAATCACGACATCCCCCTGTGCGCGGTGGCGTATGCCATTTCGGTCGATCCAGACCGCACCACAGGCACGGCCCTGCGCATCCGTTTCCACTTCCGACACACGCGCGCCAGTGACCAGCCGCACCCCGAGTTTCTGCGCCTCCGGCCAGTGCGTGCGGTCGGGGGTCGCCTTGGCACCGTCCGAACATCCCGTGCCGCAGGTGCCGCGCAGGACACAGGGTTGCAACCCCCTGTATGCGCGCGAGGGAATGGCGTTCGAGCCCGGCCACCAGTGCCAACCGAGCCTGTTCATGCCTTCCGCCGCCTTGCGTCCGACCTTGCCGATAGGCAAGGGTGGCAGCGGGCAGGGCGCGCCATCGGGATAGGCCGGGTTGCCACTCAGGCCAGAGACGGCCATGGACTCTTCGACATATTCGTAGAACGGTGCGAGATCTTCATAGGTGAAGGGCCAGTCATCGGCCACGCCATCCAGCGTGCGCACGCGGAAATCCGACGGCATGAACCGCACCCAATGCGCGCCATAGATCAGCGCCGCGCCGCCGACACCCGCGAACATCAGCGGATTGACCTCCGAGTCGGTCGCGTCAATCGGGTAATCTTCGGGTCGGCCCCGGACATTGGGGTTGGGGTGCCATTTGCTCAGCTGGGTCAGTTCCCATTCGGGCCGCGCACCGTCAAATTCCTCGGCTGCAACCCAGTCGCCCTGTTCCAGGACCGTGACTGACATGCCCGCCCGCGCCAGTTCCAGCGCGGCCACGGCGCCCGAAGGCCCAGCCCCCACGATCACGACATCGCTGCGTATCTCCAGCATGGCCTAGCCCCGCAGGGAAACCGTGCTGTCGCGATCGAACAGATGAACACGCTCGGGCCGAATGCGCAACCCGATCCTCTCGCCCTGCTGCACACCGGTCGCACCGTCGGTGACAATGATGATCTCGGGGGCTTCCTCGGAAAAGAGGTAACAGGACGAGCCTGTACGCTCTATGGCACCCACCGTGATCGTCATGCCATCCTCCGGATCAGGCGCGCAGATTTCCAGATGCTCGGGGCGGAGGCCCGCTGTCACCGGCCTGCCTTCGGCAATCTGAATGTCCATCGGCAGACGGGCGTTACTGGTCATTTCCAGCGTGACCGAGCGACCATCCGTACCTGTCACGGCAGGCACGAAATTCATCGCAGGGGAGCCGATGAATCCTGCGACGAACCGGTTTGCCGGGCGGTCATAGAGCTCCATCGGCCTGCCCTGCTGCTCGATCACGCCCGCGCGCAGCACCACGACATGATCGGCCATCGTCATGGCCTCGATCTGGTCATGAGTGACATAAACCGAGGTCGCGCCAATCCTGTCATGCAGAGCGCGCACTTCCTTGCGCATCTTGACGCGCAGGGCCGCATCAAGATTCGAGAGCGGTTCGTCGAACAGGAATGCCTTGGGCTCGCGGATGATCGCGCGCCCCATGGCCACGCGCTGGCGCTGTCCGCCCGAAAGTTCACGCGGATAGCGGTCCAGAAGCGCCTCCAGCCCGATGACCTTGGCGACCTCATCCGCCTTGGCATGGCGTTCGGCCCTGGGTATGCGCTTGAGCCGGAGCGCATAGGTCAGGTTGTCGCGAACGTTCATATGAGGGTAAAGTGCGTAGGACTGGAACACCATTGCGAGATCGCGCTTGCGCGGGGGCATGTCGTTCACCACCTCGCCCGCGATGCGCATGGTGCCGCCCGAGATGCTTTCCAGCCCCGCGATCGAGCGCAACAGTGTGGACTTGCCGCAACCCGAAGGCCCGACAAGCGCCACGAACTGCCCTTTCGGAATGGTCAGGTTGATGTCGCGCAGCGCATGAAAACTTCCATAGTGTTTCTGCACATCGATGATTTCGATCTGGGCGGTCATTTCAGGGCTCCCGCAGTCAGTCCGTTGACGATCTGGCGTTGCAGCAGCACGAAGGCCGCGACAATCGGGGTGACATAGGTGGCCGCGAAGGCCATGATGGCGTTCCAGTTCACCACATTCGGTTGCAGGAAGTTCGTCATCCCGATCGAGGCCGGGTGCAGCCGGTTATCGGCGATCAGCGAAGCCGAATAGACGTATTCGCCAAATCCCTGCATGAAGATGAGCAGCGCGGCCACAAGGATGCCATTGCGCGCCAGCGGCAGCACGATCATGAAGAACGCCCCCGCCCGCGAATTGCCATCGACGAGTGCCGCCTCTTCCAGTTCGCGCGGGACGGTCATGAAGGCGGCACGGCACAGGATGATGAAAAAGGGCATGGTCTTGGCCGAGATTGCGAGGATGGCTCCGAAACGCGGGTAGTCCAGCAGCCCGACCGAGGCGAAACCCACGAAGATCGGCGTGACCATCAGCGAGGGCGGCAGCACCTGCAGCATGAGCACCAGAAACAGCGTCACATCGATCCAGGGGTTACGGTAGCGCGCCAGAACATAGGCCGCGCCTGCACCAAAGATCAGCGTGAATGCCGTGACTCCTGTGGCGATGACCAGCGAGTTCCACATGTAGCGCGGAATATTCGCCACATCCCAGATCAGGGCGTAATTCTGCCATTGCGGCACGCCGGGCAGGAATTCGGGTGGCACGGCAAAGATCGAGGACTGGGTTTTCAGACTGGTGACATACATCCAGTAGAGCGGGAAAAGGTAGATCCCGGCCAGAACCAGTGCGATCACGAACAGCAGGCGGTTGGTCCATGCAGCACTCATAGCCGTGTCTCCGCACGAGTGGATCGGACATAGATCAGCGAGACGAACAGCACGACCACGATCATCATGACCGAGATCACCGCCCCGCGCCCGAAGTCGAATTCGCGGAAACTGAGTTCCCATGACCAGTATTGCGCCACAGTGGATGACCCGGCAGGCCCACCCTGGGTGATGGCCGCGAAGAGGTCGAATTGCTGCAAGGTGAAGATCACGCCAAGAGCCAGCACCGCCCCGATGGTCGAGCGCATCATCGGCAGGGTGATCGTCCAGAACCGCTGCCACGCATTCGCCCCGTCAAGCTCGGCGGCCTCATACAGGTCGTCAGGGATGGCGGCGAGGCCAACGGACAGCAGGATCATGTTGAAAGGCATCCCGTACCAGACATTCGCCATCATCACCGCATAGAGCGACCACGCCGTGTCCGAGCGCCAGAAGATTGCCGAATCGATCCAGCCCATCGATTTCAGCACATGGTTGATGACCCCGAAATCGCCCGACAGAAGCCAGTTCCACAACACGCCGACCACAAGGCCGGGCATGATCCAGCCCGCCAGAAACAGGCCCCGGAACCATGTCGCCCCCGGAAATCGTTGGTGAAAGAACAATGCCGCAGCAAAGCCAAGCGTGAATTGCAGCGCGACCGAGCCGATCGTGAAGATCAGCGTATTGATCAGAACACGGCGGGCGAGCGGGTCATTGAACACGCGCTCGTAATTCTCGAACCCGACATTGGGGTGCCACAGCGTGCCCAGGCTGAAGACATCGACCCGCTGAAAGCTGATGATCACATTGTAGATCAGCGGCAGGCCGGCAAAGACGAACAGATAGAACAGCGCAAGTATGATCAGCAGGGTATCGAAACCGATGCCGTCGCGCAGGCTGCGAATGAGTCGTGTCATGCCGGACCTCTCTCGCGAAGGACAGGTGCCGCCCCTTGTCAGGGGCGGCGCAGGTGGCTCAGTTCAGAATGCGGTCGATCTCGTCCCGGGCCGCATCCAGTGCGGCCTGTGGCTCTGCCGCGCCGGTCAGCACCGACTGAAAGCCCGTCTGGATCGCGCGGCTGATGCGCGGCCATTCGGGGTGCGGTCCACGGTTGCGCGCCGATTCAAGCTGCTCGGCAAAGACAGCCGCCGCGGCATCAATCCGCTCGTTGCCCGTGGGGGCCAGCGCGACCCCTGCGACCGAGGGCAGACGGGTGAACTCGGGCCAGACCCGCTCGACCTGGCTCTGATAGTATTCGAGGAAGGCGAATGCCTCCTCCGGGTGCTGGGTATTGGCGAAGATCGCGAGGTTGAAATCTCCCAGCGCCGAGGCGCGCGGCCCGCCTTCTTCCTTCACCGGCAGCAGGGTCACGCCCCAGTCGAACTGGGCATCGGCCGCCATGCGCCCCAGTTCCCACGGGCCGGAAATCGCCATGGCCGCATTGCCACCATTGAAGGTGCCGGTCGAATCCCACTGCCCGCGCGTCAGGGTGTCGGGACTGGCCAGCCCCTCGTCAAGCAGGGTTTTCCACAAGGTCAGCGCATCGGCAACGCCCTCGGCATTGATGTTGTCGAAAGAGCCACCAGCCATCTGCGCCCAGGGAAGGAACTGGAAGGTGCCTTCCTCCGACGCCCGCGCCGAGAAGGCCACGCCATAGACATCATTGGCCGGATCCGCCAGCGCACGGGCTGCTGCCAGGAACTCGTCCCATGTGGCCGGGGGGCTGTCAGGGTCCAGCCCGGCGGCGCGGAACAGGTCCTTGTTGTAGTACAGCGCGATGGTATTCGAGGCGCGTGGCAGTCCGAACATCCGTCCGTCCCATGAAAGCGACGAACGCGGCCCTTCAAAGATGGCGTCAGCGTCGATGACGTCCGAGGCCGCCACCATGTCGGTTATGTCCAGAAACGCCCCGCGCGAGGAAAAGGCCGCGTGGTCCGGGTTGTCGATGGCGATCAGATCGGGATTGGTGCGTGTGGCAAAGGCGCGCAGCGTATCGGCCACCAGATCATCAAAGCGGATTTCCCGCACATCAATGGTGATACCATTGTCGATTTCCGAGAATTCGCGCGCAAAGACGCCTTCGGGCGCCGAGGCGCTTTCGGTCCAGAGCGTCAGCGTGACCTGCGCCTGTGCCGCGCCTGCGGTGAGTGCCAGCGCCACGGCCGTGGTTGTCAGCAGTCGGTTCATGTAGTCCTCCACTTGGCAAGATGCCCGGGGTTGGCCCCCCGGATCATTTCGGGTTGATTATGGAAAGGAGATCGCCTGCCGCCGATTGGCGCAGAAAGACAGGGGGTTTGCCCCAGGGCGCATCGACACTCACGGTCTGCCCGCCGTCATGGGTCGCCCCGCTCCAGGCATGAAGCCAGCTTACGCCATGCGGCAGGGTGACGGATCGCGAGGTCACGCCGGGGTCAAGCACGGGCGCTATCAGCAGATCGGTTCCCAGCATGTAGGCATCACCGCACCCGTGCAGCTCGGGCTGGTCAGGGAAATGGTAGAAGAGCGGCGCCATCACCGGATCGCCCGTCGCAGCGTGATGTGCAAAGGCCGCCGAGACATAGGGCCGCAACCTCTCGCGCAGTGCCAGCAGATCGACCAGCACGGCCTCGACCTGCGCACCATAGGACCAGACCTCGTTCGGTCCGCCGGTATTGGTGAAGATGTTGAACGTATCCTGTCCGTAGCTTACCGGCTGGCCGGGTTCTGGCGCGGGAACGCCTTCGGGCACGCGGAAACCGTGCAGGCGGCAGATGGGCGAGAAGACCCCGAATTCGAACCAGCGCACCAGAAGATCGCGGAAATCGTCCGATCCGCCATGCCCGTCATAGAAGCCGCCGATATCGGTCGTCCACCAGCCAAGTCCCGACAGCCCCGCATGCAGCCCCGCCGGGATCTGGGCGCGGAACCAGTCCCAATCGGACCACACATCGCCCGACCACAGGATCACGCCGTGTTTCTGCGCCCCGGCCCAGGCCGACCGGCACAAGAGCACCCCGTCGCCCGCACCGGCGGCAGTCAGCCCCTCGCGATAGCCCTGCGCATGCAGCAGCGGATAGGCGCAGAGCAACTCGGCCCCGTTGCCCTGAGCGGTCCGCACGTTTTCGGGATGGGCGGGGCGCATTTCGGGCTCGCAGGCATCCAGCCAGAAATGACGAATTCCGCGATCCAGATAATTGCGCTTCACGACATCCCAATGAAAGACGCGCGCGTCCGGGTTGAAAGCGTCATAATAGGTGAAGAAGCCTGCGCCGAACGGGTCCTTGTCAGGGAAGGGGATGACCACAGGCACACCGCGCTCGGTGGTCAGGAGGTGCCCCGCCTCGGTCATCTTGCGGTAATGTTCGGAACTGGCGGACACTGTGGGCCAGATCGAGACCATGAGCTCTATCTCCATCTCGCGCAGCTCAGTGACCATGGCTTCGACATCGGGCCAGTCCCTTGGGTCGAATTTCCATTCGCCCTGCCGCGTCCAGTGGAAGAAATCGATCACGATGCACGAGAGTGGCAGACTGCGGCGACGGTATTCACGCGCGACCTCCAGCAATTCAGCCTGTGTGCGGTAGCGCAGCTTGCATTGCCAGAAACCCGTCACCCATTCCGGCGCCTCCGGCGAGTGCCCGGTCGCCTGCGCATAGGCGCGCAGGATGTCGCGCGGTGTATCGCCCAGCGTGATCCAGTAATCCAGACCCCCGGTAGCCTCGGCTGTCCAGCGGGTGATATTGGTTGCAAACTCGGCCCGGCCCACTGCGGGGTTGTTCCACAGAAACCCGTAGCCGCGCGACGAGATCACGAAGGGTATCACGGCATGGGCATTCTGCTGCAACAATGTGGTTGAGACGCCCTTGAGGTTCATCTGCCCGTGCTGTGGCTGGCCAAGGCCCCAGATCGCCTCGCCTTCATAGGCGCGGAACTGCTGTTCCAGTCGCCAGGAGCCTGACGCAAGCGCCTTGAAGTTGCGTGTTCTTGGTCCGGCGAAATGCGAGCGCGCCTCGGCCAGAACCTCGGCCCCGGTATCGGCGCGGACAAACCGGATCAGCGGTTCATGACGCACATCGGCGCCATAACGCTCCTTGAGCGTGACCTCGGCGCGCAGGTTGCCCACGGTGATGCTGGCGCGGCGGTCGGCAATGTCCACCTGCGCAGGCGGCGCGGCGCAGGGCAGAAGTGCATCGACAGCAAGCGCCCCCGCATGAGCCTGCGGCCCTGCTCCGGGCCGGGCCTGCACCCGCAGCGCATCTGCACCCCAGGGGCGGATGGTCAGAACCTCGCCCTGAAAGCGGCATTCGAGCCCACCGTTCTGTTCCAAGAAGATTGTCATTCCCTATCCTATTGCCAGATAGGCACCGTCGAGGATGACAGCGGTGCCAGACATGTAGTCGGCCTCGTCCGAGGCGATGAAGGCGGCGAGTGCTGCAACCTCGCGCGGGTCTGCGGCGCGCCCTGCGGGTATGCCTGCAATGACTTCGGCCATGACATCCTCGGGGATGCCCTTTATCGCATCCGTTGCGATCAGCCCCGGCGCAATCGCCACGGCGCGGATGTCGGGCGCATGATCCAGCGCCAGCGAACGGGTCAGGGCCAGCACCGCGCCCTTGGTGGCCTGATAGGCGGAAAAGCCTTTCTCGCCGACGAAGCTCTGCACACTGGCGGTGTTGACGATCACGCCCTTGCCGCCCTGCGCGCGCATCTGCTCAACCGCGACCTTGGCCCCCATCCAGTAGCCGCGAATACCCACTCCGGTGATGCGGTCGAACTCTTCCAGTGTCTGCTCGTGGATCGGCTTGAACACGGCGGAAAAGGCATTGTTGTGCCAGATGTCGATGCGCCCGAACCGCGTGACGGTAGCCGCAGCCAGCGCGCGCACCTGTTCGGGGCTGCTCATGTCGGTGGGCTGGAATGCCCCGCCGATGGCCTGCGCCACCTCGGCCCCGGACGGGTCGATATCGGCGATCATTACCAGCGCGCCTTCGGCGGCGAAGCGTTCGGCGCAGGCGCGCCCGATCCCCTGTGCGCCACCCGTGATGACATAGACCTTTCCCTTATGCCGGTCCGGCACCGGGAAATAACGCGCGCTCATGCCACGCCTCCAACAATGATGTGTTCCTCGGTGACCAGAAACTCGATCGAGGCGGCGAAATGAGCGGTATCCTCGCCCGCAATCCGGCCTTGCTCTGATGACAGGCCCGCCTCCATCGCGGTGCGGTCGTCAAACCAGATTTCGGCCGAACCATCATAGTGCGCAGGGGGCTGGCCGCCGGGGTCTCCAGAGATATTGATACGGTAGCCGCGCATACCCGGGATCGCTGCGGCCAGAGGGGCGTGAACATCGAGCCAGTAGTCGCGAAATGCCCCAGCGTCGAGATCCGGTTTCCGCCGAACGAGTGCAACGAGTTTTATCATGTGCTTCCTCCCTGGGACATGATGCCCAGAAAAGATCGCCATCGTCAATACAAACGTTTGTATTTTTGGCTTGGTAGATCAATTTCTTCTATGTTACGCTTTCGGAACCGCACGAGAGGAACGGGAATGCAGAAGCGCGTCAGTCTCAAGATGCTGGCCGAGAAGCTCAAGGTTGACATCTCGACAGTGTCGCGCGCGCTTCGGGATGATCCCCGCGTCAAGCCGGAAACGCGCGCGACAGTGCAGGCGCTGGCGCGGCGCCTGGATTACCGCCCCAATGCCGCCGCGCGCGCACTCAAGGCCGGGCAGAGCGGACGGATTGCAGTGCTGCTTTCGCCCCCCCAGCAGCGATTTGCGAGTCCGATCTTTCTGGAACTGCTTTCAACGCTGGATCAGCATCTGCGCGATACCGGGCGCAATCTCGCGGTCTTTGCGGCCCGCACGCGGGATGAAGAGGCTGAACTGGTCCGCCAGATCATCGATGAAGGGCTTGCGGACGGGCTGGTGCTTGGACGCACACGCAAGAACGACCCTCGGGTCGAATTCCTGTTGCGCCGCGGTGCACCCTTTGTCACGCTTGGCCGGACAGACTGGCCGGATGCGCATCCATGGGTCGAGATCGACTATGCCGTAGCCGGCCGGATTGCCGTGCGGGCACTTGCGGAAAACCTTCAAGGTCGGCTGCATGTCATCGCAGCACCCGAGGGACTGAACTTCGCGGATTACTACGTGTCGGGTGCGCTTGCTGAAGCGGAAAGGATGAAGCTGCCCCCACCGTCTCTCTGGCGCGTCGAGATGACCGAGGATGAGGGTGAACGGGTCGCGCGTCAGATCCTCGTTCAGAGCCCGAACCCTGCCCTGGCCTGCATTCAGGACTCGCTCGCCTTCGGGGTGTATCGCGCCGCAACGGCAGCGCGGGTGATCGTGGGGCGCGATCTGACAGTCTTCGGCGGGCAGAACTTTCCGGGCTCTGAACATACCTCTCCGCCGCTCTCGACCTTCTCGACAGAGGACCGCAGCATCGCAGACCTGCTCAGTCAGGTGATGCTACGGCGGCTGGATCAGACAGCCACGGGACCATTCGAGACACACACCGTCCGGCCCACGGCAGTCCTGCGCCAGTCACACCTCGTGACCAGGCCCGAGCCTGCGGACATGATCACACAAAACGGTTGACCAAGTTCTCGAGCCGTTCTTGCCGGCCCGAGCGGGGTTTCGGGTTGGTGCCCTTGCTCCGCACATGCTCGGCAATGCTATCCAGGTCCAGTTGCATCAGGTCCGACTCATCCCATCCGGCATAGCGCGCCGCACGCGCCGCTTCCAGTCTGCCATCCTCCAGCAACCCGGCGGCTGCCATCAGTCCGCGTGCACAGATATCCATGGCGCCGACATGCGCCAGGACCAGGTCTTCGGGATCAAGCGACTGTCGGCGCAGTTTCGCATCGAAATTCGTGCCGCCAGTGGTGAATCCCCCTGCCTTGAGGATTTCCAGATAGGCCAGCGCGACCTCCGGAACATTATTGGGAAACTGATCCGTGTCCCAGCCGGATTGGTAGTCGTTTCTGTTCATGTCTATGGAACCAAAGATCCCTAGCGCGGCGGCCAGCGCGATCTCATGCTCGAAACTGTGCCCCGCCAGAATGGCGTGGCCCTGCTCGATATTGACCTTGACCTCGTCCTCCAGACCGAAATCCTTCAGGAAGCCATAAACTGTCGCAACATCGAAATCATACTGATGTTTTGTCGGCTCCTGAGGCTTGGGTTCGATCAGGATCGCGCCGTTGAAGCCGATCTTCTTCGAATATTCCACCGTCATCTGCAGGAAGCGCCCCGCCTGCTGGCGTTCGCGCTTCAGGTCGGTGTTGAGCAGCGTCTCATAGCCTTCACGCCCGCCCCAGAGCACATAGTTCTCCCCCCCGAGCTTTTTCGTGGCATCTAGGCAGCTCTTGACGGTAGCGGCAGCAAAGGCAAACACATCCGGGTCCGGGTTCGTGGCCGCACCGGCCATGTATCGCCGGTGGGTGAAAAGATTGGCCGTTCCCCACAGAAGGCGCGTGCCGGTGGTTTCCATCTTGGCGCCGATGTAGTCGGTGATCTCATCCAGACGCGATGTGTTTTCCGCGAAATCCTCCCCCTCCGGGCGAATATCAGCATCATGAAAGCAGAAGAAGGGTTGGCCGAGGATGCCGAACAATTCAAAGGCTGCATCGGCCTTGAGCCGTGCCTGCTCCATCGTGTCTCCGAACCAAGGGCGTTCGAAGGTCTGGCCACCGAAAGGATCACCGCCAGGCCAGGCAAACCCGTGCCACCAGGCAACGGCAAAGCGCAGATGGTCCTTCAACCGCTTGCCCATGACCACACGCTCCGGGTCATAGTAACGATAGGCAAAATCGCTCGTGGCAGATGGCCCCTGATAGGTAATCGCGGGAATATCGTGGAAATAGACGCTCATGTCAGTCCTCTTATCGCGGCCTGCGCGGCCTTGAAGCGGGCATGTCCCGCATCAAATGCCGCGCCTAGCGCCTGGTTTGGAAGGATCTCTCGTTCGATCGGGGGCTTGCCCGCCAGTTCGACGCCTCCGCCCGTCGCCGCCATCAGCCCGAGCCGTGCGGCGCCGAATGCAGCGCCGTAATCTCCCGCGCGAGGCAACTGCACGGGAGTGTTCAAAGCCGTGGCAATCGCTTCCAGCCAGTAGGCAGAGCGCGCACCGCCACCACTGGCGATCAGGGTGCCAACATTTGTCCCTGTCACCGCCAGGGCATCGCGGCAGTCACGCAGCGCGAAGGTCACACCCTCGAGCACCGCGCGGGTAGCTGCATCGCGATCGGTGGCGTGTTCCAAACCCAGAAAGGCCCCGCGGATGGCAGCATCATTGAGCGGTGTGCGCTCTCCGCCAAGATAGGGCAGAAAGCGGGTCTTGCCCGGGGCCTGCAATGGCCCGAGCGCCTCGGTCAGCGCCCCGGCCCCCTGCCCCGTCAGATGCCCGAACCAGTTCAACGCATCCGTAGCTGCCAGGATCACCCCCATCTGGTGCCAGCGCCCCGCAAGCGCATGGGCAAAGGTATGCACCGCAGTCTGCGGTGCGGGCGCGTAACTGTCACATGCCGCAAACAGAACCCCTGATGTGCCCAGCGAGACAAAGGCATCACCGCCACGCACCACACCCATGCCGATGGCGGTGGCGGCATTATCCCCGCCACCACCCGCGACCGGCAGGTTCGGTGGCATGCCCAGTTCGCTGGCCAGATCAGCACGCAGGCCCCCGGAAACCTCTGACCCTTCGACAAGACCCGGCATCTGACCGCGCGTCATGCCCGTTGCTGCGAGCAGCGCGTCGGACCAGTCACGCGCGCCCGTGTCCAGCCAACTCGTTCCGGCGGCATCTGACATCTCGGCGACATGCTCGCCTGTCAGCCAGAGGCGCAGGTAATCCTTGGGCAGCAGCACCTTTGCCACGCGAGAAAAGGTTTCGGGTTCATTCCGCGCCACCCAGACCAGCTTGGGCGCCGTGAAGCCTGGAAAGACGATATTTCCCGTTATCTCGCGAAAGCGAGGGTCGCCATCCAGTTCGGCGGCTTCGCGCGCGGCGCGCGTGTCATTCCACAGGATACAAGGTCGGAGCACGGTGTCAGAGGAATCCAGCAATGTCGCCCCGTGCATATGGCCGGAAAGACCAATACCTGCCAGCCGCGACAGGTCCGTCCTTGCGCGCAGGCCTTCCAGAACCGACCTCGCCGCCGCAATCCAGTCTGCCGGGGCCTGTTCGCTCCATCCCTGGCGCGGGCGCGACACCTGCAGTGGTGCCGCGGCCTCTGCCAGAAGGCGCTGATCATCATCGATGATCACCCCCTTCAAGCCGGATGTTCCAAGGTCCAGTCCCAGATACATGCCGTTTCCCCCGTCACTTGATATATTGTTGCATGAAAGCTGGCAAGACGTCAATACAAACGTTTGTATTTTGTATTTCGTCAGGGTATCAGGAGGCAAGTCAGCAGAGAGGCACAAGATGTTTCAAACCACGGACACAAGCATAAGCGCACGGCTATATGGAGAGACGATACTGCTGGAGCCAACTGGCGAAAACGGTTGCCGCGTGCGGATCACTCGCAATGCTCGCATGAACAGTGACGGACCCAGCGCCCTGCTGCCGGAAGCGGCAAAGGGCAGCACA
Source organism: Paracoccaceae bacterium (assembly GCA_007128135.1). Classification (GTDB taxonomy): domain Bacteria; phylum Pseudomonadota; class Alphaproteobacteria; order Rhodobacterales; family Rhodobacteraceae; genus Roseinatronobacter. The sequence goes on along the minus strand of SKYA01000079.1, from coordinate 28,093 downwards.
GAGATTGAAATCCGCGGCGATATCGCGCGGCTTATCAATGGCCGGACCTGCGCAGAGCTTCGGCTGGTCACTCGGGGCATGGGGCCAGCACTGGAGCTGCGCTTTACCAATGCTGCCACGGGGCAGGAATTGCTGGTCGAGGAAATGCCCCATATCCTCTGGCCGGGCACACGCCACTGGAAGTCACAGGGCGGCGCGCTGTGGTCGCTGGAAAACCGCTTCAAGGCATGCGAGGGCGAGCGCTTCTTTGGCATGGGCCAGCATCAGCACGGGCGGTTTGATCTCAAGGGGTGCGTGATCGACCTGCATCAGAAGAACACCGAGATCAGCATTCCCTTCCTTCTGTCCTCGCGCGGTTACGGCATCTTGTGGAACACGCCCGGTGTCGGACGGCTGGAACTGGCCGAAAACCGCACGCTTTGGGCAGCAGAGGCAATCAGGCAACTGGACTATGTGGTCATCGCGGGCGAGAATCCGCGTGACATCCTTAGCGACTATACCGCCCTGACCGGTCGCCCGCCTGAAATGCCCGAATTCACCTTGGGCTTCTGGCAGTGCAAGCTGCGCTACGAAACCCAGGACGAGGTGCTGCGCGTCGCCCGAGAGCACAAGGCACGAGGTCTGCCGCTCGATGTTCTGGTGATCGATTTCTTCCACTGGACCAGGATGGGCGAGTGGAAATTCCGCCCCGAGGAATTCCCCGACCCCTCGGCCATGGTGGCGGAACTGCGCGAGATGGGCATTACGCCGATGGTCTCGGTCTGGCCCACCGTCAACGCCAATGCCGAAACCTATGGCGAGATGGTGCAGAACGGCTGGCTTGTGGAGAGTGCGCGCGGCGCGATGGATGGCTCCATCTTCTATGACCGAGAACCCGACGGGATGAACCCGCTGCGCTTCTATGATGCCACATGCCCAGAGGCCCGCGCCTTTCACTGGGACCGCGTGCGCGCGGGCTATGTTGACCATGGCATCCGCGCCTTCTGGCTGGATGCAAATGAACCGGAAATGTATCCGTTCCACCCTGAAAACCTGCGCTTTTTCGCAGGGGACGGGCGCGATGTGGCCAATGCCTATCCGTTCCTGCATCATCAGGGCTATGCCGATGCCTTTGCCGCCGAGGGACTCACCGACGGGCTGATGCTGTCGCGCTCGGGCTGGGCGGGGTCGCAACGTTTTCCGGTGGTGCTGTGGTCGGGCGATGTGAAATCCACTTTCACGGATTTGCGTCGCCAGTTGACCGCCGGCCTGAACATGGCGCTTTCGGGCATAAGCTGGTGGACAACCGATATCGGGGGCTTCAAGGGCGGCGACATTGGCGACCCGGCCTTTCGCGAACTTCTGGTGCGCTGGTTCCAGTGGGGGGCCTTCTGCCCTGTCTTCCGGCTGCATGGATTCCGGCAGGACGCCGCACGCGACCCGCGTTTCGGGCATGAATTCAGCTTCGGCGGTGCCGATAACGAGATCTGGAGCTTCGGGCCGGAGGTCGAGACCATCCTGACTCGCTATCTGCACCTGCGCGAGCGCCTTCGTCCCTATCTGCGCCGCCTGATGCAGGAGGCATCAACAACCGGATTGCCTCTCATGCGCCCGCTGATGCTCGATTTCCCCGATGACCCGATGGCTGCGCAGGTGCATGACGCTTACATGCTTGGCCCTGATCTGCTGGTGGCCCCTGTCCTCGAGCCAGACAGCACGAGCCGGTCGGTCTGGCTGCCCGAGGGCGCGGACTGGCGCTGCGCATGGGACGGAACGCACCACAAGGGCGGGCAATCGGTCAGCCTGCCATGCCCGCTGGACCGTATCCCTGTCCTGATCCGCGACGGGGCCGATCTGCCTGCCTTTGCCTGACGCTTACCACGCGCGCCCCGACCGGGTGCGCGTGCGCACCCGGTAGAGCGACCTGGTGGCGGTGATGAAGAGTTGCGACAGATCTGCCCCGCCCCATTCGACATTGGTCACCATCTCGGGCACCGGGACATGGCCGATCTGCGCGCCATCAGGGGCAAAGACATAAACTCCGTCACCCCCCGCAGCCCAGACATTCCCATCTGCATCCACGCGCATCCCGTCCGGCACGCCCACAGGCATCACCGCCAGATCACGCAGGTTCGAAAGCGCCCAGTCGGGACCGACATCAAGTGCCACGATCTTGTGGTGGCGCTCGGACGAATCCGAGACATAGAGGATCGTCTCGTCCGGCGAGAGGCAGAGCCCGTTGGGGCGGTAGATATCGGGGCAGAGCACGCGCGGCTGGTCGGCATCCGGCCCAACTGCAAACACCCATGATCCCGGCAGTTCCTGCGCCTGCTGATAGCCATGCAGCGCCCCTTCGAGATTGCGCACGCCAAACGGCGGGTCGGTGAACAGTATCGTGCCGTCCCTGGTGCAGATCACGTCATTGGTCGAATTGAGCACACGGCCGTCATGCGCGCGCGCCAGAACCTCGCGGCCGGCCAGCGCACCATCGGGCGAAAGCGAAAGCGCCGAGAGCGTGCGGGTGGAATGCTCGCAGGCAATCACCCGCCCCGTGCGGTCGCGCGTCAGGCCGATGGCGAAATGGGCATTGCCGCACCAGACCGACAGCCCCTCGTCCTCTTTCCAGCGCATGATGGCGTTGCCGGGAATGTCGGTGAACAAAAGCGCGCTCGCCTCCGCAATCCACACAGGCCCTTCGGTAAAGCTCATCTCGCCCGCAAGATGCTCCAGTTCGCCCTCCAAAAAGTCGCTCATGTCGTTCCTCCCTTGCCGCGTGCCCAGCGGTCGATCAGAACCACGCCTACGACAAGCGCGCCCTTGATCACCTGCTGGGTGTTGAAATCCACATTCATGATGGCCAGGCCGTTGTTCAGAACCCCGATCAGAAGCACCCCGAGCGCCGTGCGCGGGATCGAGCCATATCCACCGCCCAGCCGCGTGCCGCCGATGACAGCCGCTGCGATGGCATCGAATTCCAGCCCGATGGCCCCGTCAGCGCGGGCATTGCCGATCCGTGCGATCAGGATCATGCCCACCAGACCCATCAGTGCGCCCGTCAGGGTAAAGACCATGAGCTTCACCCGAGCCACCGGCAGGCCCAGCATCGCGCTGGCCTCGGCATCACCGCCAATCGCGCGGACCTGCGCCCCGAACCTTGTGCGGGCCAGCAGCCAGACCATCAGCACAAAAACCGCCACAAGCCACCAGAAGGCCGAGCGCTGCCCCAGAAAGCTGCCGGTGGCAAAGAGCGACCGGAACCAGTCAGCGGCAAAGAGTATGGTCTGCCCCCCGGTCAGTGTCAGCGCAACACCCTGCGCCAGAAAGAAGCTGACCAGAGTGGCGATGAAGGCAGGCACCCCCAGCGCCACGACCAGAGCCCCGTTCAGCAGCCCGAAAACAGTGCCCACGGCCAGCGCGATCGGGATCGCCCAGACTCCCCAGCCCTGCGCCAGCGCCAGCGCCGTCACCACCGCCGCAGCCGAGGCAACCGCGCCAATGCTCAGGTCAATCTCACCCATCAGGATGACAAACGTCATCGCCGCAGCGGCTATTCCCAGAATGGCCACCTGCCGCCCGATGCCCATCAGGTTCGCGGGGTCACGAAAGGCCGGGTTCAGGATCAGCAGGGCGGTAACAATTGCGACCAGCGCGAAGGCCAGCCCCAGATCGGCCATGCGGGCAGTTGCGCGCGCGCTCATCGCGCCCCTGCCGCCAGCCGTTCCAGCACCACGGCCAGAAGGATGATCAGCCCCTTGATGATGTATTGCGCATCGATATTGACGTTCAGCAGCACCATTCCGTTGTTCAGCACGGCAATCAGCGCGGCCCCCATCAGCGTGCGGCTGACAAAGGCCCGGCCCCCGAACAGGTTCGCCCCGCCGATGATGACCGCTGCAATCGCATCGAGCGTCAGCGCGGGCACCGACCCCGGAGCACCGCTGCCCAGCCGCGCAGCACTCAGGCAGGCCGCAATGGCGACCAGTGCGCCCATGATGACGAAAACCGTGATCTTGCGCCGCTTGACAGGAACGCCCGAAAGGGCGGCCGCCTTCTGATTGGCGCCAAGCGCGAAAAGTTCATGCCCCGCAACTGTGCGGTTGAGATAGAGCCCACAGGCCCCAAAGGCCCCCAATACGATCCAGAGCGGCACGGGCAGGCCAAGCAAGCGGTCGTCATAGAACAGGTCCAGAAACCGATCCTGCATGATCGCTACAGAGACCGATCCCGTGACCACAAAGGCCAGCCCCGTCGCAATGGCCATCATGCCCAGTGTGGTGATGAAGGACGGAATGTCGCCCAGCACCGTTATGACCCCGTTCAGCCCTCCGATACCCATGCCAGCCAACAGCACCAGCAGCACCGCCAGCGGCCAGCCGACACCTGCGGCCATGAGTTGGGCAAGGATCACCGACAAGAGCGCCACAACCGCACCCACGCTCAGGTCGATCTCGCCCAGCAGGATGACCATGGTCATGCCGAAGGCCACGAGCATCAGCGTGGCAGAATCCGTGACCAGTCTTTCGAAATTGCGCGTATTGAGGAAGAACTCGCTCGCAAACGCGAAATAGCCCACCACCAGGACCAGCGCGGCATAGGGCAACAGGTCTCGCAAGAGCGCCGCAGCGCGTCGGGTTCGGGCCATGCGGAGCGCGGCGACTGTGGTCATGCGGCCTCCGGTTCATGGAATGCAAGCTCCAGCAGCGTCTCTTCCGTCGCCTCTGCGGCGGGCAGATCGCCCGCGATGCGCCCGCGCGCCATGACGGCAATCCGGTCGCAGAGTTGCAGCAGTTCCGGCAGTTCCGAAGAGATCACCAGCACGGCTGTCCCGTCAGCAGCAAGCGCGCGGATCAGCGCATAGATTTCGGCCTTGGCGCCGATATCGACCCCGCGTGTGGGTTCATCGAGCAGGATGACACGCGGCGCAGTCGCCAGCCATTTTGCCAGCGCGACCTTCTGCTGGTTGCCCCCCGACAACGTGCCGACCACTGTGTCCGGCCCCCTTGCCTTGACGCCGAGCCGCCCCATCCATTCGGTTGCAAAGGCGCGCAGTCGTGTCGGCGAGAGCCACCCGCGCCGCGACAGGCGCGACAGGCTGGGCAGGGCGATGTTCTGGCCCACGGACAGGGGCAGCACGACACCAAGCCCCTTGCGGTCCTCCGAGACATAGGCCACGCCCGCCAGCATGGCAGCGCGGACCGATGCAGGCGCGTAGGACTGCCCGAAAAGCATCATCCGCCCTGCATCCGGCCGGTCGATCCCGGCCATCAGGCGCGCAAGTTCGGTCCGTCCTGCCCCCATCAGCCCCGCCAGTCCAAGAACCTCGCCGCGACGAAGGGTCAGGTCTGCGCCGCGCACATCCTGTCCGCGCCGCAGATCCGTGACCTCAAGGGCGATCTCGGCGCTGCGCGCCGCGCCTTCGTGCCGCGCCTCCGAGACTTCGCGCCCGACCATCGCGCGGATCAGCGTCGGGCGGTCGAGATTCGCCGACTCATCGGTCAGGATATGCCGCCCGTCGCGCAACACGGTGATGCGGTCGGCAAAGGCAAAGACCTCGGACATGCGATGCGTGATATAGACAATACCGGTTCCCGCTGCCTTCAGCCTTGCCACAAGCGAGAACAGTAATTCCTCTTCATTTCGACCGAGCGAGGAGGTTGGCTCATCCAGGATGAGCACGCGCGGATTCTGCGCAACGGCGCGTGCGATCTCGACAATCTGGCGCTGGCCGGTGGACAGGCTGCCCGCCAGACGCCGTGCATCCAGCGGAATGCCAAGGTCGCGCAGGATCGACTCGGCCTGCGCATAGAGTGCGGGCTTGTCCAGCCAGGCACCGCCCAGCCGCACCGGCTCGCGTCCGATCAGCAGGTTCTGCGCCACATCGAGATTGTCCAGAACCGTCAGTTCCTGAAAGACCGTGTGGATGCCCGCGGCCTTGGCCTCGGAGGGGTTCGCGAATCGCATTTGCTGTCCATCCAGATGGATTGTGCCGCTATCAGCAGCAAAGAGGCCCGCTACGATTTTCATCATGGTGGATTTTCCAGCCCCGTTCTCTCCCATGAAGGCGTGCACTTCGCCACCACGCAGCTCGAAGCGCGCGCTGTCCAGCGCGCGCACTCCGGGGAAGGTCTTGGTGATGTCAGTGAGTTCCAGCACGACATGCCTGCCTGGATGGGGGCCGGACCATCGCAAATGGCAATGGTCCGGCTGTCGTTCAATCCGCCCAGGGCGGAGTCACGCCGGGATACTGGATATCCCACATCTCGACGTAGTTTTCTGCGGTCACAAGCAGATTAGGCGTAATGATCTCTTCGCAGAGCGTGGCCCCGAGCACCACCTGCGCCAGCCCGTCAATCGCCGCACGCCCCTGCAAGGCAGCCTGCTGACCCGAGAGCGCGACGATATTGGTCTCGCCCGAATGCAGTTCCATATAGCCCGGCACCTCGCTGTCATACCCGGCAATCGCAATGTCGCGGCCCGACTGGCGTATGGCTTCGGTCGCGGCATTGACCGCGAGCGACCATGTCGCCACGACGCCCTTCAGATCAGGGTTGGCCTGGATGACATTGGTGGCGAGTTCCAGCAGACGATCCTGACTGAAATCGGATTGCAGCGAGATGATCTGCCCGCCGGCAGCGCCCACGGCATCCAAAACACCCTTTTCACGATCGCGGATGGTTTGCAGTGCAAAGGGAATGCCCAGAATTGCGATCTGGGCGTTCGGCTCGCCGATATGGTCCATCAGGGCGGCGGTAGCGTCATAGCTGCCCTGATAGCTGGCGGCGTTCATCACACTGACCACGTCGCCGCGCGCCGGTGCGCCCCCTACTATGAAAACCGGGATATTGTCCTGATTCGCGCGGCGCACGGCCTGACCGATCGAGCCTGCATCCACCGCCGTCAGGAAAATGCCATCCACACCCCGCTGCACGAGCGCATCGAATTGCGACAGTTGGGTGTTGGCGTCGAAATCGGCGTTGTTGACGATCAGATCGACACCGAGCGCGCCAGCATGTGCCTCGCCGCCTGCAACAAGTGTCCGGCTGAAATCATCCGAGATATTGTTGGTCAGAAACCCGAAGGTCAGACCGCGGGCGCGGATGTCTTCGGCCTGTGCATCCGACAGATGCAGGGCTTCTGCCGTGCCGAGGCAGGCATCTTGCGCGAGAACCGGCATTGCCGAAACAAGCGCCAGCACAGCAGCCGTTCCGGCAAGAAATCTGGATTTGACTGACAGCATTCTCTTCCTCCCATCAGGTATGATTTTCAGACGCTACCTCTAATACAAACGTTTGTATAGAACTTTTTGAGCGCCCCGTGCATTGCGCTCGAGTGCCCGCTACTCGTTGCGCAAGCCGGACAGGACAAGCCTGGTTATTTCTTCAGCAAGCCGGTCCGGGTCAAGCTCTGCCTCGCTTGTCAGACCCAGCATGAAGGCGGTCTCGGGGCCATGCAATGCGTGGTGTTGCGTCAGCGCCCAGATGTGGATCTGCAGCAGGATCGGGTCGACCGGCCGGATAAGGCCGGCCTTGACCCAAGCCTCGATCACTGTCGCGGCGCGCAATGTGGCGTCGCGGGAAGGCTGCCATAGCCTGCGCAGGACCGGCGCGCCACGCATGATCTCGGCTGTGAACATGCGGGCGATCTCGGGATGCGCCAGCACATGGCGCAGCTTGCGCGCGATGTAGTCGCGCAGGAACGCTTCAGGGCCTCTCGTCATGTCAATGCCATGGAACAACTCGTCCCAAAGCGCCACGATGTGGCGCAAGGCGTCGGCATAAAGGTCATCCTTGCTTGAAATATAGTAATGCAGCCGGTTCTTGGTGATTCCGGCACGCGCGGCAATGCCCTGGGTCGAAGCCCCGTGAAACCCGTGTGCGGCGAATTCGGCGATCGCGGCGTCGCGTATCTGATGCAGGATCTCGCCCCGCCTTGCGGCCAGATCAGGGCGGTTCATGGGCAGGCTCCCGGCCCGGTGGTGTCTGGCATTTTCAGTGTCCCTTTCTCACAATTTCCGCAAGGTCCTGTCCACATGGGCCAGATGGGCCAGGCGTTCGGACTGCGTGCTGTCATTGATGCTGTAGAGCTGGGACCAGCGATAGCGGCAGCGCAGGTTGAAGATCGGGCGCAAGCCGCGCGTCCACAGGCAGCGCCCGGGGTCGCCAATCAGTTTCAGCCACCACCAGGGCGAGCCTGATGTTGTCAGCCCCACGAAATGACGGATATTCGACAGCTTGCCGCGCGCGATACGGCCTTTCTGATGCGCCGGTTCGAACGACACGCCCGGCAACCAGACTCTGTCCAGCCAGCCTTTCAGCACGGCAGGCGGGCCGTAATACCATGTCGGATAGATCACGATCAGCCCCTCGGCCCAAAGCAGATCATCGACATGATCCTGCACACGCGCGACATTTGCCTGCGGGTCGGACATGTAGCGCGTCCAGTCTGTTTCGCTCAGCACCGGATCAAAGCCTTCGCGGTACAGGTCACGGATACGCAGGTCATGGCCGCGCATGTGCAGGGTTTCCGTGGCGCGCGCAAGCACGGCGGCGCCGAAACTGTCGCGGCTGGGATGGCAGAAGATGATCAGAAGCCGCATTCTGTGCCCGTCACTGTCTTGGGCGCGCCATATCAGGCGTCCAACCGCTGGTCTTGCCGGGGTTGAGAAGCCCGTAAGGGTCGGCCAGCCGCTTGAAGTCGATCTGTGCGCTGTCGATCTCCTTCATGCCACCGCCTTCAATGGTGACAACATGCGGGTCATAGATGGTGCAGCCGTCCAGCCCCTCGATTTCGGCAATGATTCCGTACATGCGCGCCGGGTTGGTCCAGCGCACCAGAGGAATGGCAAAGATCTGCACCTCGCCCTGCATCCGCGCCATTTCATGGTGCATCAGCACCTCATCGCCATAGCGTGCCATCTGGCGTCCTACCAGATCCGGATCGAACGGACGGGGATAGGCGACCTGCAGATAGCTCCAGACGCCGGGTTCGTGCTTCAACGCTTGCAGTGTCGTGTGGTTCCAGCCGCATTCCCAGGCGGGGGGCTGGTTGTCGTCCTCCAGTTGCGCAAGCGATTTGCACTGGCTGATCTGCCCGCCGAATTGGGCGACCAGCGCCTCGAAACCGGCCAGCGCGTCGGGAGCCACCATGGCGAAAACCCCGTCACGATCTGACGGGAAGGCCCCCGCGAGCCGTTTGTAGAACCGCGTCATCCGCCGCTCGACCACGGTCAGCAGGTAGCAATCCAGCCCCTGGTCCTGGGCGGCCAGCGCAAAGCGCAACGCCTGCCCGTAGCCATCGAAGAGCGCGATCGCATGCTGCCAGTCCCGCGCCGGGCAGAGCGCGAAATCCAGCCGCGTGATGATGCCATTAGTGCCATAGGCGTGCTGGACATTCTGGATATCCGCGTCACGCAACTCGACGATGCGCGGGGAGTCTTCCACGGTCACAAGACGGATGTAACTGACATTGCCATCGTCGCGCAGCACCCCGTGGCGCAGGCTGCCGATCCCGCCTGATCCGCCCGCGATGAACCCGCCCAGCGTTGCATGGCGCTTGGTCGAGGGAAACATCGTCAGCATCTGGCCCGTTTCGGCCACCGCGTCTTCGAGCGTGGCAATGCGGATACCCGCCTCGCAGATGACACGGCCCTCGCCGATGTCCAGCACCTTGTTCAGCCGCGTGACATCCAGCACCACGCCGCCATCGAGCGGCACGCACTGGCCGTAATTCCCGGTCCCACCGCCGCGCACGGTCAGCGCAACACCATGGCGCGCAGCCGCCGCAGCGATGGTCATCACCTGCTCCTCGGTCTCGGGCATCACGAGAAGCTGGGCGCATTTGCCGTCAAGCTGTTGGGACAGGATCGGGGAATACCAGTAGTAATCCTTTGATCGCGCCTGCAACTGGCGCGGATCGTCATAACAGCGGATCCCGCCCAGATCGGCGCGAAAGGCGGACAGGGTTTCAGCAGTTGCGGTCATGGGGTGTCCCTGGTTTCAACTCCGTTGCGAAAAATGCGGCGGACGGGCGCGCGGCGCAGCGCGTCATTCCAGTCGCGCCCTTGCAGCAGAAGGAAATTCGCCGGCGCACTGCGGGCGATCCGGGGCAAAGGCAGGCCCATAGCGGCAGTTGCATTGGTGGTAATCGCGCCCAACCACTCTGCGGGGTCCAGATGCGCTGCCGTGCAGGCCAGACGCAGCGTCTCCAGAGCATCAAAACTGCCGAAGGGGTAGAACGGATCGGCCACATTGTCCGCGCCGAAGACCACCTGCATACCCGCCGCGCGGGCCTCGTGCAGCGGAGCCAACCCGCGAAGTCGCGGGGTGCGGCCGGGCTGGCCATCCTGCAGCCACAGATTCGTTGCGGGCAGAACGCAAAGCGCGACCCCGGCTGTGGCCGCAGCGTCGAGCACAGGCGCGACTGCATCCGGCGGACGCACCGAGAGCGAACAGGCGTGACCGCACAGCACCCGCCCTGCCATGCCGTGATGCCCGGTCAGTCGCACGATCTCGTCAAAGCCCTGCGCCTCGGGCTCCAGCCCCTCATCGACATGGAAATCCAGCCGCAAGCCGTGATCCGCTGCCAGCCGGAAGATCCGCGCGAGCTTTTCGGGGTAATCCGCGTGCCGATACAGGAACGCGCCCAGCACACCGTCACCTGTGGCGGCGACATGGGCCGCAATCGCCGGGCCATGGTCGGCATCGCCCAGCACATCGAGCGACACAAGCGGCGCGCGTTGCAAGGTGATCCGCCCGCGCCACTCTGCAGCCAGATCGCCCAGCAAGGACCAGGCCAGCGGCGTGTCAGGCTCGCCCCAGTCCACATGACTGCGCAGCGCCGATTGCCCTGCCGCATGGGCTTCGGTCAGTGCCAGTTCGGCGCGGGCGCGCAGATCAACCTCGCTCCAGTTGACCTTGTCGGCAAGCGTGGCCTCGATGGCGCGAAAGAGACCCGGCTCGGCCGGTCGCGCACGGGGCCAGATGAAACTCTTGTCCAGATGTACATGCGGATCGACCGGCAAGGGCATGACCTGCCAGAGCGGGACACCATCGCAGGGCGCGATCGCGGCAATCCGCGCGCCCTCCAGCCGCAGCGAAACGCAGGCCCCATTCAGCCCGATATGATCCAGAGCCAGCGGCGTGCTCATGCCTGCGCGCCCGGGTCGGCAGGATTGTCCAGTATCGACAGGGGCAAGGCGGCGACATCCTGCAACAGGGCCACCAGTTGGCGCGCGGCATGGTCGATGAAGACCTGCCCCTTTTCCGCCGTGGCCGCGGCCGCGTTGCCGCAGGCCCCGGCGGGATGAAGGTCCTGCGCCTGCCAGCCAAGCCGCGCGCCCGGTCCCAACCCGAGTTGCGCGTGATCCGCTGCAAGCTTCACTGACAGCGGCTCGAAATCGCGCGCATGTTCCATCGCCACGCGATCAGGGTGCAAGGCCAGCATCATCGATGTCTCCATCTCGCCCGCGTGGATGCCATGCTGCGATTCATGCGGGTCAAGCGCCGCTTGCGGCAACCCCATCGCGAACCAGTTGGCCGCGACTGCGATCATGCCATATCGTATCCGCAAATCGCGCGCGACAATGTCCAGCGGGGCCATCTGGCCGCCATGGCTGTTGAACAGGACCAGCTTGCGGACGCCGGCCGCCGCGACACAGGCGCCGATCTCGGTCCACATGGCCATCAGCGTGCTGGCCGATAGCGTCAGCGTGCCGGCAAAGCTGGCATGCTCATCGCTCTTGCCGACAGCACAGGTCGGCAGGAAGAGAGCGGGGCATTCCTGCGGGATGAGCGGAAGTGCCGCCGTGATGATACCGTCGAGAATGTCGCGGTCCACCGATAGCGGCAGGTGCGGCCCATGCTGCTCGATTGCGCCGACAGGAAGGACCGCAACAAGCGCCTCGCGGTCAAGTGCAGCAAACGCCTGTGCCGTATAGTCGGCCCAGAACCGCGCCTTCAGGTCAGCCATGATCCTCAGATCCTTTTGTGGTGCCGTTCTGGCAGCTTTCCTGCCATCGGTATCAAGGATTCTAGCAGTACAATGCAATTAGTCAAACCATTTGGTTTGATAACCTGCTGCGTATGTCGAGACTGCTGGAACGGCAGGGCGTCCCGGAGTAATTTCTCTGTGCTGACAGGGGTTGTCCTTGTCGTCGGGGCGACGGGTCTGACGTCAGGCTTGTCTCACCTCAGACCCGACGTGACGGATTGAACAGCAGCACGACCGATTGACATCGGTCGTGCTGCCTGGGGAGGGCAACGCGCGCGTGCCGCCATGGCGACACGCATTTTTTCCAAACGGTCAATCCAGCCCGCGTTCCGCAAGCCACGCGCGCATCATGGCGATCTCTGCTTCCTGAGCCTCGATCACCTCTTCGGCCAGCGCCCGGATTTCCGGGTCACTGCCGAATTCCAGAACGACCCTCGCCATGTCGATCGCTCCCTGATGATGCGGGATCATGCCGCGTACGAAGTCGGTATCGGCATCGCCGGTAAACGGGATATTCATGTCTCGGTGCATCCGGTCATTGGCGGCCATATACGCCGCGATGACCGGATCATCGCTGATCGCGCCATGGTCCATTGCACCATGGTCCATATGGCCGTGATCGCCATGCCCCATCTGGGACTGCGCAAAGCTCAGCCCTCCCGCCGCGAGAACGGCCCCAAGAAGGAAAGCGAAAGAGAGTTTCTTCATTGTCAGACCCTTTCCTGGATTGTGGCGTGAAATCCTGCCGCTTCCAGTGCGGGCAAGAATGCGGAACCGGGTTGGTCGGAGTCGACAGTGACACGCCGCGACGGCGGATCCGCCGTGACACTGGCGTTCGGATCAACCGACTGGATCGCCTTGGTCACACCACGTGCGCACCCACCGCACTCCATGTTCTGGATGTGAAATTGCATCAGGGGCTCCTTTTCATATCTGATGCACCAGCAGATAGGCCTTCCCATCATGGGAAGGTCAAGGGATAATACAACCATGCCAGTTTCTTTTCTTCACGGCTTGACCTTCCCATGATGGGAAGGATTATGTGTCAATCAGAACCGTCACCATCAGGGACAACCAATGAACGCGGCTGCAAGACATCCGAGCACGCATACACTTCCCATCGAGGGGATGACCTGCGCCTCCTGCGTGGGCCGGGCCGAGCGGGCCTTGCGCGCAGTGCCCGGGGTCATCGCTGCCCATGTGAACCTTGCAACCGAGCGAGCCGTAATCCAGATGGAGGGAAAGGCTGACCCCGCCACCCTTGTCCGCGCAATACACGACGCCGGTTACGAAGTACCTGAAAAGCGACAGGAATTCGCCATCGAGGGTTTGACATGCGCTTCCTGCGTCGGACGGGTGGAACGCGCGCTCCTGTCCGTACCGGGCGTCGTGGAGGCCAGTGTCAACCTTGCCACCGAGCGCGCCAGCGTGTCAGGTCATGCCGACCCTGCAATCCTGATCTCGGCGGTTGAATCGGTGGGTTTTCTCGCGCGCGAGTTACGCGCGACGGCACAAGAAGACACCGCGAGCGAGAGACGCGACGCGGAAGCAGGGGAACTTCGGCGTGACGTGGTCCTTGCAGCCGCATTGGCCTTGCCGGTCTTCGTGCTCGAGATGGGGTCGCACATGATCCCGCCACTGCACCATCTGATCGTGCACACCATCGGGACGCAGGCCAACTGGCTGATCCAGTTTGCGCTGACTACGCTGGTCCTGGCCTTTCCGGGTATCCGTTTCTACGCGCATGGCTTCCCCGCGCTGTTCCGGGGCGCACCGGACATGAACAGCCTTGTCGCTGTCGGCACATCAGCGGCTTACCTCTATTCCATGGTCGCGACCTTTGCGCCGGGGCTGCTGCCGGCAGGCACAGTCAATGTCTATTACGAGGCAGCCGCCGTGATCGTCACCCTGATCCTGGTCGGGCGTTATCTGGAGGCGCGCGCAAAGGGCCGGACCTCGCAGGCGATCCAGCGCCTTGTCGGATTGCAGGCAAAGACCGCACGGGTGCGAAGGGATGGGGCGATTGTCGACCTTGCAATCGACGAGGTCGTGCCCGGCGATGTGATCGAATTGCGCCCAGGCGAGCGTTTGCCTCTGGATGGCGAGGTCATCGAGGGCGAAAGCTATGTCGATGAATCGATGATCACCGGCGAGCCGGTCCCTGTTGCCAAATCCGTCGGTGCGCAGGTCGTGGGCGGCACGGTGAACCAGACCGGCGCGCTGGTCTTTCGTGCAACAGCCGTGGGCACAGACACGATGCTTGCCCAGATCATCCGGATGGTCGAGGCCGCGCAGGGCTCCAAGCTGCCGATCCAGGCACTGGTTGACCGCGTGACACTGTGGTTCGTGCCAGCGGTAATTGCAGTCGCGCTTTTCACTTTCGCCATCTGGCTTGCCTTTGGCCCGGCCCCGGCACTGACCTTTGCCCTGGTCAATGCGGTGGCGGTGCTGATCATCGCCTGCCCCTGTGCCATGGGCCTTGCAACCCCGACCTCGATCATGGTTGGCACCGGGCGCGGAGCGGAAATCGGCGTGCTCTTTCGCAAGGGCGAGGCGCTTCAACTGTTGCGCGATGCCAGGATCGTCGCCTTTGACAAGACCGGCACACTGACCGAAGGCAGGCCGCGTCTGACCGACATGGAGGTGACAGAGGGGTTCGTGCGGGATGAGGTGCTGGCACGGGTTGCGGCAGTCGAGGCAAAATCCGAACACCCCATTGCGCGCGCGATTGTCGAGGCTGCCGAGGAACGCGCGCTCGTTCTGCCCCGGGTCACGGGCTTTGAAAGCCTTACTGGCTTCGGGGTCGCGGCCGATGCCGAAGGCACGCGCGTCGAGATTGGCGCAGACCGCTACATGGCAAAGCTCGGGCATGACGTCAGCGCTTTTGCCGAGACCGCCGAGCGTCTTGCAAGCGAAGGAAAGACGCCGCTCTATGCTGCCATCGGCGGCAAGCTGGCCGCAATCATCGCAGTGGCAGATCCGATCAAGGACAGCGCGCCGGATGCCATCCGCGCATTGCATCATCTGGGCCTGTCAGTCGCAATGGTCACTGGTGACAACAACCGCACGGCAACGGCCATTGCGCGGCAGCTTGGCATTGACGAGGTCGTGGCCGAAGTCCTGCCCGAGGGCAAGGTCGATGCCGTCCGGAAGCTGAGGAGCGCCCATGGCAAGCTTGCGTTTGTCGGCGACGGGATCAATGACGCCCCCGCCCTGGCCGAGGCCGACGTGGGCATCGCGATCGGAACCGGCACCGACATTGCAATCGAGGCCGCGGACGTGGTGTTGATGTCCGGCGCGCTGCATGGGGTTGCGAACGCGATTTCACTCTCAAGGGCCACGATCCGCAACATCAAGCAGAACTTGTTCTGGGCATTTGCCTACAACACCGCGCTGATTCCCGTTGCAGCCGGCCTGCTCTGGCCCGCATTCGGCCTATTGCTTTCTCCAGTATTCGCTGCGGGTGCGATGGCGCTTTCGTCGGTATTTGTCCTGACAAACGCACTTCGCCTGCGTGGCTGGTCACCACTCCTCACCACAGGGCAGGCACGCGCATGAATATCGGAGAAGCTGCCAGAGCCTCGGGCGTTTCGGCCAAGATGATCAGGTATTATGAGCAGATCGGGCTTATTCCACCCGCCGCGCGCAGCGCTTCCAGCTATCGTGTCTATTCGGAGCAGGAGGTGCATATGCTGCGTTTCATCCGGCGCGCGCGGGATCTGGGATTCTCGGTCGATGGCATCAGCGACCTTCTGGCGCTCTGGCGCGACCAGTCGCGTCAGAGCGCCGATGTCAAACGCCTGGCCCTCTCCCATGTTGCTGATCTGCGACGCAAGATAGCGGAACTGGAAGACATGGCCGCAACGCTCGAAAACCTTGCCCGCGCCTGTCATGGCAATACCCGGCCAGACTGCCCGATCCTTTCGGAACTGGAAGCCCCCCGCGACAATACGCCGGGCCATTCGAGCACGCGAAAAACCAGTCTGTCAGGGCGCTACAGCTGATGGCACGGCGCAGATTTGCGTGATGACATCAGCACTGGGTGTGCATCCTGTATCCTGGGGAAAACATCAGCCTCACCGAGGTGATCATCTGTCCGCCATGCCGGGTGGTGCGATCCAGAACGAGAAGCCCCTCGCCCGCGGCACAAGCCAGCACGGATGCTTCGCGCTTGCTTGCCGTGACTGCCGACAAGGTAAAATCGCCGCCATCGAAGGCCACTTCGCGTACCAGCCATTCATTCGGACTGAGAGAGGCGAAATCGGCATCCAGCACAGCGGGCACGGCAAGGGAATTGATCCAGCGTATTTCGAAAACATGGGGCAGGCGATCTGCGGTATAGAGCGTTTGCAGATGCAGGATCGGCACATCACCGCCGATCTGAAGGCGCGCCTGCACATCCGGTGGCGGCAGGCGCATCTCACGCAGCAGGATTTCATAGTCGAATTCCTGTCCCCTGCCCTCGATTTCCTCGCGGATCAGGGGAATGCTGAACTCGGCGCGGCGCACCGGGTTGAGCGCCACGCGGGTGCCGGCCTTGCGTCGCCGTTCCAGCAACCCGGCATCGGCAAGCCCGCGCAGGGCACGATTCACGGTCGCGCGCGCACAGCTGAACTCCTGCGCAAGATCTGCTTCATGCGGAATCTGCTCGCCCGGTTTCCAGACGCGCTGGCTGATGCGCTGGCGCACTTCGTTCTGCACCGCCTGCCAGGTATTACGGTCATCATTCTTCAAAGGGACTGTCCCAGATCGCGCATAACCTTGCCATAAGCCGCGACAATGGAGCGGCGCCGGATATGCTGGCCGTCCCTGACCACATGCCGACCTGCAGACCAGACATCCCGCACCATCCGCTCATCACCTGCAAAGATATAGCTGTCAAGCAGCGCATCGCCCTGCCTGCCGGTCAGATTGACATGCTCGGCGTCCAGCGTCATCAGATCCGCCAGCGCGCCGACCTTGATCGCTCCGCCTGCACGGCCGGCAGCAAGCGCCCCGCCCGCGACGACAGCCTCGAACAGCCGTCGGCCAGTCGAGAGTGACCCGGTCGCCAGCACGGCACGCGACTGGTCCCGCAGACGCTGTGAGTATTCCAGTGTGCGCAGTTCCTCGGCCAGCGAGATGCGGATATGCGAGTCGGAACCGATGGCCACATTGCCGCCTGCGGAGAACCAGCGCAGGGCGTCGAAGATCCCGTCACCAAGGTTCGATTCCGTTATCGGGCACAGCCCCGCCACTGCCCCAGAGCGCGCAAGGGCCTCGGTTTCATGCGGCTGCATCTGGGTGCAATGGATCAGTGTCACACCGGAATGCAGCGCCAGATTGTCGAGCACCCATTCCACAGGGCGCTTGCCGAGCGCTGCACTGACCTCGTCCACCTCGGCCTGCTGTTCGGCAAGATGCATATGGACCGGCCCATCGGTCAGCGCAATTGTCTGCGCCAGCGTCTCTGGAGCCACGGCGCGCAGGCTGTGAGGAGCCACGCCCATGCGGCAGTCGCCAGGCAACAGCGCCACAGCGTCGGCCGCTGCATCATACAGGCTGGCGAAACGCTCGGGGTCATTGCCGAATCGGATCTGACCCGAGCTGAGGCGGCGGCGGTCCAGTCCGCCGAACTGGTAATGCACAGGCAGCAGCGTCAGCCCGATGCCGGTCTGTCCGGCCGCGGCGATAATGCGCTCGGACATCTCGGCCAGATTGGCGTATGGCACACCGCCGGGCTGGTGATGCAGATAGTGGAACTCGACGCTTGCCGCATAGCCGGCTTCCAACATTTCCATCTGCACAAATGCCGCAATGACCTCGACATGTTCAGGTGTCAGGCGATCGAGAAAGCGGAACATCATTTCGCGCCAGGTCCAGAAACTGTCGCGTGGGTCGGGACCGCGCCGCTCGGTCAGCCCGGCCATGGCACGCTGAAAGGCATGGCCATGTGCGTTTGCGGGTGCAGGCATCAGTATGCCCACAATATGCTGGCCTGATTTCGCTACGTCAAACTGCACATCGGAAATACGTCCGCCTGCACCGATACTGATCAGGACGTTGCGTGCCCATCCGGTATTGAGGAGCGCCTGTTCGGCCCAGATCTTCATGCAGATTCAATCTTGACTTGATATTATGTATATACTTATAGAAAACAAATTCATTCTGTTCAAGGTGAAACATGCGCCTCGAAAACGCAAATCTCGCGACCATGGATGGCACCGCGCGATATGGGATGATCTCGGGCGGCACTTTGGTCCTGCGGGGTGCTCGAATCGCCTGGGTGGGGCCCGCAGCGGCCCTGCCCGAGGAGTTTCGCGCCGATGACATCATTGACCTGCGCGGCAGGCTGGTCACGCCCGGGCTGGTGGATTGTCACACCCATATCATCCATGGCGGAAATCGCGCGCGCGAATTCGAGATGCGCCTTCAGGGGAAAAGTTACGAAGAGATTGCAAAAGCGGGGGGCGGCATCGTCGCGACCGTGGCACAGACCCGGGCGGCCTCGGAGGCAGAACTGGTCAGCTCTGCCCTGCCCCGCGTCGATGCACTGATCGCCGAAGGAGTCTGCACCCTGGAGATCAAATCCGGCTACGGGCTGGAGTGCGAGACCGAACTGCGGATGCTGCGCGCTGCACGACGGATTGCCGAATTGCGGCATGTCGTGGTGAAAACCAGCTATCTTGGCGCACATGCCGTGCCCGCAGGCATGCATGCAGATGACTATATTGCTGACATCTGTCTGCCAACCCTCGAGGCGGCGCAGGCCGAAGGGCTGGTTGATGCGGTGGACGGGTTCTGCGAGGGGATTGCCTTCAGCCCAGCGCAGATCCGCCGCGTCTTCGAGCGCGCACACGCCATGGGCCTGCCGGTAAAACTGCACGCCGAACAACTCTCCAGGCTCGGCGGGGCGCAACTGGCCGCCGAATTTGGAGCGCTGTCGGCGGATCACCTGGAATATGCCGATGACGCGGATGCCATGGCGATGGCACTGGCCGGAACAGTCGCGGTCATCTTGCCCGGTGCCTTCTACACGCTGCGCGAAACCCGGCGTCCACCTCTCGACGCCTTCCGCCGCCATGGTGTGCCGATGGCACTCGCCACGGACTGCAACCCCGGCTCTTCACCCATGACTTCGCTGCTATTGAGCATGAATATGGGCGCGACCCTGTTTCAGATGACGCCGGAAGAATGCCTTGCCGGTGTCACGTCCAACGCGGCGCGCGCTCTTGGCCTTTCGGACCGCGGCATCATAAGGGCGGGCGCGCGCGCTGATCTGGCAATCTGGGATGTCGAACACCCCGCCGAACTGACTTACCGAATTGGCTATAACCCGCTCTGGAAACGGGTTTTCGGAGGAAAGCTGTGACCCTCATCCTGACCCCCGGCTTCACGACGCTGGCGCAACTGGAAGACATCTGGCGCAATGGTTCCGCTGCGCGCATCGCCCACGCCGCCCGCCCCGCCATTGATGCCGCCGCCCGGATGGTTGAGAAAGCGTCTGCAGGCGACGAAGCAGTGTATGGCGTCAATACCGGCTTTGGCAAGCTGGCCTCGGTGCGCATTGCTCCGCAGGACACCGCACAATTGCAGCGAAACCTGATCCTCAGCCATTGCTGCGGCGTGGGCGAGGCGATCGAGATTCAGACCACGCGGCTGATGATGGCGCTGAAACTGCTCTCGGTCGGCAGAGGGGCCTCCGGCTTGCGCTGGGAAACGGTGTCACTGTTGCAAGACCTGCTGGTGCATGGCGTCACCCCCGTCGTGCCCGCGCAAGGCTCGGTCGGGGCATCGGGCGATCTGGCCCCGCTGGCACATATGGCGGCGACGCTAATCGGCGAGGGGGAGGCCTTTTTCGAAGGCCAGCGCATGCCCTCGGGACAGGCGCTGGAGCGTTCGGGACTGTCGCCCGTAGTGCTTGGCCCGAAAGAGGGGCTGGGACTGATAAACGGCACGCAGTTTTCCACCGCTTGCGCCCTGGCTGGCTGGTTCGATGCCATGCGCAATGCGCAGAGCGCCATCGCCGTGTCCTGCCTGTCCACCGATGCCATCATGGGCTCTACCGCGCCGCTGGAACCGGCATTGCATGAATTTCGCGGGCACCGCGGACAGATCGACGTAGCGCGCGCCATGCGCGCGATCATGGCGGGCTCCGATATCCGCGAAAGCCACCGCGACGCCGATGCCCGCGTCCAGGACCCCTATTGCATCCGGTGCCAGCCGCAAGTGACCGGTGCGGCGCTGGATCTGCTGCGCTTTGCGGGCCGAACGCTGGAAATCGAGGCCAATGCCGTGTCCGACAACCCACTGGTGCTGGTGGATGCGGGCAAGATCGTCTCGGGCGGGAATTTCCATGCCGAGCCCGTGGCTTTTGCCGCCGACCAGATCGCGCTGGCGCTGGCCGAGATCGGCGCGATTGCGCAGCGACGTGTGGCACTTATGGTGGACCCGACACTGAGCCATGATCTGCCTCCCTTTCTGACACCCGAACCTGGGCTGAATTCAGGGCTGATGATCGCCGAAGTGACTTCTGCCGCGCTGATGAGCGAGAACAAGCATCTGGCAAATCCTTGCTCGACCGATTCCACCCCGACCTCGGCCAATCAGGAAGACCATGTCTCGATGGCCGCCCATGGCGCGCGGCGGCTGGGGCGGATGAATGCCAATCTGAGCGTGATTCTGGGGGTTGAACTGCTCTGTGCCGCGCAGGGGGTGGAGTTCCGTGCACCGCTGGCAACCTCGCCTGTCTTGCAACGCCTTATGCAGATCACCCGCGACAGGGTGCCTGCCTTGGGCGCGGATCGCTACATGGCCAACGATCTGACCCGCGCAGCCACACTTGTCAGCGCCGGGCATGTCGCGGCGGCCTGCAATGTCGAAAGCCTGCTGGAGGACACTCCATGACCCCGGTCGAAGTAACACGAGGCGATGGCCCGGTGGTGCTGGGCATCCCGCATACCGGCACATGGCTGCCCGATGAGGTGTTCGCCCGACTGACCACGCGAGGGCAGATTCTGGCTGATACGGACTGGCATATCGAGCGGCTGTATGACGGGCTGTTGCCCGGCGCCACGACAGTGCGCGCCACCTTTCACCGCTACCTGATCGACGCCAATCGCGATCCTTCTGGCGAAAGCCTCTATCCGGGGCAGAACACGACCGGGCTGGTGCCGATGACCGATTTCGATGGAAGCCCCATCTGGACTGCCACGCCTGACCCGTCGGAAATCGAAGCCCGCCGCGCGGACTACCACGCCCCCTATCACGCCGCGCTGGCGTCGGAACTGTCGCGGGTGCGCGAACGCCACGGGGTCGCAATCCTCTATGACTGCCATTCGATCCGCAGCCATATCCCGTTTCTGTTCGAGGGCCGCCTGCCCGATTTCAATATCGGCACAAATGGCGGGACCACCTGCGCGCCGCAGATCGAGGCCGCTGTGACGGCGATCTGCGCGCAGGCCAAGGGTTATGACTCGGTCCTCAACGGCCGCTTCAGGGGCGGCTGGAGCACGCGGCATTATGGCCAGCCTGCGCGCGGCGTTCACGCGGTCCAGATGGAGCTTGCGCAAGCGACCCATCTGACGACCGAGGCCCCGCCCTTTGCCTACGACCCTGCCAAGGCCGACCGGTTGCGCCCGCATCTGCGCGAGATTCTTGAAACCCTCGAAACCCTCGCCCCCAGCCTGAGAGGCCAGCCATGACCAACCCCCGCCACAACCTGCGCGACATCTACCCGCCCACCGGCACCGAGATCACCGCCAAGAGCTGGCTGACCGAGGCTGCGATGCGGATGCTGATGAACAACCTGCATCCCGATGTGGCCGAGAACCCGCATGAACTGGTGGTGTATGGCGGGATCGGTCGCGCAGCGCGTACCTGGGACGATTTCGACCGCATCGTGGCCGGGTTGAAAGACCTTGAGGATGACGAGACACTTATCGTGCAATCAGGCAAACCCATTGCCATCATCCGCACGCACCCGGACGCCCCGCGTGTGCTGATCGCCAATTCCAACCTTGTGCCGCATTGGGCGACATGGGCGCATTTCAACGAACTCGATCGGCGTGGCCTGATGATGTATGGCCAGATGACCGCAGGATCGTGGATCTATATTGGCACGCAGGGCATTGTTCAGGGCACCTATGAGACTTTTGCAGAGGCAGGCCGCCAGCATTATGATGGCTCGCTCAGGGGGCGCTGGATTCTGACGGGCGGACTTGGCGGCATGGGCGGCGCGCAGCCTTTGGCGGCAGTCATGGCGAGCGCGTGCTGTCTGGCGGTGGAATGCGACGAAACCCGCGCCGATTTCCGCATCCGCACGCGCTATTGCGATGCCAAGACTCACAGTCTTGATGAAGCGCTGGACATGATCGCCCGCTGGACAAAGGCAGGCGAGGCGAAATCCGTGGCGCTGATCGGCAATGCCGCCGAGGTTTTCCCCGAGATTTTCAAGCGTGGCATCCGCCCCGACATCGTGACCGACCAGACCAGCGCGCATGACCCGGTGCATGGCTACCTGCCGCTTGGCTGGAGCGTGGCGGAATGGCGCGAAAAACAGGAAAGCGACCCAAAGGCGGTGGAAAGAGCCGCCCGCATGAGCATGAAAATCCATGTCGCGGCGATGGTCGATTTCTGGAATGCAGGTGTGCCAACGCTGGATTACGGCAATAACATCCGTCAGGTGGCCAAGGAGGAGGGGCTCGAAAACGCCTTTGCCTTTCCCGGTTTTGTGCCCGCCTATATCAGGCCCCTGTTCTGCAAGGGGATTGGTCCGTTCCGCTGGTGTGCGCTGTCCGGCGACCCGGAAGATATCTACAAGACAGATCAGGCCATGCGCGAGCTGTTTCCAGACAACGACCATCTGCACCGCTGGCTCGACATGGCACGCGAGCGCATCGCCTTTCAGGGCCTGCCCGCGCGAATCTGCTGGCTGGGTCTGGGCGACCGGCACCGCGCGGGCCTGAAATTCAACCAGATGGTAGCTTCGGGCGAATTGAAAGCCCCTATCGTGATTGGCCGCGACCATCTCGACAGCGGCTCGGTTGCCAGCCCCAACCGCGAGACCGAGGCGATGCGCGACGGCTCGGACGCCGTGTCGGACTGGCCGCTGCTGAATGCACTGATGAACACGGCGTCAGGGGCGACATGGGTCAGCCTGCATCACGGGGGCGGTGTCGGCATGGGGTTTTCGCAACATGCAGGCGTGGTGATCGTGGCCGACGGCACGCCAGAGGCCGCAAGGCGGCTGGAGCGTGTGCTGTGGAACGACCCGGCCTCTGGCGTGTGGCGCCACGCCGACGCAGGCTATGAAGACGCCCTGCAATGCGCGAAGGATCACGGCCTGCGGCTGCCGGGAATTCTGGGGAACTGAGGCAGAAACCGGCAAGGCCATATGTCCGCGCGCATCGCAGCCACAGCCGGACAACCTAGCCCTGCATGCGCGCCAGTTCCGCAAGCATCCGGTCTGCCTCGGGCTGGCCTTTGGCAATGGCTGCCGATTTAACCGGACCATAACCCCGGAATTCCAGCGCCGACGACAGGATCGCGCGCGCCTGCTTGGCCGTTTCGGTGCTGGTCAGCGGACCAAGCCGGGTCAGGATGTTCTCATACCACACAATCAGCGCACGCTCCTCCCGCCGGTCATGGCTGTATCGGAACGGGTCCAGTATCGTGCCGCGGATCCGGCGCATTGCGGCCAGCCCGTGCATCAGCGGCGTCATCCATGACCCGAAACTGCGCTTGAGCGGGCGCCCCCTGGCATCCCTGCGCCATGACAGCAGCGGGGGCGCCATGTGATAGTTCACACGGAAACCTGGTTCGAACTCGGCCTCTATCTGTTGCGCGAACCCGGTCTGGACATGTAAACGGGCAACCTCGTATTCATCCTTGCAGGCCATCAGCCGGAAGAGTGCTCTGGCCGCAATCATGGTTAACTCTTCTGCCAGAGCAGCAGGAAGCGATTCACGGAATTGCGCCAGCCGGTCACGATAGCGCGCCGCATAGGCTGCGTCCTTATAGTCGGTCAGGAAAGCCGCACGATGCTCGATGACCTCCTCCAGGGTCTCGGGCATCTTCTCGGGTTGCTCTTGCGGCAGGCGTTCGGGATACGCCGCCATCAGCCGCCCTATAGCAAAAGCTCGGTGGTTACGCTCGACCGAAGTTGCGTTGAGCATGATAGCCTCGCGCAAGGCAAGCTCACTTACCGGCACCAGACCCTTCTGCCAGGCAAAGCCCAGCATCATCACATTGGCAAAGACTGCATCTCCCATCAGCCGCTCGGAAAGGCGGTTCGCATCAAAACCCCACAGGTTTTCGGCCCCGACGGCCTGCGCGATGACCTTCTCTCGCGCGGCAAGCCGCAGATCGGCATCGCGATTCAGAACCAGATCGCCTGTCGGCATCTCGGCATGGTTCAGCACCATTCGCGTGCCGGCCCGGTAATGCTGCGAAGCCGCAGTTGCAGAGGAGACCACCGCATCGCAGCCAATCACCGCATCGGCCGCACCCCGGTCTATACGCACCTGATGGATGTCCTCGGGCCGTACGCCAAGTCGGATGTAGCTCAGCACCGTACCGAATTTCTGCGCGAAGCCGGTGAAATCAAGAACCGAGGCCCCCTTCCCTTCCAGATGCGCGGCCATCGTTATCAACGCGCCCAAGGTCACGACCCCGGTCCCGCCCACACCTGTCACAAGCAGGTCGTAGGGCCGGTCGAGCACTGGAAGTTCGGGTAACGAAATACCCGCCATGGCCCCCGCGAGATCAAACTCCTCGCCGCTCTTCTTGCGCCGCACTGCGCCTTCCAGCGTCACGAAACTGGGACAAAACCCGTTCAGGCAAGAGAAATCCTTGTTGCAGGACGACAAGTTGATCTTGCGCTTGCGACCAAATGGCGTTTCGATCGGCTCGACAGACAGGCAGTTGCTCTCGACCGAGCAATCGCCGCAGCCCTCGCAAACAAGCGGATTTATCATCACGAACCGCTTGGGGTCTTCGGAAAGGCCGCGCTTGCGTCGGCGGCGCTTCTCGGTGGCGCAGGTCTGCTCGTAAATCAGCACCGTGACGCCCGGAAGCTCGCGCAATTCGCGCTGCACGGCATCCAGAAAGGGGCGGGCGTGGATGGTCGTTCCTTCTGGGAAATCTCGGCGGTTGAACTTTTCTGGCGCATCCGACACCAGAGCGATCCGCTCCACCCCCTCGGCGCGACAGGACAGCGCGATGTTCTGCACGCTGATAGGCCCATCAACAGGCTGGCCGCCTGTCATTGCAACTGCATCATTGTAGAGAATCTTGAAAGTGATATTCGCGCCTGCTGCCACGGCTTGTCGAACAGCCAGCGAACCTGAGTGATACCAGGTGCCTTCCCCCATGTTCTGGAACATGTGCTTGCCGCCGTTGAACTTCTGCGCCACGGTGATCGGCACCCCCTCACCCCCCATCTGGGCGAAACCGACAGTCTTGCGGTTCATCCAGCTTGCCATGACATGACAACCGATGCCGCTTGCGGCCTTGCTGCCTTCGGGCAGTTTGGTCGATGTATTGTGCGGACAGCCCGAGCAGAAATAGGGCGTGCGCTTCGCGCCTTCCACATTCAGCAAGATCGGTGGCCGGTCGGTCAGGACGCTGGCCCTGGCAGGCAGGTTTTCGCCAGGGAAATGACGATCCAGCCGCTCGGCCAGGATCGGCACCAGTTGCAGCGGCGACAACTCTCCCGTCCATGGCACCAGATCGCGGGTGGCGGCGGCGTCATGCTTGCCAACCATCTTCTCCGGCTTGTCACCCGGCCAGTCATAGAAATACTCCTTGAACTGGCTCTCGATGATCCCGCGCTTTTCCTCGATCACCAGCACCTCGCGCTTGCCGCGCACGAAGTCGAGAGCGGCACGCCGGGCGAGTGGCCAGACCATGCCGACCTTGTAGATGTCGATACCAAGGCGGCGACAGGCGGCAGCGTCAAGCCCCAGCAGGCGCATCGCTTCCATCGTGTCCAGATGGCCCTTGCCCGTCGTGACGATGCCGAATGTCGCTTCGGGCAGATCGTAGATGCGCCGGTCGATGGGGTTGGCCTCGACAAAGGCCTCGACCGCGCGCAGCTTGTGACCGATCCGGGTCTCGATCTGCGGGCTGGGCAGGTCGGTCGCGCGGACATGCAGGCCACCGGGGGGAAGGTCGATCTCGGGCAGAACAAAAACACGGGCTTCGGGCAAGTCTACTGACTGTCCGGACTCAACTGTCTCGGAGATGGCCTTGAAGCCGACCCAGGTTCCCGAATAGCGTGACAGCGCATAGCCATATTCGCCAAACTCCAGATACTCGCCGACGCTCGCGGGGTTCAGAGTCGGCATGAACCAGCTCATGAAAGCCACGTCCGACTGGTGCGGCATAGAGGACGACACACAGCCATGGTCATCGCCCGCGACCACCAGTACGCCGCCCTTGGGTGCAGAGCCATAGGCGTTGCCGTGGCGCAGTGCGTCGCCCGACCGGTCGACTCCGGGCCCCTTTCCATACCACATGGAAAAAACGCCCTCATAGGCACAATCCGGGTCCAGGCTTGCCTGTTGCGCACCCAATACCGCTGTTGCGCCAAGATCCTCATTCACTGCCGGCATGAAAGTGATACGGTTCTCGGTGATCAGTTCCCCCGCGCTCCAGAGTTCCTTGTCGATGGCTCCGAGCGGCGAGCCGCGATAGCCCGAGACAAAGCCGCCGGTGTTCAGCCCCGCAGCACGGTCGCGCCGTGCCTGATCGAGGAGAAGGCGGACAAGTGCCTGCGTACCGGTCAGGAACACGCGCCCCCGTTCGCGCGTGTAACGGTCGGACAGGGAATAAGGCTCGAAAGCATGGCTTTGGTCGGTCATCGGGGCACCCTTTTGCATCCATGGAGAAAAAATAGCACGGCCCAGAAGGAAATTCTGACCAGAAATCTGGATATGCGGGTTATTGATGGTACTTCTTGTCGCCAAATAGTCATAAAGTGAAATGGAACGCCAATGCAGCTTGATGATCGGGACCTTCAATTGTTGCGCCTGCTGCAACTGGATAATCGCGTTGCGACAGCTGCGCTCGCCGAGCAGGTTGGCATGTCCACTTCGGCTTGCTGGCGACGTATCCGCGTTTTTGAAGAGGCCGGGATCATCCTTGGCTATGGTGCACGAGTCGATCCAGCGCAACTCGGGCTCGGGTTTCAGGCGATTGTCCATGTCCATTTGACGAGGCACGACCCAGCGCGTCTGCTCGAATTCATCCGCGCAGTTGAAGGCCGGGATGAAGTCATGGATTGCTTCGCCACCACAGGTCAGGCCGATTATCACTTGCGTGTTCTTTGCAAAGACATTTCAGCGTATAATCACTTCCTCGAGACGTTCCTGTTCCGGCTTCCGGCGGTCCAGAGTGCGCAGACAAATGTCGTTCTGCGCGAGATCAAGAATGGCACAGTGTGCCCGGTGAATTGATGTCGCCTGAGGGATCACCAGAGGGTTTTTCACCAAGCTTCAGGCAAACTGGCATTCACTTCCAGAACAAGACGTTGGCACCTGGCGCATTGGCTGTCATGAAGACCTTGGGGCATCTTTTCCGGAACAGGAGCGCGTGGTTGCGAGCGTCGCCGGAGGAGATTTTCCTGCGCTGCATCTTCTCTGAAAGTGAGCCTTCCCGGACGCTGGTCTCTCACCCGGCATCGGCGCTATGCAGGGGTTCAGTGCGATCCCTGCCAGCCGCATCTGCCCAAGCGGAAACGACAGCCCATGAAACCTGTGGCCGCAGCATGCGATGTTCTGGCAGGGTTCCTTGACCGGGACCTCGGGCATGAGGAAACGCAAGTTTGGGACCGTCTCAAGTGATTTCCTGGGATAGAGGCACGTTGGCGTACCGGGCTGCCTTCGCCATCAGATCTGTTCAGCTACAGGCGTCACAAGCCACTCTCCCGATCTCATTTCCTTCCCCCTGAACCCGACAGTCCTTTCCCCCTCGACCACCGCATGGCTGTCAGGATTCAACTTGACAGCTGTTAAGTCACGTCTGCGCTGCTTGCGGCGCTGATCGCCATGGGAGCCGCTGCCTGGATCACGGGCGGGCTGCACTGGGACGGTCTGGCCGACTGCGCCGACGGTCTGGGCGGCGGGCACGACCGCACACGCGCGCT
>SKYA01000069.1 GCA_007128135.1 Paracoccaceae bacterium | reverse complement strand
GTCATTCGATGTCATGTCTGTCTCTCTGGCTGCGACCCCCGGGGAGGGACCGTGTGGCACAGTGCCATTGCCGGGGCAACCGGGCAAGAGCAGCCGCAAGCGCGCTCGGCGAAAAACCCTCTTCCCCCGTTGGGACCGATGCTCTAGCTTCGCCTCCATGAGCACCGCCTATCTCTCGCATCCCGACGCCCAGCGCCATCTCACCCCCCCCGGCCACCCCGAACAGGTCGCCCGGATGGAGGTGATCGGCACTGCGCTCGACGCGCCTGGATTTGCCGCCCTCAAGCGCCATGACGCTCCCTTGGCCGAGCAGACGCAGTTGTTGCTGTGCCACCCACAGGACTATATCGACCGCATCCGCAAGGCGATCCCTGCGGCGGGAATCTACCAGCTTGACGCGGATACGCATGTCTCCAACGGCTCGCTTTCGGCGGCCTTGCGCGCGGCGGGCGGAGCCTGTCACGCGGTCGATCTGGTCATGGCCGGGCATGTGGCCAATGCCTTTGTCGCGATGCGCCCGCCGGGCCATCATGCCGAACGCGCCACTCCGATGGGGTTCTGCCTGTTCGGCACCGTGGCGATTGCGGCGCGCCATGCGATGGAACGCCACGGCCTCTCGCGTGTCGCGGTGGTGGATTTCGACGTGCATCACGGCAATGGCACGCAGGATCTGCTCTGGGACGAGGCGCGCGCCTTTTTCGTGTCCAGTCACCAGATGCCGCTCTGGCCCGGCACCGGCAGGCCCGAGGACCGGGGTGCGCATGGGCAGGTGATGAATGTTCCCCTGTCCCCCGGCACCGATGGCGCCGCATTCCGGCGCATCTATGAGGACATGGTTCTGCCCCAGCTGGACCGTTTCGCGCCCGAACTGGTGCTGATCTCGGCAGGCTTTGACGCCCATCGCGACGATCCGCTGGCGCAGCTTGCGCTTGTCGAGGAGGATTTCGCCTGGGTCACGGGCGCCTTGTGCGACATTGCCGCGCGGCATGGCGAGGGCCGGGTGGTCTCGTGCCTTGAAGGGGGCTATGACCTGGACGCGCTGGCGGCTTCGGTTGCGGCGCATGTCCGGGTGCTGATGGAGAAGGGCGCATGAGCGACAAACCGGTCGAGGAAATGAGCTTCGAGGAGGCGCTGCGCGGCCTGGAAGAGATCGTCACGCGGTTGGAGCGCGGCGATGTGCCGCTCGACGAGTCGATCTCTCTCTACGAACGGGGCGACCTGCTCAAGAAGCATTGCGAGGCACGGCTGAACGCGGCGCAGATGCGGATCGAGGCGATCCGCCTCTCCGAGGATGCTACGCCCAAGGGCACCGAGCCCTTCTCTGCATGAGCGGGTTTCCCGAGGCGCTCGCGCGTGCTGCGGCAACGGTCGAGGCGCGGCTTCAAGCCGGGATTGCAGCCCTGCCCGCCAGTTCCGTGCGCGACGCGATGGCCTATGCCGCGCGCGGCGGCAAGAAGCTGCGCGGCTTTCTGGTGCTCGAATCGGCCCGCCTGCACGGACTCGCGCCCGGGACCGCGGAGCGCAGCGCCGCGGCCATCGAGGCGATCCACGTCTATTCGCTGGTGCATGACGACCTGCCCGCCATGGATGACGACGACCTGCGCCGCGGCCAGCCCACTGTCCATGTGAAATGGGACGAGGCCACTGCGATACTGGTGGGCGATGCGCTGCAATCGCTGGCCTTCAACCTGATTGCCGTCCCCGATGCCGCCCTCACGCCCGAGGCCCGGCTTGACCTGATTGCCTCGCTCGCGCAGGCCGCCGGGGGCGCGGGCATGGTGCTGGGTCAGGCGCTCGACATTGCGGCACAGAGCGCCGCCTGCCCGCTGACGCTTGAACAGATCACGGCCCTGCAGGCCGCCAAGACCGGCGCGCTGATCGAATGGGCCGCCTGCGCGGGTGCGCGCATGGTCCAGGCCGACACGGCCCCGCTGGCCGCCTATGCAGGCGCGCTGGGGCGCGCCTTCCAGATCGCCGATGACATTCTCGATGTCGAGGGCGACGCGGCCCTTGCGGGCAAGCGGCTGCACAAGGATGCCGAGGCCGGCAAGGCCACTTTCGTCTCGCTGCTGGGACTGGAGGGCGCGAAGGCCCGCGCGCGCGATCTGGTGGCCGAGGCCGAGGCCGCCCTTGCCCCCTACGGATCCGAGGCCCATCTGTTGCGCGAGGCCGCGCAATTCGTTATCGCCCGCAGGAACTAGCCGCCAGGGCGCGCCGCGAAGGGACCCCAGAGACTATGCCGAACACGCCACTGCTGGACAAGGTGCACACGCCCGCCGATCTGAGGCGCCTGAACGACCGTGAGTTGCACCAGCTCGCCAACGAGCTGCGCGCCGAGACGATTGCCGCCGTATCCGAGACCGGCGGCCATCTGGGCGCGGGTCTGGGCGTGGTGGAACTGACTGTCGCGCTGCATGCTGTCTTTGACACGCCGCGCGACCGGCTGATCTGGGATGTCTCGCACCAGTGCTACCCGCACAAGATCCTGACCGGGCGGCGTGACCGCATCCGCACCCTGCGCCAGAAGGACGGGCTGTCAGGCTTCACCAAGCGCTCCGAGTCGCCCTATGACCCGTTCGGCGCGGCGCACAGCTCGACCAGCATTTCGGCCGCATTGGGCTTCACCATGGCGCGTGAACTGGGCGGCGCGCCGGATCCGGCGCTGGGCGATGCGATTGCGGTCATCGGGGACGGTGCGATCAGCGCGGGCATGGCCTATGAGGCGCTGAACAATGCCGGCCATCTGGGCCGGCGGATGTTCGTCATCCTCAACGATAACGAGATGTCCATCGCCCCACCCACCGGGGCGATGTCGCGCTATCTGTCGCGGCTCTATGCCGACAAGCCGGTGCAGGACCTCAAGCAGGCGATGAAGGGCGCGCTCTCGCTGCTGCCCGGCCCGATCCAGGAAGGCGCGCGCCGCGCGAAGGACCTGCTCAAGCACGCCACTGTCGGCGGCACCCTGTTCGAGGAACTGGGCTTCAACTATGTCGGCCCGATCGACGGGCATGACCTTGACCAGCTTCTGTGGGTGCTGCGCACGCTGCACGCCCGCGCCGACGAGCCGGTGCTGGTGCATGTGCTCACCCGCAAGGGCAAGGGCTATGCCCCCGCCGAGGATGCCGCCGACCGGGGCCATGCGCGCGCGAAATTCGACATGGTGACCGGCAAGCAGCAGAAGGCCCCCTCCAATGCGCCCAGCTATACACGGGTCTTTGCCGAGGCGCTGATCGACGAGGCCGGGCGCGACGAGAAGATCGTTGCGATCACCGCCGCCATGCCCGATGGCACCGGACTCGACCTGTTCGCCAGGCAGTTCCCCGCCCGCATGTTCGACGTGGCCATCGCCGAGCAGCATGGCGTCACCTTCTGCGCGGGGCTTGCGGCCGGGGGGATGAAACCCTTCTGCGCAATGTACTCGACCTTCCTGCAGCGCGGCTACGATCAGGTCGTGCATGACGTGGCCATCCAGCGCCTGCCGGTGCGCTTTGCCATCGACCGCGCGGGCCTGGTAGGGGCCGATGGCGCGACCCATGCGGGCAGCTATGACATTGCCTATCTGGCCAATCTGCCCGGTTTCGTGGTCATGGCCGCCGCCGATGAGGCCGAGCTTGTCCATATGGTCGCAACGGCAGTGGCGCATGACGATGGCCCCATCGCCTTCCGCTTCCCGCGCGGCGAGGGCGAGGGCGTGGACCTGCCCGCCCGCGGCGTGCCGATCGAGATCGGCAAGGGCCGGATCATCCGCGAGGGCGCACGCGTCGCGATCCTGTCCTTCGGCACCCGGCTGGGCGAGGTGCTGCGCGCCTGCGAGAGCCTGCGCGCGAAGGGCATCACCCCCACGGTTGCCGATGCCCGCTTCGCCAAGCCGCTCGACCGCGAGATGATCCTGCGGCTGGCGCGAGATCACGAGGCACTGATCACCATCGAGGAGGGCGCCCTGGGCGGCTTCGGCAGTCATGTGGCGCAGTTGCTGAGCGATGAGGGCGTGTTCGACCACGGGCTGAAATTCCGCTCGATGGTGCTGCCGGACGTGTTCATCGACCAGGCCAGCCCGCGCGAGATGTATGACATCGCCGCCATGAACGCCCCGCAAATCGAGGCGAAGGTGCTCGCCGTGCTGGGCGTGGCGCAGATGGGCAAGCGGGCCTGACGGGCTGCAGCGCAACCCCTCGGCGGGCACGGTCCCGGGGTGCCATGGCATGATGCGCCGATCCGGTGGGCCGGTTGCGCCGAACACGCATCTGTCAGTGACCGGGTACAGGACCGTCCGGTGCCGAGTGCTCATGCGCCTGTCCAACATCCCGCAACACGCGCGCCAGCACGTCAATGGCTGCAGACATGGCGTCAGGGTCAACGGATTCGTCAGGATGATGGCTGATGCCGTTCCGGCAACGGGTGAACAGCATGCCGACCGGGCAGAGATCGGCCATGGCCGATGTGTCATGCGTCGCCCCCGATGGCAGGTGCGGGGCCTCCTGCCCCGTATTTGCCGCGGCGCGCGACAGCCAGGCAGAGATCGCCTCCGCGCAGGGGGTGGCCGCCTGCGCGTAGGTGCGCGTCATCTCCAGTCCCAGACCACGGCGCGCGGCGATCTCGCTTGCGCGGCGTGTCAGTTCCGCCCCTGCCCGCGCGCGCGTCTCGTCCGAAGGGGCACGCAGTTCAACCGTCAGGGTGACCTCGCCGGGCACGGCATTCACCGCACCGGGCCGGAGCTTCAAGGTGCCGACATTGGCCATCAGCCCGTCAGTGTCGCGCGCCAGAGCCTCCAGCGCGAGCACGAGTTCCGCTGCCCCCGCCAGCGCATCGCGGCGCATCTGCATCGGCATCGTGCCCGCATGCGCGGCCTTGCCTGTCAGCGTGACGCCATGACGCTCGATCCCGCAAATCGCCGTGACGATACCGACGGGCTGTCCAGCCCTTTCCAGCACCGGCCCCTGTTCCAGATGCAGCTCGATCCAGCCCAGTATCTGCGCCGGGTCGCGCTTCAGGCGGGGCAGGTCATCGGGCGCAAGCCCGAAGTCCTGCATCGCGCGGCGCAGGCAGACCCCGTCGCGGTCGCACATGTCAAGCGCGGCCATGTCGAACGTGCCCGCCAGCGCGCGCGGCCCCATCAGCGCGGTCGGAAAGCGCACGCCTTCCTCATCCGCGAAAGCAAGCACCTCTACGGCGAAAGGCAGCCTGACCCCTTCGGCCTTCAGGTCCCGAAGCGCGAGAACAGGCAGAACCACACCCATGATGCCGTCATAGGCGCCGCCTTCACGCACCGAATCCTGATGCGAGCCCATCAGCAGCACCGGCGCGCCCGCTGGCCCCTCCAGCCGCCCGATCAGCGTGCCGGCCGCGTCCAGCGAGACTGCCAGCCCGGCCTGCTGCATCACCTCTGTCAGGATACCCAGTGCGGCGCGGTGCTCGGGCGTGAAGGGCAGCCGCGTCACACCCGGGCCAGGTTCGGAACATTCTGCCAGCCGGGCAAGCCAGGCCTGCGCCGACACGCCGCGATCAGGCTCAGTCATGTCCGCGCTCCGGGTCATTGCGCGTGGGGACCATGGGCAGCCACGTCGCATAATCGCCGCTCTGGCTCCGCGCGTGCAGATCATCAAGCGCGCGGATCGGGTCTTCGGCCCAGTCCACGCGCAGGTTCAGCGGGGGCGCGTCATCGCTGACCACCAGCAGGGCCGCCGATTGCAGCCCGCGCGTGTCACCTCCTGCCGCCTCGGCGGCGAACAGGGCAGCCAGCAGACGTTGCGCCAGCGTCCCGCCCGCTGCCAGATAGGCGTCGCGCAGGGCGGCCAGCACTTGCGGCCCGGCCAGCATGTTGCCCGAGACGACCAGCCCCGGCGCGACCAGCGCGCCTTTCCACCCGGTGTTCCTCGGGCCAGTGTGGCATGCCGTGCCGCCTGCCCGGTCGAGCACGGCCAGTTGCCGCCAGTCGCGCCCGCGATCGGGCTGGGTGATCTGCGCGAGCGCCTGAGCGGCAGTGCGTCCCCGGCGCATGAGTTCCAGCGCCTCCTCGCCCCACAGGGTCGAGGGTGCCGCCCCCTGCGAGGCAGACAGGCCGGCACGCGAATCGCCGCGCAGGACCCAGCCTCCGACGCAGAGCGACCCTGTCGCCGCCGCACCGCCAAACCCGCCGCTGCCCAAATCTTGCGCAAGAATCGAAAAGGTCATGCGTTTGTTTCTCCCTGTCTGGGCAATTTATCATGAAAATTTTGACCGATGCAAATTATCATGATAATTAGAGGGAAACAAATGCAGCAACAGGGAGTGCCGGATATGGCCTTTTCATCACTGACCCGCCGCGGCTTCGGGGTATTGACAGCCGCACTTCTGGCCAGCTCGGCGCTGGTGGCGCCGGCGCAGGCACAGACCCCGCCCGGCGTTCTCGTGGTGGGCCAGATCGCAGAGCCGCAGGCGCTCGACCCCCATGCCGTGACCGCGGTGAACGACTTCCGCATCCTGATGAATGTCTATGACGGGCTGGTGCGCTACGCCTCCGGCACGCTGGAGGTGGAGCCCGCGCTGGCCGAAGCCTGGGAGATTTCCGACGATGGCACGGTCTATACCTTCACCCTGCGCGAGGGTGTCCGCTTCCATGACGGCAGCGCCTTTGACGCCGAGGCCGTGGTCTGGAATTTCGAGCGGATGCTGAACGAGGACCACCCCTATCACGATACTGGCCCCTTTCCGCTCTCGTTCTTCTTCTCGGCCATCGAGTCGGTCGAGGCCGTTGACGCGCTGACCGTGCAGTTCACGCTCAATGAACCTTATGCGCCCTTCCTGTCGAACCTCGCCTATCCGACCGGGCTGATCGTCTCGCCTGCCGCCGTGATGGAACATGGTTCCGATTTCGGGCGCAACCCGTCAGGCACGGGGCCGTTCCGCTTTGCCGAATGGCGCTCGAATGAGCGTGTCGTCGTGACCCGCAATGAGGATTACTGGGATGGCACCGCAGGCACCGAGGCGGTGATCTTCCGCCCCATCACCGACGCCAATACCCGCGTGGCCGAGATGCTGGCGGGCGGGATCGATGTCATGGTCGAAGTGCCACCCGTGGCGATTTCACAATTCCAGAGCGCGGCGCATACGGTCCATGAACAGGCCGGCCCGCATCTGTGGTTCCTGATCCTGAACGCCAAGGAAGGCCCCTTCGCCGACAAGCGCGTGCGGCAGGCGGCGAACTACGCGATCAACAAGGAAGCGCTGGTGAATGACGTGCTCGAAGGCACCGCCACCATCGCGGCAGGCCCGACCCCGCCCGCCTTTGCCTGGGCCTATAATGAAGAACTGGAACCCTATCCGTATGACCCTGATCGCGCCCGCGCACTGATCGCCGAAGCCGATGCCGAAGGCGCCAGCCTGACCTTCTATGTCACCGAGGGCGGCTCGGGCATGCTGGACCCGATCCCGATGGGCACGGCGATTCAGGCTGACCTCGCCGCCGTAGGCTTTGACGTGACGATCGAGACCTATGAGTGGAACACCTTCCTTGGCCGCGTGAATCCGGGGCTTGAGGGCAAGGCCGACATGGCGCAGATGGCCTGGATGACCAACGACCCCGACACGCTGCCCTTCCTGGCGCTGCGCACGGATGCCTGGCCCGATGCTGGCGGGTTCAATTCGGGCTATTACTCCAACCCCGAAGTTGATGCGCTGCTGGAAGCGGCACGCGTGGAGACCGACCCCGACGAGCGCGCGCGGCTCTACCGCGAAATGCAGGTTATCGTGCAGGAGGACGCGCCCTGGGTATTCGTGGCGAACTGGATGCAGAATGCCGTGACCTCGGACGCGGTCGGGAATTTCCAGCTGGAGCCGTCCTTCTTCCTGCTGCTGAAGGATGTCGTAAAGAACTGATTGTGCCTTTCAGGGGGGGCGCGCTGACGCGCGCC
>SKYA01000010.1 GCA_007128135.1 Paracoccaceae bacterium | reverse complement strand
GCCTGTGCACCTTCGGTCCAGAAGATGATGTGCTCCTTGATCGTGTCGAGCTTGGCAAAGGCACGATCCACACCTTCCGGCGTGCTCAGAACGTCATAGATATCATCCGGATCGACCCCGTCGGCATAGAGCGCCCATTCCAGATTCGTCCCCGGACGGTCCTGCAACGCGCGGCGGCCCGGGAAGTTCTCGACATCGAAGAGATCCGCAATGCTCGACGGCTGGTTGTCATCCGGGAAAGCACCGGGACGGAAGCTCAGCACAGTCGAATAGACGATCTGCGGGATGAAGCATTCGCCAAGGCTGCCGGGCAGGAAATCCTCGCTTGCGGGCGTGCCATCAGGGGCTGGCGCCAGCATCGCGTCGTGGTCGATCTGCAGGATGATACCCTCGTCACAGGCAAGCTGCGCATCCGACGGCAGCATGTCCACCAGGTCCCAGGTCACGTTGCCGGCCTGAGCCTGCGCCCGGAGACTGGCCAGAGCATTGGCCGAGCCATCATCGTTGATGATGGTCACATGCGGGTTCGCTTCCATGAAGGGCTCATGATAGGCGCGAACCTGACTGGCCGTGTACGCCCCGCCCCAGGATACGACGGTCAGCGAGACCGGGTCCTGTGCGGCCGCGCCCAGCGCCATTGCGCTGACGGCCGAACTCAGAGCGACCAGTTTCATTTTGGATGACATTGCATTCCTCCTTGGTTGGGTTTCCGCAAGAGGTTGTCCCCTCGCAGATTTACACAGTCCTGTCCCTCGGACCGTTTTCGGTGCCGCGACCCGGCTGTCACTCAGGACAATCGAGAGCACGGCAATCCTTCGGCAACCAGCCGATCTGGATCCTGTCGCCCTTGCGGTGGCGGATCTGATCGGGTGCGTTGCGTGTCTTCATGATGAAATTCTCGTTTCCTGCCACTTTCAGCCGGGTGCGGAAGACATCGCCCATGTAGATGAACTCCATCACCTCTGCATCGATCAGATGGGCGTCTGCATCCAGCCGGTCCTTGTTCGCCTCGACGCGCTCGGGGCGGATCGAGACACGGGTCCGTTCGCCAACCTGCGAGACATTGATCGGCTTGGCATCGATCAGCGCGCCGCCATCAAGCTGTACCACGCAGGTCTCACCCTTGATTTCCTTCACAACGCCGTCCAAAGTATTGTTTTCACCAATGAATTGAGCAACAAAGGAATTCCGCGGCTCTTCATAGAGAACATCGGGCGGGTCAAGCTGCTGGATGCGACCATCCTCGAACACGGCCACATTGTCCGACATCGTCAATGCTTCGGTCTGATCGTGGGTCACATAGACCGTGGTGATGCCAAGGTCATGCGCAAGGCGCGTGATCTCGAACTGCATGTGCTCGCGAAGCTGCTTGTCCAGCGCGCCGAGCGGCTCGTCCATAAGCACCAGTTCGGGCTCGAACACCAGCGCGCGCGCCAGCGCGATACGCTGCTGCTGCCCACCCGAAAGCTGCGCAGGCCGACGGTTGGCAAAGGCGCCCATCTGCACCATGTCGAGTGCGCGCTTGATCTTTTCCTCGCGCTTGGACTTGCCCAGGCCGCGCACTTCGAGAGGGAAGGACAGGTTCTCGCCCACGGTCATGTGCGGAAAAAGCGCATAATTCTGGAACACCATCCCGATGCCGCGCTTGTGCGGCGGGACAGAGTTGATCGGGCGCTGATCGAGCAGAATCTCGCCCGAGGTCGCCGTCTCGAACCCTGCCAGCATCATCAGACACGTCGTCTTGCCGGAACCGGACGGGCCGAGCATGGTGAGGAATTCGCCCTTCGCCACGGAAAGGTTCAGGTCCTTGACCACCAGAGACTCGCCATCATAGCTCTTCTGGACGCCGTCGAATACGACGAATCCGTCGCCACCATTTGCTGCGACCACAGTCATCTCCCTGTTTCTGGCGGTCACCCGCTCTTTGTCTTGTCGTCAGTAAAAACAGGCTGACCCCGGATTGCAACCCAAAAGTCGGCATGACCCGATCCGGGGCACCTACGCTGCCCAACAAGACGTCGAATGCAGAAAACGTCACATCACGCGTCGCAAGCGACATCGACAGTGGCCAACAGCGACTTCCACCTCGCGCCTTGTGCGCCCTCGGGACGTCGCCAGCCTGACAGGAAAGGGAAAAAATGGTGCGGTCGAGAAGACTCGAACTTCCACGGGAGTTACCCCACAGCGACCTCAACGCTGCGCGTCTACCAATTCCGCCACGACCGCACATGACTTGGTGAGCGCGTCTTTACGCGTTCGGTTTTCGCTTGTGAAGGGGGAAAAGCGAAAATCACCCGATCGCGCAGCATGCCTGTGTCTGGCCGGGCCATGCAGAAATGCGCTATGTCCGTGGCGCCATGTTCATGCAAGGGAATCACCCTGTGACGACGCACGCCACGGATATCGAATGGCGCATCCTGCCGGGCCTGTCCGATTACGCGGCCACGCTTGCGGCCATGGAATCGCGCGTCGCCGGCATCGCAGCGGGTTCCGCCCCCGAGGCAATCTGGCTGCTGGAGCATCCGCCCCTCTATACCGCAGGCACCAGTGCCAACCCGGCCGATCTGGTCGCACCCGACCGCTTTCCGGTGCATGTGGCAGGGCGGGGGGGGCAATACACCTATCATGGCCCCGGCCAGCGCGTGGTCTATGTGATGCTCGACCTGAACCGGCGCGGCCGCGATGTGCGCCGCTTCGTCTGCAAGCTGGAGGACTGGGTGATCGCCACGCTGGCCGAGTTCGGCATCCGCGGCGAACGGCGGACGGGCCGCGTCGGGGTCTGGGTCACGCGCCCCGACAAGTCGCCGACGCCGGATGGCCTTGCGTGCGAGGAAAAGATCGCCGCCATAGGAATCAAGCTGCGGCGCTGGGTCAGCTTTCACGGCCTGTCGATCAATCTCGAGCCCGACCTTGGCCATTTCGACGGAATTATCCCCTGCGGTATCCACGCGCATGGCGTGACCTCTTTGGTCGATCTCGGTCTGCCGGTGACGATGGACGACCTCGACCTCGCCCTGCAGCGCAACTTCAGATCTGTTTTCGACCCGGCGCAGGCCAGTTAGAGGCGGTTGACCAATGGTCACGAAAAAGCCATCAAACTGTCTGAAACAGGTCTCGTTCGACTGGCTTCACGGGGAGAACGTGCAAGAACGGGTTTGTAAGCATGACTTCTTTTTTCAAGGATGAATCAGGTGCTGTCACGATTGAATGGGTCGGGCTTTCAGCCGCGCTTGTGGGCCTCGCGATCGTCATGGTTCTGTCTGTCGAAAACTCCACCGGCGCACTGGGAGAGGAAATCGAGGCTGCGCTGATCATCGACGGCTTCTCGGAGGATGGCGCCGGGAATGGTGATGACGACATCGGGGAAGATGACGACGGTTGATGCCCGCGCCAGCGGATGAGGTGACGGCGCCGGATGCACCGCACAGGACGGACCTTCCCCCGGCACCATCGGAACGCAACCCCGAGCACCGCGCTGCGCGCCTGACGCAGATGCATTGATCCATGTCAAAAAAACCGCGCCTGCGACACTTGGAGCATTGCCCTGCGAAAACACACATTCTAAAAGCTGGGTATACCGTGCCACACCGACACGGGGATTCCGGCGCGGGCAGCCCCAGTGGCTGCACGCGCCCATGACCATAACAGTTGCGGAACAAGCAACCGGAACCGGGAACTGGAGTAGCCAATGGCCGACGCAGCCACCCATGACATCGGGCACGAGGACAAACGGTCCTTCTTCACCCGCTGGTTCATGTCCACGAACCACAAGGATATCGGGATCCTGTATCTCTTCACGGCCGGTGTTGTCGGCTTCATCGCGGTAGCCTTCTCGATCTACATGCGCATGGAACTGATGGAACCAGGCGTGCAGTACATGTGCATGGAGGGCGCGAGCTTCCGGGCACAGGAGGACTGCACCCCCAACGGCCATATCTGGAACGTGCTGGTCACGGCCCATGGCGTGCTGATGATGTTCTTCGTTCTGATCCCGGCACTGTTCGGTGGTTTCGGCAACTATTTCATGCCGCTGCATATCGGCGCGCCGGACATGGCGTTTCCGCGTCTGAACAATCTCAGCTACTGGCTGTTCGTCGCAGGCTCGGCGCTGGCCGTGGCCTCGGTGCTGTCGCCGGGCGGCAATGGCCAGCTTGGCACGGGCGTCGGCTGGGTTCTGTACCCGCCGCTCTCGACAACCGAAGCAGGTTACGCGATGGATCTGGCGATCTTCGCAGTCCATGTCTCGGGGGCCTCGTCGATCCTCGGCGCAATCAACATCATCACCACCTTCCTGAACATGCGCGCGCCGGGGATGACCCTGTTCAAGGTGCCACTGTTCGCGTGGTCGATCTTCATCACTGCATGGATGATCCTGCTGGCGTTGCCGGTTCTGGCCGGGGCGATCACAATGCTGCTGACCGACCGCAATTTCGGCACGTCCTTCTTCGACCCGGCGGGCGGCGGCGACCCTGTTCTCTACCAGCACATCCTGTGGTTCTTCGGGCACCCGGAAGTGTACATCATCATCCTGCCCGGCTTCGGGATCATCAGCCATGTGATCGCGACCTTCTCGCGCAAGCCGATCTTCGGCTACCTGCCGATGGTCTGGGCCATGATCGCGATCGCTGTGCTGGGCTTCATCGTCTGGGCGCATCACATGTATACCGTGGGCATGTCGCTGACCCAGCAGACCTATTTCATGGCGGCGACGATGGTGATCGCGGTGCCGACGGGGATCAAGATCTTCTCGTGGATCGCCACCATGTGGCGCGGCTCGGTGAGCTTCGAGACCCCGATGCTCTGGGCCTTCGGCTTCCTGTTCCTGTTCACGGTAGGCGGGGTGACGGGTCTGGTCCTGTCGCAGGCGCCGATTGACCGGGTCTATCATGACACCTACTATGTGGTGGCGCATTTCCACTATGTGATGTCCCTGGGCGCTGTCTTCGCGCTGTTCGCCGGCATCTATTTCTGGATCGGCAAGATGTCGGGGCGGCAATATCCGGAATGGGCGGGCAAGCTTCATTTCTGGGCGATGTTCATCGGTGCCAACCTGACATTCTTCCCGCAGCACTTCCTTGGCCGTCAGGGGATGCCGCGGCGCTATATCGACTATCCCGAAGCCTATGCGCTCTGGAATTATGTCAGTTCGATCGGTGCCTTCATCAGCTTCGCCTCCTTCCTGTTCTTCCTCGGCGTGATCTATTACACGCTGACGCGCGGCGCGCGTATCACCGAAAAGAACTACTGGAACGAACACGCCGATACGCTGGAATGGACC
Organism: Paracoccaceae bacterium; assembly: GCA_007128135.1. Lineage (GTDB taxonomy): Bacteria > Pseudomonadota > Alphaproteobacteria > Rhodobacterales > Rhodobacteraceae > Roseinatronobacter. The sequence goes on along the minus strand of SKYA01000010.1, from coordinate 51,919 downwards.
CTGCCCACGCCGCCGCCGGAGCACACTTTCGAGCAACTCCCCAAGCGCGAGGACTGGGACAGGCAGCCCGCGCATTGACGCGGTGATGCCCATCCACTGGACGATACGGCCTCAGGCCCCGGGTATCACGCCCGGGGCCTTTGCGCTGGCCTCGGGCGATCGGGCGGAATACCGGCTGGAACTGGTCCCGAACCTGTCGATGGGACGCGTGGGATTCGTACGGATGATTGCGATCAGCGCGGGTTTTCTTGCACTGCCATTGCTGGCAGTGCTGGGAACACCGGTGCTCTGGGGCCTGCTGCCCTTTGCCGGGCTGGCACTCTGGGGTCTGTGGTATGCGCTGCAGCGCAACAGCGCCGAACGCCAGACCCTGCGCGAGGATCTGCTGCTCACACGCGAAAGCATCGAACTTGTGCGCACCAATCCCCGAAAACCAGCACAGCACTGGCAGGCCAACCCCTATTGGGTGCGGTTGCGTCTGACGGAGAAGGGCGCGCCGGTCGAGAATTATCTGACACTCGAAGGGGCGGGCCGCGCGGTGGAACTCGGCGCCTTCCTGAGCCCCGAAGAACGCGCCACACTCCATGACGACCTGTCCCGGGCGTTGCTCCACCTGCGCTGACCTGCAGGGGCTGCCGCCCCCCTCCGCTGCGCGGAGTCCCCGCGGATATTTGACCAGGGATGAAAGCGCTATGTCGGGCCGAATGCCGCGGCAACAGCAGCGGCACGGCGACGGTCTACGACAGATTCCGGGCCGGTGCCTGCGGGGTGGAAGCGGAAACGGAAGGCCTGAAGGCGTCTGGAGGTTTCTGCGGGCGGATAGCCGATCGCGTCGAGACTGGGGGCGAGGGGGCGGTCTTCGCCCATCCCCTCGGGCCAGAATGCCAGCCCCAGACGCGCAAGGCGGCGCCAGTCCAGGCGCGGACCGGGGTCTTCCTTGCGCTCGGGGGCCATGTCGGAATGAGCGATCACATCGCGCGGGGCGATGGCGTGGCGGTCCATCACCTGACGCATGAGCTCTTCGAGCCTGCGCATCTGCGGCTCGGGGAAAGGCTGCGCACCCGTGTTGACCAGTTCGATCCCGATCGAGCGGGAATTGATGTCCCGCAGCCCTGCCCATTCCCCGGCCCCGGCATGCCAGGCGCGGTTCTCTTCCGAGACAAGTTGCCAGAGTGTGCCACGCGGACAGATGACATAATGCGCCGAGACCTGCGCACCCGGATCACAAAGCCGGTCGAGCGCGGCCTCGGTGTCGCGCATCCCGGTATAGTGCAGCACCAGCATATGCGGACGAATCCCATCGCGGCGTACACCGTAATTTGGCGATGGCCGGCTGAGGATCACTCGCGCGCGCGCACAGTGCGGGCGGCCTGACGGAAGGGGGCCGGGTCCCACCAGCAGGCGAACCCGTCCCCGTCAGGATCGAGATTGTTCGGATCACGGTCGGGCCCTCCCGCCGCGAGGAAGGCTTCCTGCGCCAGATCCTGGCTCGGATACTGCGCACAGGCGGCCTCCCACCGGCGCCAGCGCAGCGGGTTGGGACGCGAAAAACGCGTCTCGCCGACATTGTGCTGTGTCGCAAGCGCATAGACAAAGAGATTGGGCACGCCGCCGCCCTGGCCCAGTTCATGCGCGCCCACCTGCACCTGCGGGACGAAATCGCGCTCGACCAGACGGTTCTGCTGCGGCGTGCCGAAGGGCTGCGGCGTGAATTGCTGGTTGCTCACACTGGACGCGCCGGTGGTGGCAGGCGCGGAACTGGCCATCTGCTGCGACTGCGGCGCCGTCGCCGAGAGGGGTTGCATGGTGGCAGGGGGCTGTCTCAGCGGGGCCTGAGCAGTCTGCTGCCGGGCGAACTGATCTTGCTGGCCCAGCGGGAACTGCGTTGCACCCTGCGTTTGTGGGGTCTGCCCTCCGCGCACTGCAGCCACGGCCTGCTGTCCGATCGTGCCGGGCTGCTGTTGGGGCTGCGTTTGTGACTGCGCATATTGTGGCGCATTGGTCGGCGGCTGCTGGAGCCCGCGCGCCTGCGCGGCCTCGGCACGGCGGATGCGCGAAAGTTCCTCCTGCGCGCGCATGTATTGCGCGTAATCGGAAAAGCCCACGCCTCGCCCGGTCGTGTCGATGATGTTGGAATATGGGGCGGCTGTGTCGCAGGCGGCCACGAGGGCCAGTGCCATGCCGGCCGTCATCAGGGCATAAGGAAAGCGCATCTCAATTATTGCCTCAAGCGGTTTTGCGACGACATTACCACCATTTCGCGGGTTTGGAAACAAACCCGGCAGCGGTTTCAAGAACCTGTGCAGTGTTCAGCAGCGCAGCTTCCTCCCAGGGTCGCCCGATCAGTTGCAGCCCCAGCGGCAACCCCTGCGAATCAAGTCCGGCAGGCAGCGCGATCCCGGGCAGCCCGGCCAGGTTCACGGTGACCGTGAACACGTCATTGAGATACATCTGCACCGGGTCGGCATCGGCCATCTCGCCCAGCCCGAAGGCCGCCGAAGGCGTCGCGGGGGTCAGGATGCAGTCGATGCCCTGCGCAAAGGCCTCCTCGAAGTCACGCTTGATCAGCGTGCGGACCTTGCGCGCACGGTTGTAGTAGGCGTCGTAAAAGCCAGCCGAGAGGACATAGGTGCCGATCATCACGCGGCGCTGCACCTCATGGCCGAAGCCCTCGGCACGGGTCTTCTCGTACATCTGGGTGATGCCATCCCCCGCCGACAGTCTTGCCCGGTGGCCATAGCGCACTCCGTCATAGCGCGCGAGGTTCGACGAGGCCTCGGCGGGCGCGATGACATAATAGGCTGGCAGCGCGTATTTCGTATGCGGCAGGGTGATGTCGATGATCTCGGCGCCTGCATCGCGCAGCATCTCGGCCCCACTGGCCCAGAGCGCCTCGATCTCGGCAGGCATCCCCTCCATGCGGTATTCACGCGGAATGCCGATCTTCGTGCCGCGAATATCGCCCGTGAGCAGGGCCTCGAAATCGGGCACGGGCAGGTCGGCCGAGGTCGAATCCTTCGGGTCATGGCCGCACATCGCCTGCAGCATGATCGCTGCATCGCGCACGGTTCTGGTCATCGGCCCGGCCTGATCGAGCGACGAGGCAAAGGCCACGATCCCCCAGCGCGAGCAGCGCCCATAGGTCGGCTTGATGCCCACCGTGCCGGTAAAGGCCGCAGGCTGGCGGATGGAGCCGCCGGTATCGGTGCCGGTGGCCGCCAGACACAGATCCGCAGCAACCGCTGCTGCCGATCCGCCCGAGGAACCACCCGGTGTCAGATCCCGCGCGTCTACCTTCCACGGGTTGATGACATTGCCATAGACTGAAGTCTCGTTGCTCGAGCCCATGGCGAATTCGTCCATGTTCAGCTTGCCCAGCATCACCGCACCCGTATCGCGCAACTGTGCCGAGACGGTCGACTCATAGGGCGGGCGGAAACCGTCCAGAATGCGCGAGGCAGCCTGTGACGGAACGCCTTCGGTGCAGAACAGGTCCTTGATGCCGACGGGAATGCCGCACATTGACGGGGCATCGCCGGACTGAAGCCGCACATCGGCCGCCTTTGCGCGCCTGAGTGCGAGGTCGGGCGTGTGATGGACAAAGGCATTCAGCCGCCCTGCCCCCTCGATCGCCGTCAGGCAGGCCTCAGTCAGGGCGACCGAGGTCACATCGCCCCTGCGCAGAAGGTCCCGCGCTTCGGCAATGGTGAGTGTGTTCAGAGCGCTCATTCCACCACCTTCGGCACTGCAAAGAAGCCTTCGCGCGCATCGGGCGCATTGGCGAGGATCCTGTCCTGCATGCCCCCGTCAGTCACGCCATCGGGGCGGCGCTTCAGCCGCATCGGCGTGACCGAGGTCATCGGCTCGACGCCCTCGATATTGACCTCGTTCAACTGTTCCATGAAATTCAGGATATCGCTGAGTTCCTGCGCCAGCGCAGGCAGCTTGTCCTCGGGCACGGCGATGCGGGCCAGATGGGCCACCTTGCGCGCGGTCTCAAGGTCGATCTCGGACATGCGGACTCCGGTCTGACAGGGTTTGCCTGAGGGCTTTAGCTCCATGGCGCGCAAGGTGCAAGCGGGCGTGCCTCTGCGACGGCTCACGCGAAAGTCATGCCCGGTCATCCACAAGGCGCGGCATGATCGCCCTGCCCTGCAAGCGAGGACATGATGCGCGCGACGAGTCTGTTTCTGGCCATTTTTCTGTGCGCAGGCCCGGCCCTGGCCTGCACGGCCCCTCCGGCGCAGGAGATGGAAATCCACCTTGCCGCGCTCAATGCCGAACGCGCGCGCGCCGGACGAACGGGACTGGTGCTGGACACCAGCCTCAGCGCGCTGGCGCAGGCGCATGCCTGCGACATGTCGCAGCGCGGCTATTTCAGCCACACCACGCCTGAAGGCCGCACGATGATGGACCGTGCCAGCCGCGCCGGGCTGCGCGGGTATTGCGCGATGGGCGAGAATATCGCGCAAGGCCAGCCGGACGTGCCCAGTGTGGTGGCAAGCTGGATGCGTTCACCCGGCCACCGGCGCAACATGCTGGGTCGCGGGTTCAGCCATGTCGGATTCGGGCGTGGCCCCGGGGCGTATTGGGTGCAGCTTTTCGCAGGACCCTGCTGATTGCCGCGCTGCGCGCGCCGCGCTATGTCTGCCCGGAACATATCCCCTGTGAGAGAGCCCATGCGCGATACAGCCCCGCAACCGATCTTTCTTGCCGATTACCAGCCACCGCCCTTTCTGGTAGAGCAGGTGGCGCTGGACTTCCATCTTCACCCGCAAGCCACGCGGGTAAAGGCGCGGGTCCGCTTTTGTCCGAATCCCGAAGCCGCGCCCGATCAGGACCTGCGCCTTGACGGCGAGGGGCTGAAACTCATCTCGGCTGCGATCAATGGCGCTGCGATCACGGCCAGACCCGATGCGACGGGCCTGACCATCCCCGCGCGCGACCTGCCCGAAGGTGCGTTCGACTGGCAGTCCGAAGTCGAGATCGCCCCCGAGGGCAACACGGCACTCGAGGGGCTCTACATGTCGCGCGGCATGTATTGCACCCAGTGCGAGGCCGAGGGGTTCCGCAAGATCACCTTCTACCCCGACCGCCCCGACGTGATGGCCCCGTTCCGCGTGCGTATCGTCTCCGACCTGCCGGTGCTGCTGTCGAACGGCAACCCGGTTGCCGCTGGCCCTGGCTGGGCCGAGTGGGACGACCCGCACCCCAAACCCGCCTATCTCTTCGCGCTCGTGGCCGGCGATCTGGTCGCGCGGAAGGACGCCTTCATCACAAGGGAGGGGCGGCGGGTGACACTCAATATCTGGGTGCGCGCAGGCGACGAGAACAAGACCGGCTACGCGATGGAGGCGCTGAAACGCTCGATGATCTGGGATGAGCAGGTCTATGGACGTGTCTACGACTTGGACATTTTCAACATTGTGGCCGTCGATGACTTCAATATGGGCGCCATGGAGAACAAGGGCTTGAACATTTTCAACTCTCGCTATGTTCTGGCCTCGCCCGAGACAGCGACGGACGCCGATTACGCCTCGATCGAGCGGATCATCGCACATGAGTATTTCCACAACTGGACCGGCAACCGCATCACCTGCCGTGACTGGTTCCAGCTTTCGCTGAAGGAAGGGTTGACGGTCTTTCGCGACCAGCAGTTCATGGGCGACATGCGCAGCCATGCCGTCAAGCGTATCGAGGATGTGCTGACGCTGCGGGCACGCCAGTTCCGCGAGGATGACGGCCCGCTGGCGCATCCTGTCCGTCCCGAGAGCTATGTCGAGATCAACAATTTCTACACTGCGACCGTTTATGAAAAAGGCGCGGAGCTGATCCGCATGTTGCAGCTTCTGGTCGGAGAGGACGGCTATTCTGCCGCGCTCGATCTGTATTTCGCCCGCCATGACGGGCAGGCCTGCACGATCGAGGACTGGCTCGCGGTCTTCGAGGAGGCAACCGGCCGCGACCTTTCGCAGTTCAAGCGCTGGTACAGCCAGGCAGGCACCCCGTGTGTGGATGCCGCCGAGCACTGGCAGGACGGACGCTATACCCTAACACTGCGCCAGCATACACCCCCTACCCCCGGTCAGCCCCTCAAAGAGCCGCTGCTGATCCCGGTGGCCATGGGGCTCATTGGCCCCGACGGGGCAGAGCTGCTGCCCACGCAGGTGCTGGAACTCGACTCACCCGAGCAGAGTTTCACCTTCGAGGACCTGCCCGCGCGTCCCATCGCCTCGTTGCTGCGCGGCTTTTCCGCACCGGTGGTGCTCGGCCAGCGCCTGACAAACGCGCAGCGCGCGCAACTGCTTGCACATGACACCGATCCCTTCAACCGGTTCGAGGCAGGCCGGGCGCTCGCCCGCGACATCCTGCATGCGATGGTGCTGGAAGATGCGAAGCCGGGCCCGGAATACCTGGACGCCCTGCGCAGGACGCTGTGCGATGAGGGGCTTGATCCCGCCTTTCGCGCGCTGGCGCTGCGCCTGCCGGGTCAGGAGGACATCGCCGCCTCATTGCATAAGGCCGGCCATGTCCCCGACCCCGATGCAATCCATGCCGCACGGATCGAGGCGAACCGGATCATTGCCGCCGCGCTTGCGCCCGAACTCGGGCAGATCGTGGCCGCCATGGCCACCCCCGGCCCCTACAGTGCCGATGCCCGCGATGCCGGTCGTCGCGCGCTGCGCGTGCAGGCGGTCGGGATTCTGGCCTTTGCCGACAAGGGCGCGAAAGCGGCCGATCTGTTTGCAGGCGCCGACAACATGACCGAACAGATGGGGGCCTGGGTTGCACTGCTTGGCATTGGCGCGGGCACCGCAGAAGGGATGCAGTTCTACCGCCAGTGGGCGCATGACCGTCTGGTGGTGGACAAGTGGTTCGCGGCGCAAGTGATGCATGCCCGCCCCGACAGGGCCGCAGCCATTGCGCAGACACTGACCGACCACCCCGATTTCGACTGGAAGAACCCCAACCGTTTCCGCTCGGTCATCGGGGGGCTGGGCATGAACCCGGCAGGGTTTCATGCGCGCGACGGCTCTGGCTACCGGCTGGTTGCGGACTGGCTGATCCGTCTGGACTCGGTCAACCCGCAGACCGCAGCGCGGGTCTCGACCCTGTTCGAGACCTGGAGGCGGTATGACGACCGACGTCAGGCGCTGCTCCGGGCTGAACTGGAGCGGATCATGGCGCAGGATCCGCTGAGCCGCGACATGACCGAGATGGTCGGCCGGATGCTGGGTCAGGCCATGCAGGGGTGAGTGGCTCAACGACACTGAAGCGCAGTGTTCACGACGTTGGGTCACGTTGTGGTCAGTCGGCGGAACCCCTCCACCGCGCGCATTGCTGGCAACAAGGCGACCCCGGCCCGAAGGGCCGGGGTCTTCTGGTCAGTTGAAGGCCGCGTCGGTCACAACACTTGTGGTCGCACCCACCGGCTCAGCCGTGATGACAGGGTCCGACCCGCCGCCCAGCAGGGTGGCCACCGTGCGAGCGTAATCCTCCATGTCGAGCGTGCCGTCCGAGCCTTCGATCAGCAGCGCGACTTCGCCCATCATGCGGATCTGGTGCTGTTCGGTCTGCGCACCAGTATCATCATATTCCAGAACGATCATCGCGGCCTCTTCGACATTCTCAGCCGCCCATTCCCAGCCACGCATCGAGGCGCGCACGAAGCGGGCCATCTTGTCAACGAAAGCAGGGTCTTCGAGATTGCTCTCGAGCACATAGAGACCGTCTTCCAGTGTGGCGACGCCCTGATCCTCATACTTGAAGGTGACCAGTTCATCCTCGCCGATGCCTGCATCGATGACCTGCCAGTATTCGTTGTAGGTCATGGTCGAGATGCAATCCGCCTGGCGCTGCAGCAGGGGATCGACATTGAAACCCTGACGCAGCACCTCCACGCCATCCTCGCCACCCTCGGTCGGGATGCCCAGCGTGCTCATCCAGGACAGGAACGGGTATTCGTTACCGAAGAACCACACACCCAGCGTGCGGCCCGGGAAATCCTCGGGGCCAGTGATGCCGGTCTCGGCCAGACAGGTCAGCATCATGCCCGAAGACTTGAAGGGCTGCGCGATGTTGACCAGGGCAAGCCCGCTCTCGCGTGCTGCCAGGGCAGCGGGCATCCATTCCACGATCACATCTGCCCCACCGCCCGCAATCACCTGTGGCGGTGCGATATCGGGGCCACCGGGGCGGATGGTCACATTGAGGCCCTCTTCCTCGTAAAACCCGTTCTCCAGCGCGACGTAATACCCCGCGAATTGCGCCTGCGTGACCCATTTGAGCTGCAGTGTCACATCATCAAGCGCCCAGGCCGCAGGGGCGAGGCCAAGCCCCAGTGCCGCAACAGAACCGAAAACTGTCTTCTTCATTGTCTTCACCTCCATAGTGCCTGCCCCGGTTTCGGGGTCAGGGGTTATCGCCCGCGTTGCGACGGGTGCCAGAAAGTCACCCCCCGTTCCACAAGCGCAATCAGGCCATAGAACAGCGACCCGGCAAGGGCTGCCACGGCAATTTCTGCCCAGACCATATCCAGTTGCAACCGCCCCACTTCGGTCGAGATGCGAAACCCCATCCCGCGTGTGGGCGAGCCGAAGAATTCAGCAACAATCGCCCCGATCAGCGCCAGAGTCGATGAAATTTTCAGCCCGTTGAAAATGAAGGGCATCGCCGCCGGCAGGCGCAGTTTCAGAAGCGTCTGGCCCCAGCTTGCGCTGTAGGTGCGCATGAGATCGCGTTGCATCGCCTCGGTTGCGGCCAGACCCTGAACGGTGTTCACCAGCATCGGGAAAAACACCATCGCCACCACGACCGCAGCCTTCGACGGCCAGTCGAAACCAAACCACATCACCATGATCGGGGCCGTGCCGATGATCGGCAGGGCGGCGAGGAAATTGCCCACCGGCAGCAGGCCGCGGCGCAGGAAATCGGAGCGGTCAACCAGCAGCGCGAAAACCAGCGCTGCGCCGACGCCAATCGCATAGCCTGACAGCGCACCCTTGACGAAGGTCTGTACGAAATCGACCCAGAGCACATCCGTCGAGCGCAGGATGCGCGCCCAGATGGCCGATGGCGCGGGCAGGATCACGCGCGGGACCTCGAGCGCGCGCACGACGACCTCCCACAGCCATAGCAGCGTTGCGCCGAAGGTCAGCGGTGCGAGCAGGGCCTGCACAGTGCCCGCAATACCCCCGCGCCTTGGCAGATCGGCAAAGAGCGCGACCAGCATCCACGCCCCGAGCCAGACCGCCAGAACCGCTGCCCAGAAGGCCGGATGTCCCATCGGCCCACCCGCCAGCCCCCAGGCCGCCAGCAGGATGGCCGCGCAAAGCGCCCCGAGCATGGCAGCACGCGCGACGCCCCATGTGCGGGGAAGAAAGCCCCAGATCAGCACGGCCCCCAGCAGCGAGATCATCGGCAGTGCTTCGGGCTGCCCTTCGGCTCCAGCCACGGCAAGCCCGACCGCCATGAGCAACCCCAGAACCATCCCGGTGCCCTGAAAACCACCACTCTCGCGCAACAGGGTCATGTCGCCATCCCCATGCGCCTGAGCGTGGCGCGCTGGATCAGCCCGATCAGCGCCACCATGGTCGCGGCCAGGATGGCCGCAGCAAACAGCGCAGACCAGATCTGAACGGTCTGCCCGTAATAGCTGCCCGACAGCAGGCGTGCGCCCAGCCCCGCCACGGCCCCGGTCGGCAGTTCAGCCACAATCGCGCCCACCAGCGCGGCCGCAATCGCAACCTTGAGCGACGCAAACAGATAGGGCATGGCCGACGGCCAGCGCAGCTTCGCCAGGACCTGTGCGCCGCTGGCGCTATAGGTCTTCATTAGGTCAAGCTGCATCTGCTCGGGTGCGCGCAGGCCCTTCACCATGCCGACCACGACCGGAAAGAAGCTCAGATAGGTCGAGATGATCGCCTTGGGGATCAGTCCGGTAATACCGATGGCGTTCAGCACGACGATGATCATCGGCGCGATGGCGAGGATCGGGATGGTCTGGCTGGCAATCGCCCAGGGCATGACGCTCGCATCCATGGCGCGGTTATGGACAATGCCGACCGCCAGCGCGATCCCCAGGGCCGAGCCGATGGCGAAGCCCAGCAGCGTGGCCGAGAGCGTGACCCAGCCATGATAGATCAGGCTGCGATTGGAGAGCGTTCCCGTATTCATGAACCCGCGCCGCCCGGTCAACTCCTCGACCACAGTGGAGTTCCAGAGTTCCGTCGCCACCTGATGCGGGGCGGGAAGGCGGGGGCGGCTTTGCGACATCGTGTCGGCGACAAGAGCCGCAAGACTCAGGTCCTGCCCGGCACGACGGGCCTGATCCTGCGCCCATTGGGCATTCATCGGTACCACCGCGACATACCAGAGCGCGATCAGGGCCGCGACGACAGTGAGCACTGGCAGCAGATTACGCATGACGCAGCGCCGGGGGCTCTGACCCCGGACCTCCGGAGTATTTCATGCAGGAAAACAGAGGATCAGTCATCCAGATGCCCTGCCCTGAGTCCTTCGCGCACGCGATGCGCGATCTCGATGAATTCGGGGCTGTCGCGGATCTCGAGCGGACGCTCGCGCGGCAGCGGGCTGTCGATGATATCGGTGATCCGCCCCGGACGGGGTGACATGACGACGATCCTGGTAGAGAGATAGACTGCCTCGGGAATGGAATGGGTCACAAAGCCGATGGTCTTTTGCGTGCGCGCCCACAGGTCGAGAAGCTGTTCGTTGAGCCGGTCACGCACGATCTCGTCGAGCGCGCCGAAGGGCTCGTCCATGAGCAAGATGTCGGCATCGAAAGCCAGCGCGCGGGCGATCGAGGCGCGTTGCTGCATACCGCCGGAGAGCTGCCAGGGGAATTTGCGCGCGAAGCCCGAAAGCTCGACCAATTCTAGCACTTTTTCAACACGGGCTTCCTGTTCTGACCGCGAATACCCCATTATCTCCAACGGAAGTTTCACATTTCCTGCAATCGTGCGCCAGGGGTAGAGCCCGGCTGCCTGGAATACATAGCCATAGGCGCGGGCCTTGCGGGCAGCTTCGGGCGTCAGGCCATTGACCGTGATCGTCCCCGAACTGGGCGTTTCCAGATCCGCGATCACACGCAGGAAGGTGGTCTTGCCGCAGCCCGAGGGGCCGATGAAGCTGACGAATTCGCCCTTGGCAATGTCGAGCGACACGTCCTTGAGGGCGTGGACCGGGCCATCGTTCGTCTGGAAGGTAAGATTGAGGTTTCGGGCGGTAATCACTGCCGGGTTTTCATTCGACATGCGGGTCATCGCCCTGTCTTTGTCGGTCGCGATCGCATCGAATTCGTCCTTTGTGTCACAGGTAGTTTCCCGTGTAGGTCTCACCGGGACCGATCGCCGCAGCGACCCGCCAGTTCAAAGGGGACACGAGTTTCCATTGTGGCACCCCGCTTCCGGGCGGATAGTCAGGGATGCCGCGCTCGCGGTGCTCGTCCGCAACGGGAATGACCTTTGCGAGGCGATCAGACCCAACGAGATGGAATGTCTGCCGGATCAGGCCTTGCTTGATCTTATGCAGATCATAGCCCTCGGCGGACAGCCTCTGTTCCGAGGTTCGCGGATCCGGCGGCTTGCCAAGATGTCCCTGGGGCACACCCCCGGAGAAGTGGCTGTATCCGGCCACTTCGAAATCTGTCGGTTTCGGCATCTGGGTGAGAAACAGCAGGTACCATCCCTTCTGCAAGCGTCCCGCGCGATACCCGAGGCGCCGCTCGATCTCGTGTGAAGGCTGGGACCGCAGGAACAGGGCCTTGCCAAAGAATCCTGCGATCCGCAACGTTTCGCCGATCTGAAGCGGAGCCCACGCCATGCTTCACACCCCCGTCGCGGGGATGCCCGCGCGCGACACCGGACGCGGGGCGGTCAGGTCCTTCCAGGTCGAAAGCGCCTGGCTGACCGGACCGTTCGGCTCGCGCGCGACGTATTCACCATGCCCCTCCTGCCCGTCGAAGGCACCGTCCTTGACCATGACCCGTCCGCGCGACAGCACGAAGCGCGGAAGGCCGGTCACCTCTTGCCCCTCGAAGACATTGTAGTCGATGGCCGATTGCTGCGTGCTGGCGGTGATGGTCTTCGATTTTTCCGGGTCCCAGACGACCAGATCGGCATCAGCCCCGACAGCGACCGCGCCCTTCTTCGGATACATCCCGAAGATCTTGGCGACATTTGTCGAGGTCACGGCGACAAATTCGTTCATCGTGATCCGCCCCGTGCGCACGCCACGGGTCCAGAGCATGGGCATACGGTCCTCAAGGCCCCCGGTGCCATTGGGGATTTTGGTGAAATCACCCGCACCGAAGCGCTTCTGTTCGGTGGTGAAGGCGCAATGATCGGTGGCAACGACCGAGAGCGACCCCGCAGCCAGCCCGGCCCACAGGCTGTCCTGATGTATCTTGTTGCGGAAGGGGGGCGACATGACGCGCCGCGCCGCGTGGTCCCAGTCGGGATGGAAATACTCGGATTCGTCGAGCGTCAGATGCTGGATCAGCGGTTCGCCCCAGACGCGCTTGCCCTGCTGGCGCGCGCGGCGGATGGCCTCATGCGCTTCCTCGCAGGAGGTATGCACCACGTAGAGCGGCACACCTGCCATGTCGGCAATCATGATGGCGCGGTTGGTGGCCTCGCCTTCGACCTGGGAGGGGCGCGAATAGGCGTGCGCCTCGGGGCCGGTATTGCCCTCGGCCAGCAGTTTCGCGGACAGTTCCGCCACCACATCGCCATTCTCGGCATGGACCATGGCGATGGCCCCGAGTTCACGCAGGCGCTGGAAGGAGGCGAACAACTCGTCATCATTGACCATCAGCGCGCCCTTGTAGGCAAGGAAATGCTTGAAGCTGGTGATGCCGCGCTCGACGACCTTTGGCATCTCGTCAAAGACCTGAGGTCCCCACCAGGTCACGGCCATGTGGTACGAGTAGTCGCAATGCGCGCGGCCCGACTTGTTGTGCCACATCGACAGCGCATCGAGCAGCCCCTGCCCGGGGCTGGGCAGCGCGAAGTCGATCACCATGGTGGTGCCGCCCGAAAGTGCCGCGCGCGTGCCGGATTCGAAATCATCGCTGGAATAGGTGCCCATGAAGGGCATTTCCAGATGGGTATGCGGGTCTATGCCGCCCGGCATGATGAAGCAGCCTGTGGCGTCGAGTTCCCTGTCGCCCGAAAGGTTCGGGCCGATTTCGGTGATCTTGCCGCCCTCGACCCGCACATCGGCATTGTAAGTCAGGTCATGGGTGACGACGGTTCCGTTCCTGATGACAGTGGACATGGTGCTACTCCTCGTTTTCTTCCCCCCGCACGAAGCGGGCACAACCCGTAGGGTGGGTGCTACGCACCCACCACCTCTGCGGTTTCCAGCACCGCATGCATCAGCACATTGGCCCCCGCCTCGGCCCATGCGGGTGTGATCTCCTCGGCCTCGTTATGGCTCAGACCATCCACACAGGGGCACATGATCATCGCGGTCGGATAAAGCCGGTTGATCCAGCAGGCATCATGGCCCGCGCCAGAGACGATATCCATATGGCTGCAGCCCAGTCGGGCGGCGGCATCGCGGATACGACCCAGCAGAACCTCGTCAAAGGCGGGTGGGTTGAACTGGCCGACAATCCGGGCGGAAAACTTTACCCCTATATCCGCGCAGGCTCCCGGTGCACGGGTGTTCAGCTCTGCCACCATCGCCTCCAGCGTCTCCAGAACATGGCTGCGGAAATCTATCGTGAACACAACCTTTTCCGGGATGATGTTGCGGCTGTTGGGATAGACATCGACATGCCCGATCGCGCCGACCGCGTTGGGCTGGTGCTTCAGTGCGATCTCATGAACCAGTTCCGTCACCCGCGCGAGCCCCCGGCCCGCGTTGCGGCGCATGTACATCGGCGTCGAGCCCGTATGCTGGCCCTTTCCGGTCACGGTGCACTCGATCCAGCGCAGGCCCTGACCATGCGTGACCACCCCGATATCCTTGCCCTCTGCCTCCAGAATCGGCCCCTGCTCGATATGCAGTTCGAAAAACGCATGCATCTTGCGCCTGCCGACAGGCTCGTCACCCTTCCAGCCGATACGCTCAAGCTCGTCGCCGAAGCGCTTGCCCTGCGCATCGACCCGGTCATAGGCCCAGTCGCGATCATGCACGCCTGCGAACACGCCAGAGGCCAGCATCGCCGGAGCAAAACGCGTGCCCTCCTCATTGGTCCAGTTCACCACCACGATGGGGCGGCGTGTCCTGATGCCCAGATCGCGCATCGAGCGGATGATCTCCAGCCCGGCGAGCACTCCCAGAACGCCGTCATACTTGCCGCCCGTTGGCTGGGTGTCGAGATGGCTGCCTACATAGACCGGCAGCGCCTCGGGATCGGCACCATCGAACTGCGCGAACATCGTGCCCATCTCGTCCACGCCGACGCTGCCGCCGGCCTCCTGACACCATTTGCGGAACAGGTGACGGGCCTTGCCATCCTCATCCGTCACTGTCTGGCGGTTGTTTCCCCCGGCAATTCCGGGGCCGATCCGCGCCATCTCCATCAGGCTGTCCCAGAGCCGCTCGCCATTGATCTTCAGGTTCGCACCTGGTGCCGACATCTCTCAACCCCCCGTCATGGCAGCATTTTCCGGCTGCTCTTGTTCGCAGTCCCTGCTGGGCGGCGCAGCGCCACCTTGCACTCTTCGTCACAAGACGCTATCAACTTTGACCATTCAGTCAAGAAGCTTGTCATGCCATGCCTGCGCCGCGCCCGCCCTCCGCTGAAAAACCCGGCACGCTGGCGAAACCCGCGCGCTCGCGTATCCAGCAGCGCAACCGCCAACGGATACTGGATGCCGCGCTCGAGGTGTTTTCCAATCATGGCTTTCGTGGCGCGACGCTTGACCAGATCGCAGCCGAGGCAGGGCTGTCAAAACCAAACCTGCTCTATTACTTCGACAGCAAGGAAACCGTTCACCGCGCGCTGCTGACGCGCCTGCTCGATGACTGGCTGGCTCCCCTGCGCAAGCTCGACCCGTCCGGCGCGCCGGATGTCGAGATCCTGTCCTACATGCATCGCAAGCTCGAGATGTCGCGCGCCTATCCCCGCGAGAGCCGCCTCTTCGCAAACGAGATCCTGCAGGGCGCACCCCGGCTGGAAGGCTTCATCTCGACCGAGTTGAGGGCGCTGGTCGATGAAAAGGCAAGCGTCATCGCGGCATGGGCGCGCGCGGGGCGCATTGCACCGATAGACCCGCATCACCTGATCTTCTCGATCTGGGCGCTTACGCAGCATTACGCCGATTTCACCGCACAAATCGACATGATCCGCGGCCCCGGCCATGACCCGTTCGAGGGGGCCGGGGCCTTTCTCGATCATCTATACAAGCGGCTGCTGGCACCCTGACAATCTGACGGGCTACTCGGCAGCGCTGGCCATCGGGTTGTTCGGGTGCGTGGTCCAGTTGGCATAGTCGCCGACCTCGTGACCTGTGCGCGGATCAGTTGCACCCTTGGGCAGTTGCTCCATTGTGATGCAATCCTGAACCGGGCACACATTGACGCAGAGATTGCAGGCCACGCATTCTTCGTCGATCACGTCGAAGACGCGCTCGGGGGACATCGAAATCGCCTGATGCGAGGTGTCCTCGCAGGCCGCATAGCAGCGCCCGCACTGGATGCACAGATCCTGGTTGATCCGCGCCTTGGTCACATAGTTGAGGTTCAGGTATTGCCAGTCGGTGACATTCGGCACCGCGCGGCCCTGCAGCTGGTCCAGCGTCATGCCCTTGTCATCGAGATAGAGCGAGAGCCCGGCGGTCATTTCCTTGATGATGCCGAACCCGTAGGTCATGGCTGCCGTGCAGACCTGCACCGTGCCTGCGCCCAGCGCGATGAACTCGGCCGCATCGCGCCATGTGGTGACACCGCCGATGCCGCTGATGGGCAGGCCGGCAGTGGCCGGGTCACGCGCGATCTCGGCGACCATGTTCAGTGCGATGGGCTTCACGGCCGGGCCGCAATAGCCGCCATGCGCGCCCTTGCCGTCAATCGAGGGTTCGGGGCTGAAACTGTCCAGATCAACGGAGGTGATGGAACTGATCGTGTTGATCAGGCTCACTGCATCGGCGCCGCCGCGCTTCGCCGCTTCGGCCGGTTTGCGGATGTCGGTGATGTTGGGGGTCAGTTTCACGATACAGGGCATGCGCGAATGCTGCTTCACCCAGCGCGTGACCATCTCGATATATTCTGGCACCTGCCCCACGGCCGAGCCCATGCCACGCTCGCTCATGCCATGCGGACAACCGAAATTCAGCTCCACCCCGTCAGCCTCGGTTTCCTCGACCCGTTTCAGGATCGCCTTCCACGAGTCCTCGTCGCAGGGCACCATCAGCGACACGACCATGGCCCGGTCGGGCCAGTCGCGCTTGACCTGCTTGATCTCGCGCAGGTTCACCTCCAGCGGGCGGTCGGTGATCAGCTCGATATTATTCAACCCCATGAGGCGACGATCCGCGCCCCAGACCGCGCCATAGCGCGGACCGTTGACGTTGACGATGGGCGGGCCTTCGGCACCCAGCGTCTTCCACACGACGCCCCCCCAGCCCGCCTTGAAGGCGCGCACCACGTTGTATTCCTTGTCGGTGGGCGGGGCCGAGGCCAGCCAGAATGGATTGGGCGATTTGATTCCGACGAAATTGGTGCTCAGGTCAGCCATGGTCCGTGTCTCCTGTAGGGTGGATGATTCACCCACCATTCCCTGTCAGATAGGCGTGAATCTCCGCTGCCGCATCGCGCCCCTGCGCGACCGCCGTCACGGTCAGATCCTCCCCGCCGCCCGTGCAGTCGCCCCCGGCCCAGACGCCGGCTGCTGGCTGGGCTGCGAGTTTGCGGCCCTCCATCGTCAGCCCGTCCATGCCGGCGAGCTTCTGCCCGATGGCCTTGAACACCTGATCGGCGCGCAGACGGAAATTCTCTCCCGTCCCATCTGTATAGGCAAACTCCACCTCGGCAACCGCTCCCTGGCCATGGATCGCAACCGGGGTCGCGTTGGTGATGATCGTGACACCTTCGGTCGCGGCATGTTCGATCTCGTGATCGGAAGCGCTCATCGCCTCGCGCCCGCGCCGGTAGAGCATGCTGACATGTTCGGCGCCCAGCAGCTTCGACTGCACGGCGGCGTCCACGGCCGTCATGCCGCCCCCGATCACCACGACGTCGCGCCCGATCGGCAGGCGCGAAAGGTCTTCGGTCTGGCGCAGTTCGGCAATGAACTCGACAGCATCGCGTACCCCGTCAAGGTTCTCGCCAGGAATGTCCAGGCGGTTCACATCTCCCAGGCCGATCCCGAGAAACACGGCGTCGAACCCGGCCTGCAACTGATCGAGCGAGAGATCGCGCCCCAGTGCCTTGCCGGTCTCGAGCGTGATCCCGCCAATGCCCATGAGCCACTCGACCTCGCGCGCGGCAAAGCCGCCTGCCATCTTGTAGGCGGCGATCCCGTATTCGTTCAGCCCGCCGGGCTTGGCCTCGGCCTCATGGATCGTGACCTCGTGCCCGTGCATCGCCAGCCTGTGCGCACAGGCCAGCCCCGCTGGCCCCGCCCCCACAACCGCGACCCGCTTGCCGGTGCTGTCAGCGCGCGCATAGGGGTGCCCCTGCCGCGCCATCAGCGCGTCGGTGGCGTAGCGTTGCAGGCGGCCGATCTCGACCGGCTTGCCTTCGGCGGCCTCGCGCACGCAGGCGCCTTCGCACAGCGTTTCGGTGGGGCATACGCGCGCGCAGGTACCGCCGAGGATGTTCTGGTCGAAAATCGTCCTTGCCGCTGCCTCAGGCTGGCCGGCCTGAATCTGGCGGATGAACAGCGGAATGTCGATCTCGGTCGGACAGGCCGTGATGCAAGGCGCATCGTGGCAGAAATAGCACCGGTCGGCGGCGACCATCGCTTCATGCGGATCATAAACGGGGTAGAGGTCGTCAAAATGGCTGGCATAAAGCTCGGCCGGAAGTCGGCCGTGCCGGATGCCGGGAGTGGTTACGGAATTGGACATGGCTGGCCTCATCCTCCTGCAAGCGTGTCGCGAACAGGAAACCACGGTTCTGAATTTTTATCAATTAGTAAAAATTTTTGCACGCGCCGATGCCACCCCCGTTGCCGCATTTTTCGCCACGCCTGCCCGGAAACGCGGCATAAGGCCTATTCGGCTGCCTCGGCGGGGTCGGTTGCGGGTCTTGCGCTGCTCTCGCGGGCCTCCAGCTGCATCGGGAAACTGACGCGGAAGGCGGCCCCGCCCTGCCCCGGCACATAGGTAATATCGCCGCCCAGATTATGCATGATCTCGCGGCAGATCGCGAGCCCCAGACCCGCGCCGCCGGCCTGCATCGAATCGGTCAGTCGCGAGAATTTCTCGAAGATCAGCGCCTGCTTGTCACGCGGAATGCCGATGCCATTGTCGATGAAATCCACATCGACCATGCCATTGCGCCGCTTGACCTTGATCCGCAACTGCGGGTCCGCCGCATCGCAATACTTCCGCGCGTTCGACAGCACGTTGATGAAGACCTGCGCCAGCCGCCCGGCATCGGTGGTAATGTCGACATCCTCGCGGTCGCGGCTGCGATGCAATGTGAAATTGCGTTCGGCCTGCACCGAATTCGAGGCCGTGATCGCGCGGTCGATCAATTCCCGCAGATTGGCGGTCGTGATGTTGAGCTGCACCTGGCCGTGCTCCAGAACGCTCAGATCCAGCAGGTCATCGAGCAGGCGCGTCAGGCGGATCGACTCGTCATGGATGATTCGGGCGAAATGGATCTGCTCCTCGTCCGACATGCCATCTGCGTCCATCAGGATCTCCGAGAAGGCCCGGATCGAGGTCATCGGAGTGCGCAACTCGTGGCTGATCTGGCTCAGGAAAGCATCCTTCTGGACCGAGAGTGTCTGAAGTTTCTCGTTGGCCTCTCGCAGCTTGCGGGCGGTGCGGGTCAGTTCCTCGGATTTCGCCTCAAGCTGGGCGGAATACTCCATGATCTGCGCTGTCTCGGAGGCCACGGCCATCAGGTCATCGACCGAGACAACCGACGTGCCGACAGTCTGGGCGAGCATGGCATAGGCCGTGGCCGCCCCGACCGAACCCGCCAGCTTCAACTCCAGCGCTTCCAGGAACTCGGGTGTGATATCGGGCAGAAAGCCCTGCTTTCCCTGCAACTCGGCCTGCGCGCGGAAAAAGGCCTGAGCCTCGGTCGCGCCGAAGATGCGCTGTGCCATGGGCAACAGATCCTCGGCCTCGGCCATGGGTCGGGTCCAGCTTCGGGCAGTGCCGGGACGGTCGAAGATATCGACGAAGAGCGCCCCCTGCACCCGCTCGATCGGGCTGGGAAAGGACAGGATGGAGCCGAAACAGAAGGCCACGATGTTGACCATGAGCGACCAGAACAGTGAGTGCAACAGCGGGTCGAGTGTCGTCAGGCCGAACAGGCTGTAGGGCCTGAGCCATGCAAGGTCGAATGGCCCGCTTTCCATGACGCGCGCCGAGAGAAAGACTTCCGGGCCGAAACTGGGCAGGAACAGCGTATAGAACCACAGCACCATGCCCGCAATGAGCCCCAGTGCCGCGCCATTGCGGCTGGCACCGCGCCAGTACAGCGCGCCGATCAGCGCCGGCAGGCATTGCGCGACCCCGACAAAGGCAATCAGTCCGATGGACGCCAGCGCAGCCGAGCCGCCGGTGATGACGTAATAGACGTAGCCCAGCCCCAGGACGAGCGAGATCGACAACCGCCGCACGCTGAGCACCAGAAGCCGCATGTCGCCCGTGTCGCGCTGCCGCACGGCACGCACCCGCAACCAGAGTGGCACCACGATATGGTTCGACACCATCGTAGCCAGTGCCAGCGAGGCCACGATCACCATTGAGGTTGCGGCCGAAAACCCGCCAAGGAAGGACAGCAGCGCCAGTCCGTCCTGGCCCAGATGCAACGGCAGGGTAAGCATGAACATGTCGGGATTGCTGCCTGCAGGCATCAGTTCCATCCCGATCACTGCAATGGGCAGCACGAAGAGGCTGATGAGGAACAGGTACAGCGGAAAGGCCCAGCTTGCGGTCGCAAGGTGTTGGTCATTGGTATTCTCGACCACCGTGACCTGAAACATGCGCGGCAGGCAGATGATCGCGATGGCCGACAGCAGGATCAGCCCTGTCCAGCGCCCGGGCTGGATCTCCCATTCCGGCAGCGCCTGCGCGTCGATCCGGGCAAGGATGTCGCTCGGGCCGGTGGCCACGAACCAGACCACGAACACGCCCACCGCCAGCAGCGCGAGCAGCTTGACCACGGCCTCGACCGCGATTGCTGTGACCACGCCGGGATGCTGTTCATTGGCATCGAGCGTGCGCGTGCCAAAGGCGATGGTGAAAAACGCAAGCCCCACTGCCACCCAGAAGGCAATCAGCGTGGTATCGGTCGCAAGCGAAGGGCCGGTCGGATCGGTCACGAAGACCGTGAAGGACTGCGAGATGGATTGCAGCTGCAGCGCGATATAGGGCGTGCCCGCCATGATGCACAGGAGCGTCACGATCACTCCCAGCAGGTTGGACTTTCCGTAGCGCGCCGAAATCATGTCGGCGATCGAGGTCACGCGGTTCTCGCGCCCGATCCGCACCAGCTTGCGCAGAACCACCCACCAGCCGACGAAGACCAGCGTCGGGCCCAGATAGATGGTCATGAACTCCAGCCCCGAGCGCGCCGCATAGCCGACCGCGCCATAAAAGGTCCACGCCGTGCAATAGACCGAGAGCGATAGCGTGTAGACCATGGGCGAGCGCAGCCAGCCTGCGCGCCCCGCCACTGCTGCCCGCTCTGCTGCAGAGGCGACTGTGAAGAGCAGCACCACATAGCCAAGGCAGGTCAGGACCAGAAGGTTGAACGACATACGCGCTACTCCCCGGAGGGGCCGGCACGGTGCGGACGCTTGCCCTTGTCAGCCGGGTCGAGTGCGCGCCGCAGCCAGAGCGAGAGCAGGAAGGCCAGCAGGATCATGACGGCCCAGACCGCGAACAGATAGACGCTTTCGGTGGCTGTCGGCGGCGCCTCCAGTTCGGGGCTGTGGCGCATCAGCGGGAGCAGCAGCAGGACAAGGGCAAAGACGGGCAGAATTCGCGCGGCGTCCATCAGACGGCGCATCCGATAGCTTTCACGCCCAAGGAATTGCTGTGTCCTTGGCGGTTTCATGTCCGCGCCATCTCATGCACGGCGGCCAGCACCTCGGCATTCGCGAAGGGTTTGGTCATGAAGCGCGTGACTCCCAGACGCTCGGCCTCGATCCGATCGGCGGCCTGCCCCTTGGCCGTCAGCATCAGTACCGGCAGCGCGCGGGTATCATCGCACGCGCGCACCGATCGAAGAATGTCGAAACCGCTCACCCCCGGCAGCATCAGATCGAGGATGAGCAGGTCGGGCGGGTCGGCATACAGGCGGCCCAGCGCCGCCTTTCCGTCCGCCGTCACATCGACCCGCCAGCCATTTCGACTGAGGATGAAGCTCAATGCCTCGGAAATGTTGGGCTCATCCTCGATGACCAGCACGCGCTTCTGCATCGCAAGGCTCCTCCCAAAGCTCACGACCGGGCGCCGGAAGGTGCCCACCGGACCTGACCCCCGCAACCCCCCGCCCGATATTGCATGGCAGGTCTTCTCCTCCCGGACTGCCTTGCAACTTTTCCTGTATCCTGCATTCGTCCGCGCCTGTCAAAGTGCAAGATAGCGCCAGATGCCCGCATCATTCCCGCCTCATCCTCCGGTCACAAGGATGGAGGGCTCGCGCCGGGCCGTGCAGTCGAGCTGGGCACAGGTTCGGCAACTGGCCCCGACTGGAACCGGCGCGCCTGCGCCATCCCCCCCGGCGGCGGCCAGCGGTGCGACAAGCATTGATGCGCGCAGCACCACCGGGGCGTCATAGCCCACCTCTCCCAGCGGCGCGGCAAAGGCATAGGTCAGATAGCGTCGTCCGAGACGCCCGGCCGTAACCAGCACTTGCCTCAGCGGCACCAGCGGACGCTGTAGCGCCTGGTAGAGCGGCCAGAGCGGACAGCCTCCACCGAAACGCGGCAGGCGAAAGCCTTCGAGCGCACGGCGAAACACCATCGTGCCCGAACTGTCGCAGATCACCAGCCCGAGCGGCGGCAGGCCGGCACCCTGCAATGTCGCTTCCGGCAACAGTGCCAGCCTGCGCAGGACCAGATCGAAAGGCACGCCGAAGCGCTGGGCCAGTGCCTCGGGCGCGAGTCCCGTCTCGGTCAGGGCTGCGGCCATTTCGTCAAGCGGAAGCGCTTCGGCATCGGCGGCGAACCGGGCGATCCATTGCCGCGCAAGCGCGCGCGAGGCATCTGAGGAAAGTTCCACCTGTCCCCGCACCAGCGCCTCTGCATCGGTCATGCCGCTCTCTATCTCGGGCAGGTGAAAGCCCAGCCGCGCCAGCCAGGCCTCGACCTCTTCCTGCGGCGCGGCAAGCCCGGCCTCGTCGCTCTGCGCGGTATCAAGGTAATTGACCAGCGCCACCGCCCCTTCGGCCAGCCGTGCGGAGTCCTGCACGATGTTGCGGTGAAAGCGCGCCTGCCAGTCGGGATCGATTTCGTCGGCATCGATGAGGATGCTGGCAGTCGACTGCACCGAGGTCACGGCCGAGATGATCTCGTGCAGCGCCTCGCCCAGATAGGGGTCATGGGTCATGCGGTCGCTGAGTTGCTCGACCACACGTTCCAGCCGTTCGACCCGCGCCTGGGTTTCCGCCAGCACCTTGGCCCAGCCGGGAAAACGCCCGGTGAACTCGTCGATCCGCTCGAGTTCGGTCAGATCGGCCTCGCTGCGCTGCGCCGCTGCCCGCGCGCCCTCGATCAGCCGGGCATCGGTATCCTCGATCAGTGCGTCCGCCGAGACCCCGAGCGCCGTTGCCAGCGCATCAAGAAGTTGCGGGCTGACCTTGCGGCGGTTGTGCTCGATCAGGTTGAGGAAGGAGGGCGAGACCCCGACCTCTCGCGCAAGCTCCGCCTGGCGCAACCCGCGCAGGTTGCGTCTTGCACGGATTCGCGTGCCGGTCAGGGCGGGACGGGGCATCTGAAAACTCCCTTCTCTGTCAATTTACAGAAATTGACTCAGGCGTGAAGCCTGAAACTTGCGTCTTTCCGCCCGCCCTGCGGCACAACAAAAACGCGGCTTCACAGGGACGGATCGCTCAAGTATAAGCCCCGCCACATGCTGAGTGCGCAGACCCTCGCGCGCCTGCCGGTCTGACTTGTCTCGAGGAATCCCATGACCAAGAACCGCAATGACGCCGATGTTGCCTTTATCCGAGCCCTTGCGGAACTGCTTCAGGAGAACGACCTCGCCGAGTTGAGCGTCAAGCGCAAATATGGCGAGAATGACAGTCTCAACGTGCGCGTGGCGCGCCAGAGTGCCGCTGCGATGGTCCAAACTTTTGCAGCCGCCCCTGCCCCGGCGGCCTCGCCCGCCCCGGGCGCCCCTGCCCCCGCACCGGCGCGCGGGGAACTGCCCTCCGACCCGGCGCAGCACCCTGGCGCCGTAACCTCGCCCATGGTGGGCACGGCCTATCTGGCCGCCGAACCAGGAGCCGCGCCCTTCGTGAGCATCGGAACGCAGGTCTCGGAGGGCGAAACGCTGATGATCATCGAGGCGATGAAGACAATGAACCACATCCCCGCGCCCCGCGCAGGCACGGTCAGGCGCATACTGATCAGCGATGGCAGCCCGGTCGAATTCGGCGCTCCGCTGATGATCATCGAATAAGGCCCGCGCGATGTTCGAGAAGATCCTGATTGCCAATCGCGGCGAGATCGCGCTCCGCGTGATCCGCGCCTGCCGCGAGATGGGCATAGCCTCGGTTGCGGTGCATTCCACGGCCGATTCGGACGCGATGCATGTGCGCATGGCCGACGAGGCCATCTGCATCGGCCCGCCCCCCTCGACGCAAAGCTACCTGCATGTGCCTGCCATCATCTCGGCCTGCGAAATCTCGGGGGCGGATGCGATCCATCCCGGGTATGGTTTCCTGTCCGAGAACGCCGCCTTCGTCCAGGTGGTCGAGGATCACGACATCACCTTCATCGGGCCCTCGGCGGAACATATCCGCCTGATGGGCGACAAGATCACCGCCAAGGAGACCATGAAGGCACTGGGCGTGCCCTGCGTGCCGGGCTCGGAGGGTGGCGTGCCCGATCTCGAGACCGCGCGGCGCGTGGCCGAAGAGATCGGCTTTCCGGTCATCGTCAAGGCCACGGCAGGCGGTGGCGGACGCGGCATGAAACTCGCGCGCACGGCCGCCGACCTTGAATCGGCCTTCCGCACTGCGCGCGCGGAATCCAAGGCCGCTTTCGGCAATGACGAGGTCTATCTCGAGAAATATCTCGGTGCGCCGCGCCATATCGAGATTCAAGTCTTTGGCGACGGCAAGGGCAATGCCGTGCATCTGGGCGAGCGTGACTGCTCGCTTCAGCGCCGCCATCAGAAAGTGCTCGAGGAGGCGCCAAGCCCCGCGCTCGATGCCGCCACCCGCGCCCGCATCGGCCAGACCTGCGCTGAGGCGATAGCCCGGATCGGCTATCGCGGCGCTGGCACGATCGAATTTCTCTATGAAAACGGAGAGTTCTTCTTCATAGAGATGAATACGAGGCTTCAGGTCGAGCACCCGGTGACCGAAGCCATTTTCGGTGTCGATCTGGTGCGCGAACAGATCCGCGTGGCCGCAGGGCTGCCGCTCTCTTTCACGCAGGACGAGCTGAATCTGAATGGCCATGCCATCGAGGTGCGGATCAATGCCGAGCGCCTGCCCAATTTCACGCCCTGCCCGGGGACCGTCGCAACCTATCACGCGCCTGGCGGCCTGGGTGTGCGGATGGACAGCGCGCTCTATTCCGGCTACCGCGTGCCGTCGCATTACGACAGCCTGATCGCGAAGCTGATCGTACATGGCCGCGACCGCCCCGAGGCCCTGGCGCGGCTGAAACGCGCGCTGGGCGAGCTGATCATCGACGGGGTGGATTCCTCCGTGCCGCTGTTCCACGCGCTGCTGGGCGAAGACGAGGTGCTGCGCGGTGACTACAACATCCACTGGCTCGAAGCCTATCTTGCCCGATCGGTTCCCGGCTGACCCTGCCCTGCGGCGTCTTCGTGCCGGAAATGTCCATCCTGGGGCTGCGGCCCGGACCGTGACCGGACCCGCCCCGCGACCGCCCCCGTTTTCTTGCACCAGATAGTCACTTCCAGGCGCGTGCAGGGGCTTGTCACCGCTTTCTTCTTGCCATCCGGACCGCTCTCCCCTAAAGCGCCGCTACTCGCAGCCCGCACCCTTGGAGGCGGGCTGTTCAATCTGGCAACAAAGGAAATGTCAAATGGCTGGTGAGATCCCGGATCTTTTGGCCGAGGTACGGACGGGGACAGGCAAGGGGGCCGCCCGTCAAGCTCGTCGTGAGCAACTCGTACCCGGTATTGTCTATGGTGGGGGGGGCGACCCCCTGCCGGTGAATTTCAAGTACAACTACCTTATCGCACAGCTCAAGGCCGGTCGCTTCATGTCAACGCTCTTCAACCTCAAGGTCGAGGGACAGGACGATGTGCGCGTGATCTGCCGTGGCGTGCAGCGCGATGTGGTCAAGGGTCTGCCCACGCATGTGGACCTGATGCGCCTGCGCCGCACCAGCCGCATCAACCTGTTCATCCCGGTCGAGTTCATCAACCACGAAAAATGTGCAGGCCTCAAACGCGGCGGCACGCTGACGGTTGTGCGCCCCGAGGTGGAACTGAACGTCGTGGCGGGGGACATCCCCGAGAAACTGATCGTCAATCTCGAAGGTCACAAGATCGGTGATACGATCACCATCTCCGAGATCGTACTGCCAGAGGGCACGAGGCCCACGATCGAACGCAATTTCGTCATCGCCAATATCGCGGCACCCCGCGCACTGGCGGCAGCGGATGATGATACGGAAGAGACCGCGACCGCGGACGAGTGACCCGCGCCACCGCAGCGACATCTTTCGAGGGGCGCCCGCAAGGGCGCCCCTTGCGCTTCAAGGCTCTGTCCCGATCCGGCGGAACACAAGCGTCGTGCCGACCGAACCCCTGGAGCAATAGACCATCCGGTTGCGCAGCAGCGTCGCGAAGACCTGTGCGGTGCCGGAATCGCCATAGCGCCTGGGGTGGATTTCCAGGATGACCAGCCGCAGCCCTTCGGGCAGGTCGGCCTCGAACAGATCCTGCTCGCCGCCCTCGATATCGCATGAGAGCACCGTCGCCTGCGTCTCGTGCAGCAATGGCCCCAGCCGCAGCGCGGGCACGTCCAGCGCCGCGCGGTAGCGCGTGTCCTGCGCGCGCAGGATGCCAGAGGCCCAGAACTGCCGCCGCGCCGCGAAACGCACCTGCGCGTCGCAATACGCATCCGGCACCACGGCCCCCCAGTGGATCTGTGCCCCCTCGACGCCGTTGCGGAGCAGGTTCGCGCGCGCAACCTCGACCATGGCGGGCAAGGCTTCGACCCCGGTCACGGCCTGCCCTCCGGCGATGCGCCCGGCGATACTGGCCATATAGCCGGTGCCCGCGCCCAGATCGAGCAACCGGTCTGCGGGTGTGAAATGGCGCGCGAGCGCGCGTGCCTCGTCACGCTCGAAACTGCCGCGTTCGAGCGCGGCCTCGACCCGTGCGCCCAGATGTTCGGAAGGTATCTCGAGCGTGATCTCGCCAAGCTGGTAGAACGGCATTCCCGCCTCAACCCGTGATCGTCTGGACCGAGGTGAAGACCTCGAGTTCCGGCGGACCCAGATAGATACTGCCGTGCTCGCGTACCCCCTTGTGCGAGCCGCGGAAATTCTGCGACCGCACCCAGCCGTCAAAGGCGGCCTTGTCGCGCCACAGCGTATGCGAGAGATAGGGCGTGTGATCCTGCGCGCTTTCGCCGCGGAACAGGTGGAACTCGACAAAGCCTTCCATGTCAGGCAGCCTGCTTTCGCGCGAGGTCCAGATTTCCTCGAAGGCCGTTTCCTGCCCCGGTCGAACCTTGAAACGGTTGATGGTCAGATACATGCGTCTCTCCTGTCTGCACCGGGCAGCATAGTCGCGCGGCCCCGACGTGCAAGCCGGTGCTTTTCAGTGCCCCCGCGTCGGTTTATGCTGCAGCGCAAAAGAGGAGTGCAGCGCCATGAAACTCTTTGCAGGTCTTGGAAATCCGGGCGCACGTTATGCCGCCAACCGGCACAATATCGGCTTCATGGCCGTCGAGCGCATCGCCGCCGATCATGGCTTCACGCCCTGGCGGTCGAAATTCTCGGCTGAGATCAGCGAGGGGCGGCTGGGGTCGGAAAAGGTGGTACTGCTCAAGCCGCAGAGCTACATGAACCGTTCGGGCCAGCCTGTCGGCGAGGCCATGCGCTTCTACAAGCTCGCCCCGGCCGATCTTGTCGTGTTCCACGACGAACTGGACCTGAGCCCCGGCAGGATGCGCCTCAAGCAGGGCGGCGGGCATGCTGGCCATAACGGGCTGCGTTCGATCCATGAGCATATCGGCCCCGATCATGCGCGCGTGCGCCTGGGCATCGGTCATCCGGGCCACAAGGACCGCGTCTCGGCCTATGTCCTCTCGGATTTCGCGAAAGCCGATGCCGACTGGCTGGAGGCGCTGCTCTGCGGCATTTCGGACGGGGCCAAGGCCCTGGCAAAGGGCGACGGCCCAAGCTTTGCCAATGCGGTCGCACTGCGCACCAGCCCGCCACGCAAGACCTCCTCGACAAGGCCTGCCGCCGCAGCACAGGCCCCCGCTCCGGTGCAAGAGGACAAGCGCAGCCCGCTGCAGAAACTGATGGACAGGTTCCGGTGAGCTTTCGCGCCCATGCCCGCGGGCAGGACCTGCTCGCGCGGGCCGGAGCGCGGGTCCGGCCGGACGAACCGCTCGCCCATCTGGCCATGGAAGCCGATGGCGCAGGTCCCGGTGCAGAGTCACGGCTGCATCTATGGCCAGGGAATGAGACAAACGCGCCTGGCCAGGCAGATTTTCATGGTCGCTGGGTGGAGTGGTCCGCGCCGCAGCCCTGATCCTTGCTGATCTGTCATTTTTTGTGGACACGCATCGCGCATGAATTAACTGACAGGATGTTTCAAAGGGAGTGAGACACCATGGCCCTGCGCACTGCACCATCTGTCAATGTTCTGGGGAGCAGGCTGGTACCCTGTTCGCATGACCCCAAGACCGGGTTCTTTCGCAACGGGTCCTGCGACACCTGCGCCGAAGATCGCGGCAGCCACACTGTCTGTGCCGTCATGTCGGCCGAATTCCTGGCCCATTCAAAATATCTCGGCAATGACCTGAGCACGCCGCGGCCGGAATTCGGCTTTCCAGGGCTGAAGCCGGGCGACCAGTGGTGCCTGTGCGCAGGTCGTTTTTTGCAGGCGCATGACGAAGACGCTGCACCGAAGATCTATCTCAAGAGCACCCATCAGCGGGCGCTCGAGATCGTGCCGCTCGCGATCCTGCGCCGCTACGCGCTTGATCTCGGTTAGACCGGTTCAGCGCGCGCCGCACTTCTCGTCAATCAGGTCATCGATGAAGATGCTCATCAACTGCCCGCGCCCGCTGACACCGGCCTTGCGATAGATTGCGTTGGTCTGCGCCTTGATGGTGCCCTCGGACGTGTTGCGGAAGCGGGCGATCTCCTGAGTCGAGAAGCCCTTGATCAGGAACAGCGCCACGTCGCGCTCGGCAGGGGTCAGGGTCCATTGGACGAAATGCTCCTCCAGCACTTCCATGAAGGCCCCCGACGCGCGCTGCAACTGCGCCTCGGCGCGCCCCAGGCGGCGCTGTGTCTGGAACAGAAGCACCCCCGAAAGGACAAGTCCGATCAGCAGCGCGATTGCCGCCAGGATCTCGACCAGTTCGCGCCGGTGCCAGTCCATCGGCTGACGGTCGATCCCGAGCACCGAAAGCAGGATGGCACTGATGAAGAACATCGCGCCGAGAGCCTGCACCAGCACCATGACAAGAATGACCAGTTTCAGCCGCATGCCACCCCGCAGGACAAGGCCAATCGGAGCCTGAACGGGAAACCTGCGCGAAAAGTGGCTGTCATCTACTGTCCCAGACTCTCCGCCTCGGCGAGATCGATCCGCGTGCCGCCGCGCGGCATGTTCGGCTGTCCTGTCCGGGGGGCCTGCTGCGGGGTGAACTCGACGGCGTAATCGCGCAGGATCTGCCCCGAGGAAAGATCGAGCACGACCTCGCGCCAGATCAGCCCCTGCGAGGCGACAAAGCGCATCCTCCCGAGCATCGTGCGCGTGACCGAATCCACCGAATAACCCTGCCCCGCCAGTGCCTCGACCACCATTTCAGGGGTCACGCCATGCTCAGATGCAGGACTGGCGGTGGCGACCAGGCAGACCATCAGGCAAAGCGCTTGGAAGGCAGGCTTGCGCAGGGTCATGGTCAGAACACCGACACGGGAATACGGCAGGCGAGCGCCGCACTTCGCGCCCTGCGCGAAGTGCGGTCATACTCTCCATACTCGTTACACAATCGCATGTCACCCGTCCTTTCCGGGATAGGCCGGGGTAGCTCATGCCGCTCAAGCACGGCGGAGATGCCCTGCCACGCAGATGGGTGCACCCAATCGACCCCGTCAGACTCGAAAGATCATTCCGCTATCAGGGGCGGGGTCACCATGTGTCAACCGGACGTGACAGGTAATATAATAACAAGCGAGGCGTCAAACTATCGGGAAAGGGTTTATTTCTGGCGAATAAACTTTCGTTTATACGCCGATCTCCACTCCGAGATGACGCGCGACAGTGAAAATGTCCTTGTCACCCCGTCCGCACATGTTCATCACGATCAGGTGGTCGGCCGGCAGCGATGGCGCCATCTTCAAGACATGCGCGAGCGCGTGGCTGGGTTCCAGCGCGGGAATGATCCCCTCCAGCGCACAGCAGGTCTGGAAAGCGCCCAGCGCCTCGTCATCGGTGATCGAGACATATCGGGCGCGGCCGACATCCTTCAGCCAGGCATGTTCCGGCCCGATGCCCGGATAATCCAGCCCCGCCGAAATGGAGTGCCCTTCGAGAATCTGCCCGTCCTCGTCTTGCAACAGATAGGTGCGGTTGCCATGCAGAACCCCCGGACGCCCGCCGGTCAGAGAAGCGCAATGCTCCATGCGGTCATCCACCCCGCGACCGCCAGCCTCGACCCCGATGATGGCCACGTCCTTGTCATCAAGGAACGGATAGAACAGCCCCATAGCGTTCGACCCCCCGCCGATCGCGGCGATAATGGTATCTGGCAGGCGGCCCTCACGCGCCATGATCTGCTCGCGGGTCTCCTTGCCGATGATGGACTGGAAATCACGCACCATTGCAGGATAGGGGTGCGGGCCTGCAACCGTGCCAATGCAGTAGAACGTGTCGCGAACATTGGTCACCCAGTCGCGCAGCGCATCGTTCATCGCGTCCTTGAGCGTGCCGCGCCCCGAGCGCACCGGAACCACCTCTGCACCCAGAAGCTTCATGCGGAACACGTTCGGTGCCTGCCGCTCGACATCATGCGCGCCCATGTAGACCACGCATTTCAGCCCGAACCGCGCGCAGACCGTCGCGGTCGCAACTCCGTGCTGGCCGGCACCTGTCTCGGCGATGATGCGGGTTTTGCCCATGCGCATCGCGAGCAGGATCTGGCCCAGGACATTGTTGATCTTGTGCGCGCCGGTATGGTTCAACTCGTCGCGCTTGAGGTAGATCTTCGCGCCGCCGCAATGTTCGGTAAGGCGTTCGGCAAAATACAGTGGCGAGGGGCGGCCCACATAATGTGTCCACAGATCGTCCATCTGCGCCCAGAAGCTCTGATCGGTCTTGGCGCGCTCATATTCGGCTTCAAGTTCAAGGATCAGCGGCATCAGGGTTTCCGACACGAATCGGCCACCATAGATGCCGAAGCGCCCTTGTTCGTCCGGGCCGGTCATGAAGGAATTGATCAGATCATCAGGCATGGCACTGTCCTCTGGCTGGCTGTCAGGTGGTCCTAGCGCGCGGCAGGCGACCGGGCAAGGGGAATAGCTCGGACAGCCCGCGCACAACGCCTCGCAGCCCAGCCAGCAAACGGCAAGCAAGCGCCGCAAGGCGCGCCGCGAGGGTGGGGGGGGCGGGCCGTTTGCGGGCGTGCGGGCGGGCCGTACACGCCGCTACCGTTCCAGGATCAGCCGGTCGCCCTCGATCGCGATACGCGCATAGCGGCGCAGATAGCCCATACCCAGAAGCGAGACATCAAGCTGGCCTTCATTGACAAAGGCGGAAACATTGGTGTCGCGGATCTCCAGCCCGTCCTGGGCCAGCAGCACCTCGTCGAGCGTGACCCGCGCTATGCCGACCACGCCGTTTGCAGTGCGCGCCTGGCCGAGATAGGCTAGCGCCTGCGGATCGAACCCGACCCGCGCCGCATCTGCCTGCGAGAGCACCAGATCCGAGGCGCCCGTGTCGATGATGAACTCCACGGGCGCGCCGTTCACCCCAAGCTCGATCCGGAAATGACCGTCACGGCCTGCGCGCAGCACAACCGCTCCGTCGCCCGTGACGGCGATGGTGGCCTGTTGCCGGGTGATGTCCTGCCACAGCCCGTAACCCGCCGCCACCCCGACGAATATAAGCCCCCAGAGCATTAGCTGGCGCAGGCTCTGGCCCAGTCCCTGAGTCCGCGCGATCAGGAAATAACTGATCAGCACAGTTCCCCAGACGCCCAGATAGACCAGCCGCATGATCTGATCGCTGTCCATGATGTTCCTCGTGCTGCGTGGAGCTTATCTGGGGGTAAAGGGACAGGAAATCATCCCGGATCACGGCTCCGTGAGATCGGGGCCGTCACGTCATGGTCATAAATCCAGCCGAACCGGCGCAGCGGTGCATCCGGCACAAGCCGCGATGACAGACGCAGCCCCAGATGCGCGAGCGGCGCCAGCGGCGCGCGCAGATGGTAATTGCGCGCATTGCGGTTGGCCGCCTGCACCACGCGCTGCACGCGCGGACGGCGCGTGGCCTGCCAAGCCCCGAGCCCCGCTTCCAGCCCCGGGGCATGCTCCAGCGCGCGCACCAACGCAAAGGCATCTTCCAGTGCCAGATTGGCTCCCTGCGCCATGAATGGCAGCGTCGGATGGGCGGCATCGCCCAGGATTGCCACGCCGCGCCGATACCAGCGCGCTGCGACCTCGTGCCGGAACAGCCCCCAGAGCCAGAGTTCGCCGACCTGCTCCAGCCAGCCGGGCACCGCTCCGCCAAAGCCCTTGAAGGCCGCGCGCAGATGCACCGGATCATCCCGGTGATTCCAGCCCTCTCGCGCCCAGTCGCCTCGTTCCTCGACCGCCACGAGATTGCGCAGAGACCCGCCGCGCAGCGGATAGCTGACCAGATGCCGTCCCGGCCCCATGAAGACCTGCGCCTCGGGCGCGGCCCCTGCCTCGGCCGGGATAAGCGCGCGCCAGGCCACCTGCCCGGTAAAGAACGGCGCCGCAGGCGCCGCCCCCAGAACCACCGGGCGCAGTTTCGAGTGCAACCCGTCTGCCCCGAGGATCAGATCCGCGCTCAGTCGCGCGCCGCCCCTCAGCGCGACCGAAGGTCGCGCGCCCTCGAAAGACACCGATTCCACTGTTGCGTGAAACCGCACCTCGACGCCGTCCAGGGCCCCTTCCAGCACCGAGATCAGGTCTGCGCGGTGGACAAGGTGGAAGCCCGGCCCGCTTTCAGGCAGGGCCATCCGCAGCACCTCGCCCCCGCGTGCTCCCGAGCGCAGCACCACGGCGCGGCTGCGCCGGGCCTTGCGCGCAAGAGCCTCGCCCTGCCCCAGCGCCGCGATCACGCGCGCACCATTCGGGCTGATCTGCACTCCGGCGCCGACTTCGTGAAACCCGCCTGCCTGTTCCAGCAACCGGACCGAAGCCCCCGCCTTCGCCAGCGCCGCCGCTGCCGCCAGTCCGGCGACCCCGCCACCCACAACCAGCACCTCAACTCCGCGCAAACGCATCGGCCCGTCCCTAACGCAAGACACCGGGCGCTGCCCGGTGCCTTGCACAACTCATGTCGGATTCCCCGCGCAAGACCTTCGATCAGTCGTCGCGATGGACGCGCTCGTTGCGCTCATGCGCTTCCTGTGCCTGCAATGTCATCGTGGCGATCGGGCGGGCGTCCAGCCGCTTGAGCGAGATGCGTTCGCCTGTCACCTCGCAATAGCCGAATTCACCATTCTCGATCCGGCGCAGCGCGGCGTCTATCTTCGATATCAGCTTCCGCTGGCGGTCGCGGGTGCGCAGTTCCAGGGCACGGTCGGTTTCTTCCGAGGCGCGGTCGGCGATGTCGGGAATGTTGCGGCTGGAATTGGCCAGTTCAAGCAATGTTTCCTGTGAGCCCTTGAGGATGTCTTCCTTCCAGACAATCAGCTTGCGGCGGAAATACTCAAGCTGGCGTTCATTCATGAACGGCTCGTCCTCTGCTGGCCGATAGTCTTCAGGAAGGAAAATTTCTGGTTTCATGCCCCGCTCCTCGGTCTGTGTCTCATCATAGGTGTTGTGGTTTCCCATCGCGATTCACCTATCTGCCTTTCCCTCGCCGGTGCGATAGCGGAAGCGCCGCGACTTGTCACGCCCTTTCGCGCAATTGCACAAATCCTGCCGGGAAGTTTGCTTGTCGCGCAGCAGTTTGCGGGTTAGGTTGCCGCTGAGCACAGACAAGGCCCAGGGCGGGCACGACACGGGAACCGACATGCGTTTTTCCTCGACAGCGCGCTACATCGCCAGTGACGATCTGCAGGTGGCGGTCAATGCCGCGATAACCCTGCAACGTCCTCTACTGGTCAAGGGCGAGCCAGGCACCGGCAAGACCGAACTGGCCATGCAGATCGCTGCTTCGCTCGACCTGCCGATCATCGAATGGTCGATCAAGTCGACCACCCGCGCGCAGCAGGGGCTATATGAATATGATGCTGTCTCGCGGCTGCGCGACAGCCAGCTGGGCGATGCGCGCGTCAATGACGTGAAGAATTACATCCGCAAGGGCAAGCTCTGGCAGGCCTTCGATGCCGAGGGCCGCGTGGTGCTGCTGATCGACGAGGTCGACAAGGCCGATATCGAGTTCCCCAATGACCTGCTGCAGGAACTCGACAGGATGGAATTCTTCGTTTACGAGACCGGCGAGACGGTCCGGGCGAAGCAGCGACCCATCGTCATCATCACCTCGAACAACGAGAAGGACCTGCCCGACGCCTTCCTGCGGCGCTGTTTCTTCCACTATATCCGCTTCCCCGACATGGAGACGCTCAAGGCCATCGTCGAAGTGCATTTCCCCGGCATCAAGCCCGCGCTTCTGACCACCGCGCTTACCCAGTTCTATGAACTGCGTGAAACTCCAGGGTTGAGGAAGAAACCTTCCACCTCGGAGGTGCTCGACTGGCTCAAGCTGCTGCTCGCCGAGGATCTTGCGCCCGAGGATCTGCGCCGCGACGGGGCCAACGCGCTGCCGAAGCTCCATGGGGCGCTGCTCAAGAATGAACAGGACGTGCATCTGTTCGAACGCCTGGCCTTCATGGCCCGGCGGGAGCGGCGCTGAGATGCGCCTTGCGGTTCGCCCACTGCACGCTGACGACTGGCCCCGCTGGGCAGAACTCTGGCAGGGCTATCTTGCCTTTTACGAGACCGCCCTGCCCGCTTTGACATATGATACAACCTTTGCCGCGCTCCTGTCCGATGACCCGCGCAGCCCCGCCTGCCTGCTGGCGGAAAGCGAGGGCCGGGTCATCGGGCTGGTGCACTTCCTGTTTCATGCGCATTGCTGGCGGCCCGAGGGGATCTGCTATCTGCAGGACCTCTTCGTGGCGCCCGGGGCCCGCGCGGGCGGCGCAGGCCGGGCGCTGATCGAGGCGGTCTATGCGGCCGCCGATGCGCGCGGCGTGCCCGGAGTCTACTGGCTGACGCAGGAATTCAACACGACCGCACGGCAGCTCTATGACCGCGTGGCGCGATGCACGCCCTTCATCAGATATGTGCGGCCCGAATGAGGGTCGCGGCGCTTCTTGTACTGGCGCTGGCGCTTGCAGCCTGCGCCCCTGCACCGGCCCCGCTGCCTCCCAGCCGCGCGCCGGTTGATCTTGCCGTCCAATCGCCCGCGATTTCGTCGCGCGCACTCTTCGGCACCCCTCGCCCCTACCCCCCTGCGCGCAGCAATGCCCAGATCGCGCAGGATATCATCGCGCTCGGCTTCAGGCTGGAATCGGGTCGCTCAATCCCGCGCTTCTCGCGCTTCGAGGGCCCGGTGGGGGTGCGCCTGACCGGGTCGCTGCCGCCTCTGGCGGCCATCGAGACAGACCGTCTGATCGCGCGGCTGCGCAACGAGGCGCGGCTCGATATCCGCCGTGGCGAGGCTCCCACGCAGATCACCGTCGAATTCGTGCCGCGCGCCACGATGCGCCGCGTGGTGCCAGAGGCCGCCTGTTTCATCCTGCCCAATGTGTCAAGCTGGGAGGAATTCCGCGCCAATCCGCGAGCAGCGCATCTGGACTGGACGCAGGTCGTGCAGCGCGAGAAGGTACTGGTCGTGACACCGTCCGACACCACGGTGCAGGAAATGCGCGACTGCCTGCATGAAGAGGTTGCCCAGGCGCTGGGGCCGCTCAATGACCTGTTCCGCATTGGAGAGACGGTCTGGAACGACGACAATTTCCAGACCGCGCTGACCGGATATGACATGCTGGTTCTGCGGGTCTGGAATGACCCTGCCCTTCGGCTTGGCATGACCGCCGAAGAGGTCGCCGCAAGGCTGCCGGCGATCCTTGCGCGGCTCAACCCCGCAGGCGGGCGCTCGGGCCCGTCACTCGACCCGACGCCGACCCCGCGCGCCTGGACAGTGGCCGTGGAAAGCGCTCTCGGCACGCCCAATCGCCGCCGCTCCTTTGCGCTGGCGCAGCAGGCGCTGGGCATTGCCATGCGGCAGGGCTGGCGTGACGAGCGGTTGGCATTCTCGCTTTTTGTTGCGGGGCGTTTCGCACCTGAAGGCGAAGGCCGTCGCGCGCTCGACGCGCTGATGCAGGCCGCGAGTATCTACGACGCGCGCCCCGGAGGGCAGGTGCCGCGCGCCCATATCGAAATGCATCTGGCCGCACAGGCACTGGCCTCGGGACAATATGCACTGGTGCTGCGCCTGACAGAGAACGCCATGTCGCCCGCGCGGCGCAGCGAGAACGGGGCATTGCTGTCGTCGCTGATGCTCTTGCGGGCGCAGGCTCTGGAGCGTACGGGCCGCCTGCCCGAGGCCGAGCGGTTGCGCCAGGAGGCGCAGCCCTACGCGATCTTCGGTTTCGGCTCGGAATCCGCGGCACAAGGCCGGCGCGACGAGATCGCGGCGCTGATCCGGCAATGAGATGATGGCAGGACAGAGACAAGGAACAATGGCATGATCGTGCTCCTGGGCATAGTGGCGGGCGCGTGGTGGGGCTATGCCTCGGCGCGCAGGCAGGGCGGCAACACCAAGGACAAGGCGCAATATGCCGCTGTCGGCGGCATCATCGGCGGCCTGTTGGGCCTGTTCGTCACGATCGGGGTTGAGAAGATGCTCTGATGTTCCTGCCTTTCTTCCAGTCCCTGCGCGACCATGCCGTACCGGTGACGCTGCGCGAATATCTCGGGTTTCTCGAAGGCGTGCAGGCCGGGCTTGTGACCTATGACATTGAAGGCTTCTACTATCTCGCACGCGCGGCTATGGTGAAGGACGAGCGCCATCTGGACCGGTTCGATCAGGCATTCGCCGCGTCGTTCGGTGCGCTGGAAGAGATCAGCCTCGATCAGGTCATCGAAACGCTGGATCTGCCGCGCGACTGGCTGGAGAAACTGGCCGAGAAGCACCTGAGCGCCGAGGAACGCGAACGGATCACGGCTCTGGGCGGATTCGACAAGCTGATGGAGACGCTAAAGCAACGTCTCGAAGAGCAGAAGGGCCGCCATCAGGGCGGCAACAAATGGATCGGCACCGCTGGCACCTCGCCCTTTGGCGCGTATGGATACAACCCCGAGGGGGTGCGGATCGGGCAGGACGGATCACGCCACCGCCGGGCCGTGAAGGTCTGGGACAAGCGCGAATTCCGCAATCTTGACGACACGGTCGAACTGGGCACCCGCAATATCAAGGTGGCGCTCAAACGGCTGCGCAAATGGGCGCGCGACGGGGCCGAGGAAGAACTCGACCTGGACGGCACGATCCGCTCGACCGCCGAGCAGGGCTGGCTGGATGTTCGCACGCGGCCCGAGCGCAGGAATGCCGTGAAGGTCCTGCTGCTGCTTGATATCGGCGGGTCGATGGATGACCATGTGCGCAGCGTGGAAGAGTTGTTCAGTGCCGCGAAATCCGAGTTCAAGCACCTCGAGCATTACTACTTCCACAACTGCCTCTATGAATTCGTCTGGCGCGACAACGCGCGGCGCTGGACCGAGCGCCAGTCCACCTGGGATCTGCTGCGCCACTATGGGTCGGACTGGAAATGCATCTTCGTGGGCGATGCCGCCATGTCACCCTACGAAATCCTTTATCCCGGGGGCGCCAATGAGCACTGGAACGCCGAGAGCGGGCAAGTCTGGCTGGACCGCGCCCGCACGCAATGGCCCGACCATCTGTGGATCAACCCCACCCCCGAAAACCACTGGGGCTATACACAATCCATCGGGATCATCCGCGAGATATTCGAGGATCGCATGGTGCCCATGACCCTGGAGGGAATTGGCCGCGGGATCAGGGAACTGGGACGCTAGATTCTCTGGTAATTCATGAAGATAGCGTCGCAACCGGTCTGCTTGTAAGCAGATTCCCGCCGAGAGATTTGCATGATCGGCTCCGCCCGCATAGGTCTGTCACAAGCGCCGGGCCACAAGGCCCGGCGTGTCCGTAACAGACAGGAGACTTTCATGGCACTCAACCGCCTTCTTGCAACAACGATCCTCGCCGCCGGACTGGTGACAACACCCTTGATGGTCCATCAGGCTGACGCGCAAGAGACCGGGACGGCCGAACATGGCGCAGAAATCGCGCAGGACATATTCAAGATCGACGCTTTCATCGTCGCAGCTCTGGCCGTGGCCGAGACGCGCCAGGGCTATCTGGCACAGCTGGAGGCGACCACCGATCAGAACGAGCAGATGGCCATCGTGCAGGAAGCCGATGCCGCCATTATGGATGTTGTCGAAGCGACGCCCGATATCACTGTCGAGGAATATATCGCGATTGGCGAGGCGGCAGCCGCCGACCCCGAACTGGCTGCGCGCATCGATGCGCGGTTCAACGAGACCCATGGCGGCTGATGCCTGCCTTTTCGAATCGCGCCGGGGTTTGTGGCCCCGGCGCGTTTCGTTCAGCGTTCGATCATGACACGCGACATCCGGTCAGGCGCCCCTATGACAGCGCCGTTGCTGCCCATGCCGAGCTTGATCGCGTCAAGCACCTCATAGCCGTCGATCATTTGTCCCACCACCGTGTACTGGCCGTTCAGATGCGGGGCGGCAGAAAAC
Source organism: Paracoccaceae bacterium (assembly GCA_007128135.1). Taxonomy (GTDB): domain Bacteria; phylum Pseudomonadota; class Alphaproteobacteria; order Rhodobacterales; family Rhodobacteraceae; genus Roseinatronobacter. The sequence continues at coordinate 13,362 of SKYA01000010.1, read as the reverse complement.
ATTATGAAGAACTGGCTGTTGGCCGAGTGCGGGCTTTGCGAACGGGCCATGCCGACCACGCCCCGCTCGAAAGGCTGCGCGCTGAATTCGGCCTGAAGATCGGGCAGGTCCGAGCCGCCCATGCCCCACATGCGCGGATTGCCGTCGGCCTTGCCATGGGCGACATCGCCGGTCTGCGCCATGAAACCCTCGATGACACGGTGAAATACCACGCCGTCATAATCGCCGCGCTCGGCGAGCGTCACGATCCGCTCGACGTGACCCGGCGCCAGATCATCACGCAGCACAATGCGAATCTCGCCATTGGCCTCGCCTTCGACCGCGATCACCATGACCGGACCGGTGTGATCGGACGGAATCTCGGTCTCGGCCCTGGCCCCCATCAGGTTCAGCCAGGACGCCCCCAGGATAGCGAAACCGAGCGCGAACAGCCCGCCGAAGATCAGCCGGTCACGCATCGGCTGCCACCTTGACGCTGAGCATCTTGTCAGGGGTCGCGGGCGGCTCGCCCCGGGTGATGGCATCGACATGCTCCATCCCCGAAATCACGCGACCATAGACCGTGTACTGGCGGTTCAGGAAGTGGTTGTCCTTGAAATTGATAAAGAACTGGCTGTTGGCACTGTCGGGGTTGGCCGACCGCGCCGCTCCCAGCGTGCCGCGATCATGCGGGATGCCCGAGAACTCGGCCTTCAGGTCGGGCAGGTCCGAGCCGCCCGTGCCACAGCGCCCCGGATTGTAGTTCACTTCGGTATTCCCGTTGGCGACATCGCCGCTCTGCGCCATGAAACCCTCGATGACGCGGTGAAACACCACATTGTCATAGGCTCCGGCGCGGGCGAGTTCCTTCATCCGGGCGCAATGACCCGGTGCGATGTCGGCCAACAGCTCGATCACGACCGTGCCGCCTTTCAGTTCCATGAGGATGGTGTTTTCCGGGTCCTTGATCTCGGCCATTCGAGGCTCCTCTGTCTTGGGTCTGGCTGCACCCTACTGCGCAGGCGCGCGCAGGAAAACCCCTATCAGCCTTGCAGACCATTGACCCTGCCCTGCCTTTCAAGCCAGATTGCGCCAAAGTGACCGGCAGGAGTGGGGCGATGGCGTTCAAGACGCTCGACGACATGGATTTCGCGGGCAAGACCGCGCTGATCAGGGTGGATATCAATGTGCCCGTGGAGCACGGGAAGGTAACCGACTCGACACGGATCGAACGCATCCTGCCAACGATCCGACATGTCACCGAAGCAGGCGGCAAGGCGGTCCTGCTGGCACATTTCGGCCGCCCAAAGGGCGCGCGCGTGCCCGAAATGTCGCTGAGTCTTGTGCGCCCGGCGCTGGAGGCCGCACTTGGCCAGCCGGTCGGCTTTGCCGAGGATTGCATGGGTGCCCCGGCCAAGCAGGCGGTCATGGCCATGGCTGCCGGCGATGTGCTGCTGCTGGAGAATACGCGCTTTCATGCGGGCGAAGAGAAGAATGACAAGATGCTTGCCGCCGCCATTGCGGCGCTGGGCGATATCTATGTCAATGACGCCTTCTCGGCAGCGCATCGCGCCCATGCCTCGACCGAGGCGATTGCCCATCTGCGCCCTGCCTGCGCCGGGCGGCTGATGGAGGCCGAACTCAAGGCGCTGGAAGCCGCGCTGGGCGATCCGAAGCGCCCTGTCGCGGCGGTGGTGGGCGGCGCCAAGGTCTCGACCAAGCTGGACCTGCTGAGCAATCTGCTCGACAAGGTCGATCATCTGATCATCGGGGGCGGCATGGCCAATACCTTTCTCGTGGCGCAAGGAATCGAGATCGGCAAGTCGCTGGCCGAGCGCGACATGGCCGAGACCGCACGCGAAATCATCGCCCGAGCCGAAGGCCGGGGCTGCACCCTGCATCTTCCGCGCGACATCGTCGTGGCGCGCGAATTCGCGGCAGGCGCCGCGCATGAGGTCCTGCCGGCCGATGCCTGCCCCGAGGATGCAATGATCCTTGATGCCGGGCCCGAGACCGTGGCTGCGATTGCCGAGGTCTTTGGCAAGTGCAGGACGCTGATCTGGAACGGCCCGCTGGGGGCCTTCGAGATTGTGCCCTTCGATGCAGCGACCAATGCGAGCGCACAGGAGGCCGCACGCCTGACTTCGGAAGGCAAGCTCATCTCGGTCGCGGGAGGAGGCGATACGGTCGCCGCGTTGAACAGGGCCGGCGCGGGCGAGGCCTTCAGCTATATCTCGACCGCTGGCGGGGCGTTTCTGGAATGGATGGAAGGCAAGACCCTTCCGGGGGTCGCCGCCCTGATGCACGGGAGCTGAAGCGGATGGCAGCTCTTGTCTGGATCGGAGCGGCACTGTCGCTCGGGGGGGTGGCCGCGCTGGTCTGGTGCATCATCTATGTGGTCGGTCTGCGTCGTGCGCAACTGGACGAGGCGACGATGCGCGCACGAATGCAAAAGGCTGTCCTGGTGAATTTCGCAGCCCTCGCCATCTCGACCCTGGGATTGATGATGGTCGTGGCCGGTCTCTTCCTGCGCTGATCCGCATTCCGGCCTGACCATGGGGATTCACAAGCCTTGCCCGATATGCGATACTGTGGCCCGAAGCGGGAGAAAACCCGCATGGACAGGCAGACTCCATGAAACACACTCGCCCCGCCATCGGCGCGCTCTTCTATTTCGGCACGGCGATCGTGCTCGGGCTCTATTTCACGTTTTCGGCCGTGCAGGGCGCTTTCGGTCTGTTCAACCGTGTCCAGATCGAGGCCGAAATCGTCGAATTGCGGGAAAGGCGCGACCGGCTTGATGTTACACTGGCCGAACTGCGCAACCGTACCCACCGGCTATCGGATGATTATCTGGATCTCGATCTTCTCGACGAGCGCGCACGCGACGTGCTGGGACTTGCACGCCCGGACGAGATCGTGATCCGCTGACCTGTCCGGCACATCGGCGGCGTAGCGCTCCCTGACCTCTTCGCACTGGCGTGTTCGGTTCCCATGCTGCTGCCGAAACCGACATCAGGCGGCGGCTTGCGCCCAAGCGGAGGGCATTTGCGCTAACATCCGCTGAAGGGCGCGATGACGTTTTGACTTCGTCCGCAGGGCCTGACAGATATGACACCGCGTCACTTCGCGTCCTGGTTGTCAAACGAAGCGGGTCAATTTCCCGTCAGGGCTTGCGCAATGTCAATGCAATGTCATGAAGGCATTGGTAGGAGTAGTCGGGTTCAGGGACGTTCACGGACCGGCCGCGCCGGTCTGAGCAAGGGGAGAAAAAAGATGTTTGATCCGGTATCGCTCTGTATGCAGAGTTCGGTCTTCTGGATGAGGGTGTTCAAAATGCAACACGACGCGTATCTGCGAGCACTCGGAGCATTTGCCGCCAATATTCCGCACGAGGATTCGGTGGAACTGGCACGCGAGGCAGAAGCGATGAAGCAAATGCTCAGTCCCTCCGGCAAGACAGGTCGTTCCGGGTTGCGCAAATCGCCCGCGAACAAGCCACGCGCTTCCAAGGCGGAAATGGTCGTCGCCTGATCCTGATCCCTGGGCCATTGCCTTGCCTCTCGGCTGAAGGCAGAGGTCCCTTTGCCTTCAGCCGGGGCATGGCAGTTTGACCATCGACAGGCTGGACGGACGGGTCGATACCTTCCGAGAGCCTTACATGACAGCGTTTTCCCGAGAATTGCATCCCGCCACCTATGGGGCATAGTCACGCTGTATAGCTGCCTTGCAGAAACTGGACATCGGCAAGGTCAGACGCGCCGCGCCAGGACCGCGCCCGGAAACCTGCATATTGCCCAGACGTGTGAATTGGCATGCAAAAGTGACCCACTTGGGTGGGTTATGATCATCCAGAATTGACCCACCTGCATTGTTAACTTCCGTGCGCTTTGGCACGGAGGAAGATCAGGTGCTGCTGATGGATACGGCAATGAAGATCCGTGGATGGATCGTGGTGTCAACAGCAGAGTAAAAGTGGGCCAAAGGGCAGCGCAAAATGTTGCCACTTTGGGGTTGGGATAACCAGCGTCTAGACGATCACCCGCATCCGGGCGACCGCGCTTGTCATTGAGCGCCTGCCCGTCGGGCAACAGGTGGTAGCCAGTGCGATGACGCGTGAAGAGTGCCTGGCCCAGCCGATTCTCCAGCGCGCGCATCGCGCGACCCAACGTGGGCGTGCTGATGCCGGTGCGGTCAGCGGCACCTGCGAGCGTGCCCTCGCGCGCAACATGGCAGAAAAGACGCAGGTACTTCCAGTCGAGGACGTTCACTCCTGAATGAAAGCATTCGAACGCACGGGCTAAAAGCACCGGATTTGGCGCAGTTACCTTGGGCTCACAACGAAACGCCGATCAGAATTGGAGCTTCCCATGCAGCTGCGTCTCGCACTCATGGGGCGTGCCCTGTTGCGCCCCCGCCGCCACCATCCGCTCGACGACCCGCTCAATGCGCACGAATGGGCCGGGCTGTGGCGGGTCTTCGCCTGGCGCGCCCGGCTGAGCCATTCGCTGCGAGCGTGCCGGGACGCGGCGCCCCAGCGTAGGGCCCCTGCCAGAAGACCACGGCGCGCTTGACAGGGCTGATAGGCTGTGCGGCCAGAGCAAGAGGAGACCGCATGTCCCAAAACGCCTATCGCCGACCGCCCGAAGCCGTTGACATGGCCGCCGAGGAGCGTGCGATCCGGCGCGACACGACCATCGCGACGGCGGGAACGCTCGCGGGTTTCGCGGCGGCCTTCTGGCTCGGCCCGGCGCTGGCCGATCTACCTGTGGAGGTCGCCGACCGGCTGGCCTTTGCGGCGCAGGTCTTCGCGGTGCCGGGCTTCGTGCTGCTGGTAGCCGTCCTGATGGTCTCGACCACGCGGCGCTTCTCGGCCGAGGATATCGGCGGGCAGGCCGCCGGGCCGCCCAGCGAACGGCTGGCGATCAAGGCCGCGTTTCTGCAGAACACGTTGGAACAGACCGTGCTGGCGGCAGGCTTCTACTTCGCGCTGGCCGCCGTGGCGGGCGGGGCGTGGCTGGCGCTGTTGCCGGTTGCGGCGGGGCTGTTCGTTGTCGGGCGGGTGCTGTTCTACCGCGGCTATCCGCGCGGCGCGCAAGGCCGGTCGCTCGGGATGAGTCTGACCATGATGCCCGCCGCGTTGGGCTATCCGCTGGTGGCGGGGCTGGCCGTGTTTGGCGGTTGAGGCAATCCTGACAGGAAGTCGTCGAGCCAGCCTGCGATCACCTCCAAGTCATTCGCCGACGGGAAGTGACGGCTGCCCGGCAACATTCGGGTCTCGGCTTGCGGCAGAAGGTGCCGGGCGCGGGTCAGAAGTGCTTCGCCAGGAAACAGCGGGTCGCGCTGCGCGCCGACGACCAGCGCGGGGCGGTTGAAACCGGCCAGCGCGCCATCCGCCATCGGGCCGGGCATGCGGTGGGCGAGCCGCAGGTTTTGGAACACGGCAGCATGGGTGTCGAGCATCAACTCCGAAGGCGGGTCACTGTGCAGCGGTGCGACAGCAGCGGTGAGATTGGCCCGCGTGGGGCGCAGCCGGTAGCGCAGCATCGGCACGGCCAGTTGCGCGATCAACGGCCACATCGCGGGCTTGAGCAGCCCGGCTGGCGCGATCAGCGCAATGCGCGCGATCCGCTCGGGTGCGACGCTTGCCAGTTCAAGGATGATCCCTGCACCGAAGGACACACCCAGATGCGGCACGCGCTCCAGACCCAGCGCGTCGAGCACGTCGCGCGCCCAGCCGTGCAGCGCGCCCTTGCGGCCATTTAGATGATGCGGGGCGCTGTAACCGGGGGCGCCCGGCAGATCCGGTGCGTAGACCCGGAAGCGATCCATAAGTGGGGCGAACCAGTGCAAGGTGGCGGTGTTGGGGAAGTTGCCGCCCTGATGGATCATCAGGGGCGGCGCTTCCGCCGGTCCGGCCGCAAGCACATTGGTCGGCCCGAAGCGCGTCTGCATCTCGATGCGCTCGACCCCGGCGGGCAGCAGCGCCAGCCATCGGTCATAAACCGCCAGCAACGCCGCGCGCCCAGCGTCGGAGCGATAGGACGGTTTCGGGTTCCAGAACATAGTGTCGGCTTACTCTCCGAGCCGCGAAGGTCAATGCTTGTCCAGGTCACCATGATCGTTGATGCATGGTCTGATGGTGCGTGAGCCTCTGCATGCCGCGCAGCATTCGATGGGTAAACCAGTCACCCACTGCGCGGCTGTTCCAGCCGAACCAGCGCATGGGGACGCCCCTGATCGTCGGTCGCGCGCACGGCTGTCTGCTCGAAACCGAGCGTTTCGTAGAAGCGCAGCGCGTTCTCATTCGCTGCATAGACTTCAACCCGCAGCGGGCCAGCCTGTCGCGAGGCGGTGGCGATCAGCAAACGCCCGACCCCTTGCCGATGCCGGGCGGGTTGCACGAACAGCCCGCCGATGAAATCGTCGATCAATGCAATGAAACCGGCCGGTTCTTGGCCTTCGCAAGCGAGGGTGATCGCGGCCTTCGACAGATAGATGTCGCGCACCAGCACCTGATCGGCGTCGAGATCCGCGAGCGTCAGAAACGGGTGTCCGGACTCGGAGGCCGCGCGCCAGATGGCCAGACAGGCATCGCGATCCGCCTCGGTATAGGGGCGCAGCACAAAGTCACGGGTCATGCCGATAACCTTTTGCGGGTGTCTGCCTGTGCCGGGTAGCCGTTTTCGGACCGGGCTTGCAATACCTCGGTGCCTTCCGCGCGCGCCTTCAGCGCCGCATTCCCGGCCTCGAACCCGGCGCGGAACTGCTGGACATCCATCGCCCAGAGCAGCACGCCGCAAAAGCTTTCACCATGGATCAGCCGGGTGCCTCCCTCCTCCCGGATCAGTCGGAAGAAATGCTCGCCATCGAAGAGGCGCGGCAAGCCCAGCCGGCCCAGCCAGCGCAGCTCGCGGCCCGGATCGGCCACCAGCACGCGCGGGCGGAAACGCATTGTGCCGCCCGAGGGCGTGCGCATGGTCAGCCGAACGCGCTGGCCGGGAGTGAAGCGTCCCGCGACGGCCGAGATCATCGGGTTCCAATCGGCGTGCGCGACCGGATCAGTCAGCAGCGCCCAGACCCGCTCGGGCGGGGCAGCGATGAAGATCTCGGTCTCGAACTCGTCGCGCGGGGCACGGGCGAATGCGGCGGCAAGGCCGAGGGCCAGAGCAGAGGCGGTGAGCAGCAGGGCGGTCATGGCTGGGGTCTCCGGTCAGGGTGCGGGACCGGGATAGCGCATACACACCTATCCGAGAATTGCGATAAGGCGGATACCTGATATAGAAGAATGCATGAGCATCCTTCCGATCCAGTGGGACCACTGGCGCAGTTTCATCGCCGTGGCCGAAGCAGGCAGCCTGTCGGGCGCGGCGCGCGCGCTGGGCCTGACGCAGCCGACGGTCAGCCGCCATGTCGATCTGCTCGAGGCGTCCATCGGTGCGGCGCTTTTCCTGCGCGCGCCGCAGGGCATGAGTTTGAGCGATCTCGGCCAGCAGATGCTGCCCGAGGCCAGCGCCATGGCGGCCTCGGCAGCGGCACTGGAGCGCGCGGCCTCGGCCCCGCCGGAGGCTGCGCGCGGGGTCGTGCGGCTGAGCGCGTCCGAGGTGGTGGGGGCAGAGGTGCTGCCCGCCATACTCGCGCCGCTGATGGCGGAACACCCGGGGCTGGCGGTGGAACTGGCACTGTCTAACCGCAATGACGATCTGTTGCGCCGCGAGGCCGATCTGGCACTACGCATGGTTCGGCCCACGCAAAGTGGGCTGGTGGCGCGGAAACTGGCGGATGTGCGGATCGGGCTTTACGCCCATGCGCGCTATCTGGACCGGCACGGCACGCCCGAAACGCTGGAAGCACTGGCCGATCACATCCTCATCGGCCCCGACAGTGACCTGATGGCGCTGCAAGGCTTCGCACAGGCCGGCATTCCCCGCCGCAAGATCCGCTTGCGTTGCGACCGCGAGGCCGCGCAGTTGAACGCCATCCGCGCAGGCCTCGGCATCGGCGTCATGCAAGCCGGGATCGCACGCTGCGACCCTGATCTGCGCCCGGTGCTGGAAAGGCACGTCGCCTTCACCCTCGAATGCTGGCTGGTCCTGCACGCCGATCTGCGCCAGAGCGCCCGCGTAAGGTTGCTCGCCGACCATCTGGCCGAACACTTGCCGCAGGCGCTGGCCGGATACTGGCAGAAACACAGGAAGCTGGCAGAGTCTGGCTGTTGATGAGCAGGGTTCGCGGGGCAAACCTTGCTTCCGCGTCAGGCTTGGAACCTGCAAGAATTGTGGCGTTTGCGGCTGAGGGCCTTCGCAAGCTCCACCAACTGGAAATTACCAGTTGCCCGTTTGATGGCCGCAACAGGACACGAATCGAACAGGCGCGCATCCGGATGGAGGCAGGCCTCGTCGATGAAGATGACTTCGATGAGGAGCACCGGAACTGCCGGGCGGAAACGCTGTTTGAACGGCTTGAATCGGACATCCCAGAGCATGAGGAGTTGGTCGTGACGCATGGAGATGCATGTCTTTCGAATCTGCTGGCAGATTGTCGCGGCTTTTCGGGCTTCGTTGACTGCGCAAGGCTAGGAGTTGCCGGCAGGCACCAAGACTTGTCACTAACGATGCGCGACATCGCCCATAATCTCGGCGAAGTATGGCTGCCCGTGTTTCTCAGGCACTATGGGATATCGGCAAATGAGGAGAAGAATGCCTTGCTCCGCTTACTCGACGAGTTCTTTTGAAAGGTTCGGAGAGAAGAAATGTGTGCGCCACGACCCGGTTCCATTTCAAACCACTTCTGTGCCGCGATTGTCGCGGCAATCACCGCCTTTTTCGCTCCAGGGGGGACATTCCTTGTCGCAAGGACATACTTTCATGCGACGCGGTCCTGCAGTGCAGGGTCATGTGACCTCGCAGCCGCCAGCGTGGCGGCGCTGTCGATTCTACCGGCTGCGGTGATCGGTTTTTTCCTCACCTTGTTCCTGTTGAAACGTCGAAACCGCGCGCACAGGTGAGCATCGCAAGCGATCCATCAAGCCACCGTGCAAGGTTTGGCGACTGGCGGCTCTACCGTAACGGCCCGGAATGGTGGTCAAGGTATTGGAGCAGCAATGCGGCGCGGCGCGGGCGGAAGCTTTCCTTCGTCACAGCAAGGCCATGAATACGGTCAAGTCGAAAAGCCCGAAAATCCTGCCTGAGCGTGCAATAGGCCAGAACGATCAAGGCGCGTTCGAAGAACACGACAGACAATGGCCAGATGCGCCGTTCTGTCCTGCGGCCCTCACCATCCTGGTAATCGATATCAAGCGCCCGCTCGTCCCACATGGCGCGCCGCACGTCGCCCGGATCGATGGCAAGCTCGGGTTTGGGGTCCACGCGCGCTGCGCGCAAGCCAGCGTGCCGGGCATGGTCCCTCGCCTGCTCCGGCAAGGCCGCCGTGATCTTTGCCAGCGCATCCGCAGCCGCGCCTGCGAGTTCCGCATCCCCCTCGGCACGAACCGACGACAGGCCGAGGATGACCGCCTCGATCTCCAACCGCGACAGCATCTGCGGCGGCAGGGCGGAATCCTCGGTCAGCGTGTAGCCGTAGCCTGCCTGCCCGTCGATGATGGCACCAGCGGCCCTGAGCGCCGCGATATCGCGATAGATCGCCCGCTCAGAGACGCCGGACAGCTCAGCCAGGCGTGCAGCCGTCACCGGTGCGAGCTCAATCCGCAGATGCTGGATCAATCGAAGAAGGCGGTCGCTGCGCGGCATGCAGGCTCCTGACACTAAATGTCAGGATGCTTCGTTTAGGACTTCAAGACAACGAACGTGGAGGAAAAAATGTTGACATTCTATCACGCACCGCAATCCCGCTCAGGCCGCGTCCTCTGGTTGTTGCATGAACTCGATGTGCCGTTCGAGACCGTGCGCTGCGACATCCCCCGCCAGGACGGATCAGGCGCGCGTGACCCGCGCAACCCGCACCCCGAGGGCAAGGTTCCGGCACTGGAACATGACGGAGCACTGATCACCGAAAGCGCCGCGATCCTGCTTTATCTGACCGATCTGTTCCCCGACCGCGGTCTTGGCATCGCCCCGAATGAAGCTGGTCGCGGCGCCTACCTGACCTGGCTTTTCTGGTATGGCGGCGTGGTCGAGCCTGTCTATATCGCCGAAGTGCTGGGCGTGGCCGATCATCCGGTCGCACAGGCCAGTTTCAGGGGCCGCGACGAAATCGCCGCCCGGCTTATCACGGCGCTGGATGGCCGCCACTGGCTGATGGGCGCGCGGTTCACTGCCGCCGATATCCTGCTGTGCTCGCCCTATCTATATTTCCCTGACGCCACACCGGACCATCCGGCAGTTCGTGCCTGGATCGAACGCTGCACCGTGCGGGCGGGGTATCGAGCATCTGTCGAGCGCAACTGAATTGCGGCCTGCTACGAAATAACCGGACTGTCGGAAAACAACCGGCTGGGTGCGATCCGGGAAACTGCGGGCGCTCGACGGACACCATGCCTATGGCACCACACGCCCGAAAGCGAAAATCAGACGTCTTGCGGGCTTGGCGTATCTTGTCGCAGTCCGAGTAACGGCAGGATCCCCTGTGTCTGGAGTTTCTGTTGCATCATGGCCATCTCGTCGAGATCAGGGCGCGGGTCCTGAGAGAGCCACCAGCGCACCAGGCCAAGATTTTGTGCGGTCGACGCTGCGATCAGCGCCGGTAGCGGGATCTCGGGCTGCAGAGGACCGGGCCATTCGCGCAAGCGCTGCTCTGCCCAGCCGTTTACAAGCGCTACCACCTCGCCCTCGAAAGCCGCGAGTTCGCCCGTCACCAGCACAGCCGAGTAGAAATCTTCATGCGCGGCCACATGGGCGAACCAGCGCAGCGCGTTGGGGTGCGGTGTCGCGGGGTCGAAACGTGCGTAACTCTCGGGTGTCGGTGTTTCCTGCCGCGCGCGCAGATCACGCAACAATCGCGCCAGTTCTTCGCGAACCACGGCCTGCTTGTCGGGGAAATGGGCGTAGAAGGTGGAGCGATTGATCCCCGCCCGCCGCGCGATCTGCGCCACGGTGACTGCGTGGAACCCCTGTTCCATTGAAAGCGACAGAAGTGCCTTCCAGATCGCCCTTCGGGTGCGCTCCACCCGCGGATCGATGGGGACGCCGCGGGTATTTCCCGACAGGCCACAGGGATCTGTCGGATTTCCAGCAACGGGCGCCTTTGTGTCGTTTGTTCCTGCCATTCGTGCAGGATAAGTGTTTCCCCGCAATCGGTCGAGCCGGGACAGCCATATTGAGGCAGGTCAAGGCAGGCCGGCGGTATCCCTGAAAGGCTGCCGTATCTTCGAAAGACTCGCATGGCGGCAGTGGCTGGCCCAGGTGCGCCGCCTTTGTTTTCCCATGCAATGTTGGGGAGAATTTGATCATGGCGATTGATCCGACGGACCTGATCGCGAAGCTCGGCATCCTCGGCAGCGCCGATCTGCCGCTGGCCGGGGGCAAGGGCGCGAGCCTTGGCGCGATGCTGGGGGCCGGGCTGCCGGTGCCCGAGGGCTTTGCGGTGCTGACGCAGGCCTATCGGGATTACGTGGCGCACAACGGGTTTGACGAGGCGGTGCGACATCTGGTCGAGGATGTGCCCGCCGACGCCCCCGACGCGCTGGCCATGGCGGCACAGGCGCTGAAGGACCGTTTTCTGGCGGGCAGCATTCCGCCGCATGTGGCCGACGCCATCGCGAGCGCCTATGCCGATATCGGCGCGGGGCTGGTGGTGGTGCGCTCCTCGGCCACGGCCGAGGATCTGCCCGGCGCCAGTTTCGCGGGCCAGCATGACAGCTTCCTGAATATCGAAGGCCGCGCGGAAGTGGCCGAGGCCGTGCGCGGCTGCTGGGCCTCGCTGTGGAACCCGCGCGCGGTGAGCTATCGCAAGCGCGTGGGCTTGGACACCACCGAGATCGGCATCGCGGTGGTCGTGCAGCGGATGATCGACGCGGAACGCTCGGGCGTGCTGTTCACCGCCAACCCGCTGGACCATCGCCGCGACCGAATGCTGCTTTCGGCCTCGTTCGGGCTGGGCGAGGCCGTGGTGGGCGGCGATGTCAGCCCCGACAACTGGGTGCTGGATGCAACCGGCAACTTACTGTCGCACCAACTGTCCGACAAGCAGGTGATCACGGTTCGCGAGGGCAAGGGCACGGTGAACCGCCCCATGCCCGAGGACAAGCGCCGCGCCGTCAGCCTGTCAGAGACCGAAGTGGCGGAACTGGCGCGGCTGGGCACCAAGGCGCAGGCCCATTTCGACAGCCCGCAGGATCTGGAATGGGCGATCGAGGGCGGGCGCATATATCTGGTGCAGTCACGCCCCATCACCTCGCTCTTTCCGCTGCCCAAGCCCCTGCCCGCGCCCGAGGACGGGCTTCGCCTCTACCTCTGCTTCAACGTCCACGCCCAGCAGATGCTGGAGCCTTTCACGCCCGCAGGCCTCGACTGGTGGCGTGCCATCGTCGGCGGCTTCGCCCATGCCGCCACCGGCCGGCCCGAGCGCGAACTGCCCTGGCTGAAGGAGGGCGCGGGGCGGCTCTTCGCCGACATCACCCCGATGCTGCGCAAGCCCGGCCGCTGGCCGCAACTGGCCGAGGCCGCATCGGACAAGGATCCCGTAACCGGGCAGGCGCTACTGGCCTTCCGCGAGAGGGAAGGGGACCGCATCATCGGGCGCAAGGGCGGCATCGGTTTCTGGTGGCGGCTGGGGCCCTTGTTCGCCCGGCTGGGCTGGCGCGGGCTCATGGCGTCGCTGAACCACGAGCGCGCGCGGCTGAAGGTTCTGGCCGATACCGACGCCGCGATCCGGCAGATCGAGCGGGAAGCGCGCGGCCTGTCCACCATGCGCGCGCGTGTCGATTTTATTCGCGACGTGCTGGGGCGCCGGGGCGCGATCATCTGGATCATCCCGGTCGCGGTGATGAACCCGGGGCTGATGGCCGAGGGGGCCTTGAAGAGGAAGCTGCGCGACTGGCTTGGCGATGAAAGCCTCTTTACCCCCGTCCAGCGCGCCCTGCCCCACAACATCACCACCGAGATGGGGCTGACCCTCTGGCAGCTGGCGCGACAGTTCCGCGCCGAGGGCGTGGAGCCGAAGGCCGATCACCCCGGCGTCACGGCTTTCCTCGACCGTTTCGGCCATCGCGCGTTGTGGGAGATCGACCCTGGCATCGCCCGCTGGTCCGAAGACCCGACCTATGTGCTGGAGCTGATCCGCAGCTACATGGACACGCCCGAGGATGCCGATCAGGCGACGCAATTCGCCCGCCAGAAGGCCGAGGCGGAGGCGGCGATGGCCAATCTGGTGGCGCAGGTGCGCGCGGCCAAGGGCGGGCTGCGCGCGCGCGTCTTCGCCTGGCAG
>SKYA01000176.1 GCA_007128135.1 Paracoccaceae bacterium | reverse complement strand
CAATCGTTCAGGCCAGGCGGAAATTCTGCTCGACCACGGCTTCCATCGAGACATGGCTTGACGTGTTGCTGACATGCGGCAGGACCGAGATTTTCTCTGCCATGACACGCCGGTAATCGGCCATGTCGCGCGCCCGGACCTTGAGGAGGTAGTCGCACCGCCCTGCGATCAGGTAGCATTCCTCGATCTCGGGAATGGCGCGCACGGCCGCGTTGAACCTTTGCAGCGCCTGTTCGCGCGTGTTGGAAAGATTGACCTCGACATAGGTGACATGCGTCAGCCCCAGCCTGAGCGGCGAGAGGATGGCGCGATAGCCGGTGATCAACCCGATCTCTTCCAGATGCCGGATACGCTGCGCGACGGGCGTTTTCGACAATCCGACTCGCCGGGCCAGTTCGGCCACAGGCAGGCGGGCGTTTTCCGTCAGTTCGGAGAGGATCTTGTAGTCGAGTGCATCGATATCGGGCTGCATCCTGAAATCTCTCTGAAATTTGGTCGTATCGCCTGGCAAATCCGCTGTTGTAAGCCACACCGACCATCTGATTTCTGATATTCTTGCAGAAACGAATAAGGAGGTCCGCATGTCGCCTGTCAACCCGACGACGATTGAAACCCTGTTCACTACCGAGGCGAAATTCGCCGATGAGGCCGGATTGCTGGCGGCGCTGGTGGGGCAAGCCCGGCTCGGGGATGACGAGCGCGCGGCCATTTCGGCGCGCGCGGCCGGTCTGGTGCGCCGCATCCGCGCCGAATCGCACCCCAGCCTGATGGAGCATTTCCTGGCCGAATACGGGCTTTCGACCCGCGAGGGGATTGCGCTGATGTGTCTGGCCGAGGCCATGCTGCGCGTGCCTGACCGCATGACCATCGACGCGCTGATCGAGGACAAGATCGCGCCTTCTGACTGGGGCAGGCATCTGGGCGCGGCCTCGTCCTCGCTGGTCAATGCCTCGACCTGGGCGTTGATGCTGACCGGCAAGGTGCTGGAGGAGGACCATGTCGGGGTTGCCGGCACGCTGCGCCGCGCGGTCCGACGCCTGGGCGAGCCGGTCATCCGCACGGCCGTATCTCGCGCCATGCGCGAGATGGGCCGCCAGTTCGTGCTGGGCCAGACCATCGAGGCCGCGCTGGACAATGCCCGCAAGCTCGAGGCGCAGGGCTATACCTACAGCTACGACATGCTGGGCGAAGCGGCGATGACCCATGCCGATGCCGGACGCTATGCCCGCTCGTATGCGCAAGCGATCGAGGCCATCGCAAAATCATGCACGAGGGGTTCGGTGGCGGAGAATCCCGGCATTTCGATCAAGCTCTCGGCGCTGCATCCGCGCTACGAGGTGGCGCAGGAAGCGCGCGTGATGGCGGAACTGGTGCCGGTCGTCCGGCAGCTTGCGCAGCAAGCTGCCGCCGCCGGGATGGGGCTGAATATCGACGCCGAGGAGCAGGACCGGCTGGTTCTGTCACTGAAGGTGATCGAGGCGGTCCTGTCCGACCCCGCGCTGGCCGGCTGGGACGGGTTTGGCGTGGTTGTTCAGGCCTATGGCAAGCGCGCGGGCAAGGTCATCGACTGGCTGCATGATCTGGCCACACGCCTGGACCGCAGGATCATGGTGCGACTGGTCAAGGGGGCCTACTGGGACACCGAGATGAAACATGCGCAGGTCGAGGGCTTTCCCGATTTCCCGCTGTTCACGAGCAAGGTGGGCACCGATGTCAGCTATATTGCCCATGCGCGCAAGCTGATTGGATACACTGACCGGATCTATCCGCAATTCGCCACGCATAATGCCCATACGGTTGCGGCCATCCTGGAGATGGCGGGCAAGGCACATTTCGAATTCCAGCGCCTTCACGGGATGGGCGAGCGGCTGCATGATATTGTCCTGCGCGAGACGCGCGGGCATTGCCGGATCTATGCGCCGGTGGGGGCGCATCGTGACCTGCTGGCCTATCTGGTCCGCCGCCTGCTGGAGAACGGAGCCAACAGCAGCTTCGTGCACCAGATCGTTGACGAGCAGGTCACGCCCGACGACATCGCCCGCGACCCTTTCGAGGGGCTGGCCAGCGCCGGGCCTCCGCGTGGGCTGGTCGTGCCGGAAGCGATCTTTGGCGCGGGGCGCAGGAATGCGCGCGGGTTCGACCTGAGCGACGCGCAGACACTTGCCCGCATCGAAGCCGGACGCGAAACAGCGCTGTCCGATGTCCAGCCGCTGACTGTCACGGCGCCCACGGGGGCCCGCGCGGACGTGGTCAATCCGACCACGGGCGAGGTAATCGCCGAGGTGATGATGGCCGATACCGCGACCGCGCGCCGCGCTATCGCGGATGCGATGATCTGGGACGCGACACCGCCTGCGCGCGCCGAGGTTCTGCGCCGTGCCGCAGATCTCTACGAAACTCATTCCGGGCCCATCTTCGGCATCCTTGCGCGCGAGGGCGGCAAGGCGCTGCCTGACGCTGTGGCAGAGTTGCGCGAGGCAGTGGATTTCCTGCGCTATTACGCAGCCCAGGGCGAGCCCTGCGAGCGCGACCCTCGCGGGATCATCGCCGCGATCAGCCCGTGGAACTTTCCGCTGGCCATCTTCACCGGGCAGATTGCCGCCGCGCTGATGGCGGGCAATGCCGTCATTGCCAAACCGGCCGAGGCGACGCCCCTGATTGCGGCCTACGCCACGCGCCTGCTGCATGAGGCGGGTGTGCCCTTGTCCGCGCTGCAACTGCTTCCGGGGGAAGGGGGCGTCGTGGGCGCAGCACTCACGGCAGACAGCGCGGTTGCGGGCGTGGTGTTCACCGGCTCGACCGAAACAGCGCAGCGCATCGCGCGCAGCATGGCGCAGCATCTGCGCCCGGGCGCGCCGCTGATTGCAGAAACCGGCGGGCTGAACGCGATGATCGTCGATTCCACCGCGCTGCCGGAACAGGCAGTGCGGGACATCATCAACTCGGCGTTCCGCTCGGCCGGGCAGCGCTGCTCGGCGCTGCGCTGCCTCTATGTGCAGGAGGATGTGGCCCCGCATCTGATCGAGATGATCAAGGGTGCCATGGATGCGCTACGACTGGGCGACCCGAGCGAACTGGCCAGCGATGTCGGTCCGGTCATCGACGCCGCCGCGCAACAAGGTATCCTAGACTATGTCGAGGCTAATCGCGACCGCATCCTGCACCGCCTGGAGGCCCCGAAAACCGGTTTCTTCGTGCCTCCTGTCCTGCTGAAGGTCAGCGGCATTGCCGACCTGGAACGCGAGGTTTTCGGCCCGGTCCTGCATGTCACAACCTTCAGGGGCGAGGATCTGGACAAGGTCATCGCCGATATCAATGCGCGCGGATATGGCCTGACCTTCGGGCTGCACACGCGCATCGATTCGCGCGTGCAGGAGGTCGCCGAGGCGGTGCATGTCGGCAATATCTACGTCAACCGCAACCAGATCGGCGCAGTGGTGGGCAGCCAACCCTTTGGTGGCGAGGGGCTTTCCGGCACCGGACCCAAGGCAGGCGGGCCGCATTACCTTCCGCGTTTCTTCGCGCCCGACCTGCCTGCGAAAGACGCAGGCAACTGGCACGGGCAGGCCGACGAGGCACGGCTGCGTGCCGCTCTTGCCGCACCCCGCCGGCGGAAACTGGCCGAGCATCTGCTGCCGGGACCGACGGGCGAGTTGAACCGGCTTGCCACCTATACCCGCGCGCCCGTCCTCTGTCTTGGACCTGGCCCCGAAACTGTCGCGACCCAGATGGCAGCGGTCGAGGCGCTGGGCGGTCAGGCCGTGGGGGCAGAAGGCAGTTTGCCCACCGGAGCGCTGACCAGCCTGCCGGGCCTGTCCGCGGTGCTGTGGTGGGGGGACGAGGGTCCTGGAAGCGAGCATGCGCAGGCTCTGGCCGCGCGTGACGGGGCCATCGTGCCGCTGATCACGTCGCTGCCGGATCTGGCGCATGTCGTGCATGAGCGTCACCTCTGCGTCGATACCACCGCAGCAGGAGGGAACGCGGCGTTGCTGGCGGGTTGAGCCTCGTGCGCGTGGCAGACTTCCGGAGCGCGTGACGTTCATGTTACCGCTATCTTGCACCCGTGGCCCTGCCATCCTATGACCTTGCCCGTGCCATCAGCGGATTTGCGGGCGCCCTGATCCCGGAGGCGCCCGTCTGGATGCGCGGAGCATATCAGGGTCCGGCCTGCTTGCGGCCTGTGCGCGGGGCTGCAAGGATCGTGCTACGGAGACAAGGGGGCGCTCATGTCGCAGGACACTCTTCCAGACCCGGCTTCCGGGCGCATCCATGACCTGCTGGTCATCGGGGGCGGGGTCAATGGCTGCGGAATCGCGCGCGATGCCGCCGGGCGGGGCCTGTCGGTGCTGTTGTGCGAGAAGGATGATCTGGCGAACGCGACGTCCTCAGCCTCGACCAAGCTGTTCCATGGCGGCCTGCGCTATCTGGAATATTTCGAATTCCGACTGGTGCGCGAGGCGCTGGTCGAGCGCGAGACTCTGTTGCGTGCGATGCCGCACATCTCATGGCCGATGCGTTTCGTGCTGCCCTATCACAAGGACATGCGTTTCGAGAACGACACGCCCACCTCGAAGCTGCTGGCGATCTTCATGCCCTGGATGAGGGGGCGCAGGCCCGCATGGCTGATCCGGCTGGGTCTGTTCCTGTATGACCATCTGGGCGGACGCAAGATATTGCCGGGGACCTCTGCACTGGCGCTGGAGGGTACGACGGAGGGTGCCCCGCTGCAGGAGCGGTTTGCGACGGCCTATGAGTATTCGGATTGCTGGATCGAGGATTCGCGACTGGTGGTGCTCAATGCCCGTGACGCCGCGGCGCGCGGTGCGCGCATCATGACACGCGCCGAGGTCGTGTCGGCCAGCCCGGAAGACGGCCTTTGGCGGGTCAGCGTGCGCACCGCGCAGGGCGAGCAGGTGTTTCGCGCAAGGATGCTGGTCAATGCGGCAGGCCCCTGGGTGGGGGATGTGATCCACGGCAGGCTGCGGCTCAACAGCCGTGAGAATGTGCGGCTGGTGCGCGGCAGCCATATCGTGACGCGCAGGCTCTATGACCACGACAAGTGCTATTTCTTTCAGGGAACGGATGGACGGATCATCTTTGCCATTCCCTACGAGCAGGACTACACGCTGCTGGGTACAACCGATGCAGAACATGATGACCCCGCGCGCGTGCCCGAATGCACCGATGAGGAGCGCGCCTATCTGTGCGCCTTCGCCAGCCAGTATTTCCGCAGGCCCGTCACCGCGCAGGATATCGTCTGGACCTATTCCGGTGTGCGCCCACTCTATGACGATGGCGCGAGTTCCGCCACTGCGGCCACGCGCGACTATACCCTGAAGATCGACCGCTCGGCAGGGGCGCCGGTGCTGAATGTCTTTGGCGGCAAGATCACGACCTACCGGCGACTGGCGGAATCGGCGCTCGAGAAGATCGGGACAGTGCTACCACTGGACGGGGGCGGCTGGACCGCCGGTGTCGCCCTGCCGGGGGGTGATTTCGCCCATGACGGGGGTGCGGAACTGGTCGCAGGGTTGCAGCACGATTACGGTTTCCTGAGCGATTACTGGGCTGGCCGTCTCGTTCGTGCCTACGGGACCGAGGCGCGGACGATACTGGGGGCGGCCCGGACAGCGGCCGATCTGGGCCGTGATTTCGGCGCGACCCTGACCGAGGCGGAAGTGCGCTGGCTGATACGCAATGAATTTGCCCGCACGGCGGAGGATGTGCTGTGGCGGCGCTCGAAGCTTGGGCTGCGCCTGAGAACGGCACAGGCCGAGGCGCTTGAAGCCTGGATGCAAAGCGCGCAAGCTGAGACCGTCTGATGCAAGGATAAATGGGGGGAGCAGATGGGGTATATTCTGGCGCTCGATCAGGGCACGACCTCGAGCCGCGGGATCATCTTCGATCCGGCGATGCGGATCAGGGCCGTCGCGCAGGAGGAATTCACGCAGCATTTCCCGGCCTCGGGCTGGGTCGAGCATGACCCGTTGGACCTGTGGTCCACCACGGCCTCGACAGCGCGGGCGGCCATCGAAAAGGCCGGGCTCTCGACGCGTGACATTGTTGCCATCGGCATCACCAACCAGCGCGAAACCACGCTTGTATGGGACCGCAAGACCGGCAGCCCAATCCACAACGCGATCGTTTGGCAGGACCGGCGCACGGCCGATTTCTGCGCGCGCCTGCGTGCGGATGGCCATGAGCAGATGATAACGGCCCGCACGGGACTTCTGGCGGACCCTTATTTCTCGGCCACCAAGGTGAAACACATCCTCGACAGCGTGGAAGGCGCGCGTGATCGGGCGCGGCGCGGTGAACTGGTGTTCGGTACGGTCGATAGCTGGCTGATTTGGAACCTGACCGGTGGCCGCGTGCATGCGACCGACGCCACCAATGCCGCGCGCACGATGCTGTATGACATCCACAAGGGCCGCTGGAGCGCGAGTATCTGCGCGCTGTTCGACATTCCCATGGAAATGCTGCCCGAGGTGCGCGATTGCGCCAGTGAATTCGGTGTCACGCGCCCGGACCTCTTCGGACGCGAGATACCGATTCTGGGCGTCGCGGGCGACCAGCAGGCCGCAACCATCGGGCAGGCCTGTTTCACCCCGGGCATGATGAAATCCACCTATGGAACGGGGTGCTTCGCCGTGCTGAACACCGGCGACAGCCCGGTGGCATCGTCCAGCAAGCTGCTCACGACCATCGCCTATCAACTGGACGGGCAGGTGACCTATGCGCTGGAAGGCTCCATCTTCATCGCGGGCGCGGTGGTGCAATGGCTGCGTGACGGGCTGAAGGTGATCCGCGCTGCGCCCGAGACACAGGGACTGGCGGATGTATCAGACAAGGGGCAGGATCTGATTCTGGTTCCGGCCTTTGTCGGTCTGGGCGCGCCCTATTGGGCGCCCGAGGCGCGCGGCGCGATCTTTGGCCTGACGCGCAATTCCGGCCCGGCGGAATTTGCCCGCGCGGCGCTGGAGTCGGTGGGCTACCAGACCCGCGACCTGCTGGAGGCGATGCAGGCCGACTGGGCACGCGAGGGCGCGCAGCCCTCCCTGCGCGTGGATGGGGGCATGGCCGCGAATGACTACGCGATGCAGTTCCTGTCGGACATCATCGGCGCGCCGGTGGACCGGCCGGAAGTGCTGGAAACCACGGCGCTGGGGGCTGCCTGGCTGGCAGGGCAGCGTGCCGGTATCTGGCCGGGGATGGATGAATTCGCCGCAGGCTGGGCGATCGAGCGGAAATTCACCGCCGCCATGGCCCCCGAAGCTCGCGAGCGTCGCTATGCCCGCTGGGTCCGCGCGGTCAATGCTGTGCTTGGGGTATGACAGCCCGGCGCCTGTTGGCATGGGCCTGCCCGCGCGTCGCAATGCAGCACCCCGCTGACACCTTCTGCACCCGCAACTTGTGTATTTGGAAGCGAAGGAGAGAATGGCGCGCCCGAAAGGATTCGAACCTCTGACCCCCAGATTCGTAGTCTGGTGCTCTATCCAGCTGAGCTACGGGCGCGTTGGAGGCGACATATCGCCCCTGTCGGAGCATTGCAAGGGGGCAGAGGGCATTTCGCAAGCTTGACTGGAATTTCGCAAAGCTCAGCCGTGACAAGGCAGCCAGATGCGGAATTCGGTTCCTTCGGTATCCGAGCGGATCAGCTCCAGCCGCCCGCCATGCCCGCGCACAAGCTCGGCGGCAATCGCCAGCCCCAGCCCCACGCCGCCCTTGCGCGCGCCACCCTGGAACGCGGCGAACAGATGTTCGCGCGCCTTCGCGGGCAGGCCAGGGCCGGTGTCGCCGATCCGGATGGCCACGCCGGGCTTGCCGTCCTGCGTGGCATGCTTGGCCAGTATTTCGATCACGCCGGGCTGTTTCGTGGCCTCGATCGCCTGGCGAGCATTGCGCACCAGATTGCTGAGGACTCGGAAGATCTGGTCCGCATCGGCGCGGAGTGTCACATCGGGCGGGATGTCGGTCAGGAAGGTGACATCTGCCCCTTCGGCGAGGGCAAGCTTCTCGTTCTCGACCACATCCTCGACCAGCACCGCCACGCGCAGGGGGGCCAGTTTCGGCGGGGGTTCTTCTGCCTTGCCGAAGGTCAGGGTCGATTCGCACAGGTTGATCGCGCGTGCAAGCGAACTCACCAGCTTGGGCGCGGCGCGCTGCACGCTAGGATCGTTGCTCATCTCCATCCGGTCCGCGAGCATCGAGGCTGTGGTCAGCATGTTGCGAAGGTCATGGCTGATCCGCGCAACCGATCCGCCAAGCTGTGCCAGCCGGTCCTTCTGGCGCAGCAGGCCGGTAAGGTCGGTCTGCATCCGGTTCAGCGCCTCTTCGGCCTGGCGCAGTTCGCGGACCCCCGAGCGCGGCGTGATGATGCGGTTGGCGTCCTGCGGGTCCGCGGCATAGTCGGACATGGAACGGATCACGCGCTGCATCGGGGCGACAACAAAGGCCTGGATCGAGACATAGAGAAGCAGCGCTGTCACGACCGAAATGACAAGCGTCACGGCAAGGATGCGCCGACCATAGTCCCGGATCTCGTATTGCAGGGTCGCCGTGTCGAGCGTGATCTCTATCAGCAGCCCGGCCTGTCGCACCGGCACACCGATCACGCGGATGATGCGCGGCTCGGAGCGGCGCATCTCGTCGAGCGCGTCGCGCATCAGGGTGAAGGCATTGGCCTCGCGCAGGTCATATGTGGCGTCGATGGGGGCCGGGATGGGCGAGGACAGGATCAGCTCGCGTACGGCATCGCGGCGCAGCACGACGTTGAACACGCCCGCATTCTCCAGAAGCTCGCCTGCCAGTTCGCCCGCGATCGAGCCATCCGAGGCCAGAAGCGCCAGCGAGGCAATCTGCGCGCGTTCCAGCCGCGCTAGCAGGTAGTCCTCGCGGAATCGCGACACGGCAGGCACAAAGATCAGGATTTCGGCCAAGAGGACGAAAATGACGACCAACCAGAGAAAGCGTGATGACAAACTGTTCGAAAACATGCCCTGAACCTTGCGCGCGAAGGTCAGGGCAACCAGCGTTGTACAGCCCCCACGACGCGCTTCACATAGATGTTATCAAAGAGTCTGGGCGAGAAATAGGCCCCTGCGGCGCGTTTGCCAATTTCCGCCAATGTCGGATAGGGCAGAACCGTTCCGGCAATGGCCGAGAGCTTGAGCCTATTGCTCATTGCGACCGCATAGGGCGCGATGAGTTCGCCCGCCTGCGCGCCGACACAGGTCACGCCGACAGGCCGCCCGCCCACCGCCATGAGCTTGATGAACCCCTCGGTTCGCCCCTCGGCCTGCGCGCGGTCGATCTGGTCGTAACCGATCCTGTGAACGCTCAGCCGGGCGCCGAAACGCTTGCGCGCCTCGGCTTCGGTGAGGCCGATATGGGCCAGCTCGGGGTCGGTATAGGTGACATGCGGGATATGGTCATGGCGCGCCTTTGCAGGCAGGCCGAACAGTACGGAGCGGATGATCACCCCGGCATGGTAGCCTGCCAGATGCGTGAACTGGCCCTGCCCGGCCACATCGCCAATGGCATGGACGCGCCGGTTGGTGGTCCTGAGCTGCGCATCGACCGTGATGCCCGCGCGGGTGTGCCGGATGCCGGCGCGGTCGAGTTCCAGCCGTTCGAGATTTGGCGTGCGGCCCACGGCCACCAGCAGATGCGTGCCGGAAAAGATCGTGCCACCCCTGACCTGAACCTCGATCGCGCCGGTGCGCCCAGCGACCTTCTCGACCTGCACATGCTCGAATATCTCGACTCCCTCGCGGCGCAGCGTCTCCACGACAAGGGCCGCAGCTTCCGGGTCATCGCGTCCCAGCGCCCGCGCGCCCTCTATCACGGTGACGCGCGCGCCCAGCCGCCGATGCGCCTGCGCCATTTCCAGCCCGATGGGGCCGCCGCCGATGATCAGCAGATGGCCGGGACAGTCGATCTGGTCAAAGATCGTCTCGTTGGTCATGTAGGGCACGCTTTCCAGCCCCTCGATGGGCGGCACAGCAGCGCGGGAGCCGGTTGCGATGACAAAACGGCGCGCGCGGATGCGCTGGCCCTCGACCTCGACCGTGCCGGGGTCGGCAAAGCGCGCCCAGCCGCGTATCACCTGTACGCCCAGCCCCTCGAACCGCTCTACCGAATCATGCGGGGCGATGACGGCAATGGTTGCCTGCACATGTTCCATGGCGGCACCGAAATCGACCTCGACACCGGCCTTGGCCGCTCTGGCCTGCGAGAGCAGCGCCTTGGAGGGGACACAGCCGTAATTCAGACAGTCGCCGCCCATCTTGTGACCTTCGATCAGCACCACGCGCGCGCCCATCTGAACGGCTCCGGCGGCAACAGACAGCCCCCCGGAGCCTGCGCCGATGACGCAGATATCGGTCGTGATCGTGCTCATGTGGTGCCTTTCCTGCTGCGATAGACCTTCACCAGGACCGGGAACAACGAAAGTGCCGCCAGACCCAGCAGCGGGCCAAGAATATGCCATTCGAAGATGATACCCAGATCGGGTGTCTCGTCGCGGGCGAAGACCTCGCCCAGCCCGACGCCAACCCAGGTGTAGATGAACCCGCCCGGCAGGATGCCGAAGAATGTCGTTGCGGTGAAGACCGAGACGCGCACCCCGATCAGGGCCGGGATCACGTTCATCACGAAGAAGGGCAGCACTGGCATCAGCCGCAGCGACAGCAGCACCGGAACCTCATTGGCGCGGATCGCCGCCGTGATCTGCCGGACGCGCCCCTCGCTTGCGTCGATCCGGGCGGCAAGTGCGCGCCCGAACCCCGCACGCACCGCAAGGAAGATCAGTACTGCCCCGATCGTCGCGGCCGTCAGGTTGAAGAGCGCGCCTGGAAAAAGCCCGAAAAGGAACCCCCCTGTCAGCGTGGCCGCTGTTGCACCCGGCAGCGAAAAGGCCACGATGGCGATATAAGCCAGAACGAAGGCCGAGGCCGTCAGCAGGTAATGTGCATCGCGAAACGCCACCAGCGCGGCGCGATTGTCACGCAGCGCTTCGAAGGTGAAGAAGTCGCGCAGCGTGACTGCCCCGATCACGGCGACCACTGCAATCACGATCAGCGGCAATCGCTGTCGCCAGCCAGAGCGGGGCGGGGGAGTGTCTGTCATCTGCTCGTGTCCTGTCAACTGAGGGTTTCATGACAATTCGGTCCTGCAACAAGCAAAGTTTCCCGCCGGGCGTGACATATCACGCAGGCTTGATCATGCGAGAGCCAATCGCGGCGATTTATCGGCAGGCGATGTGGCCGCAGGCGTTTTCCGGGGTTTTGCGAATTGACTTGGCGACATGGGACAGGTAATCGGCGGGCTTGAACAGGTTTCTGCAGCCGAATCCGGCAGGGTTGTGGTTGCATCGAGTGAAGGAACGGAGCGATGAAACGCACCTATCAGCCCAGCAATCTGGTCCGCAAGCGCCGTCACGGCTTTCGGGCGCGCATGGCGACAAAGGCAGGCCGCAAGATCCTGAATGCACGCCGCCGCATGGGCCGCAAGAAGCTTTCGGCCTGAGGGTACTTGCCTGCGCGCCTGCGCCGGGCAGAAGGACAAGCGTATGACGCCGCCGATGGCAGAAGTGGCAAGGCAACCCGCCGTGGCCACGGATGCACCGGCGGTTTTCGCATGCAGAGCGCCTGTCACGCTGACCCGGCGCGCGGATTTCCTGCGCGCGGCCAGGGCGCAGCGCAGGCCCACGCCCGGCTTTCTGCTGCAGGCCCGCCGCCGCGCCCCTGAAGAAGCGGTCGAGGGCGCGCGGGTGGGCTTCACCTGCTCGAAAAAACTTGGCAATGCGGTGATGCGCAACCGCGCCAAGCGGCGCCTGCGCGAGGTGGCGCGGGCCGTGCTGCCGGAACATGGCCACGCGGGCTGGGACTATGTATTGGTCGGCAGGCCGGGGGCCACGGTGGCGCATGATTTCGTTGCGATGTGCGATGATCTGCGTCGCGCGCTGCGCCATGTCCACGAGCGCACGACATGACGCCGCTGGCCCGGATCGTCGCGCTACCGGTGCGAGCCTACCGCGTGGTGCTCAGCCCCTGGGTCGGCCATGGCTGCCGCTATCAGCCTACCTGCTCGGCCTATGCGCTTGAGGCGCTGGAGCGCCATGGCGGGATCAGGGGCACTTGGCTGATGCTTCGCCGGATCGCGCGCTGTCATCCGCTCGGGGGGTCGGGCTATGACCCGGTGCCCGGCGCGGACCCTGACCATGATGCAAGGGGAAAGCGTGATGCTTGATGAGTCCAAACTGCCACTGATATTGCGCGACGCCCCGGACACGACCGAATTCCGCAAGCTGCGCAAGCGGATCATCCGCGAGACCCGTGCCGCGATCGAGCAATACGGCATGGTCGAACCCGGTACGCGCTGGCTTGTCTGCCTTTCGGGCGGCAAGGACAGCTACACGCTGCTCGCGGCGCTGGTCGAGCTGAAATGGCGCGGGCTGCTGCCGGTGGACCTGCTGGCCTGCAATCTCGATCAGGGCCAGCCGGGGTTTCCGGCCACAGTGCTTCCTGACTTTCTGACCCGGATGCAGATCCCCCACCGGATCGAGTATCAGGACACCTATTCCATCGTCATGGACAAGGTGCCGCAGGGGAGGACCTATTGCGCGCTGTGTTCGCGGTTGCGTCGCGGCAATCTGTATCGGATTGCGCGCGAGGAAGGGTGCAGCGCCGTGGTTCTGGGCCACCACCGTGATGATCTGCTCGAAACCTTCTTCATGAACCTGTTTCACGGCGGGCGACTGGCCACCATGCCGCCAAAGCTGGTCAATGAGGAAGCCGATCTGTTCGTCTATCGCCCGCTTGCCTTCGTGGCGGAACAAGATTGCGACCGTTTTGCGCGCGCGATGAAATACCCCATCATCCCCTGCGACCTTTGCGGCAGCCAGGATGGTTTGCAGCGGATGCAGGTAAAGGCGCTGCTGGACGAATGGGAAAGGCGCAGTCCGGGGCGGCGCAATGTCATGTTCCGTGCGCTGATGAATGCGCGGCCATCGCACCTGCCCGACCCTGCGCTGTTCGACTTCATGGGCCTTGCCATCACCGGTGCCCGGAGCGGGACCGACCAGATGTGATGCACCGCCGTCCTGATTCCGGGGAAAACCGCTTGACCTTTGGGCGGGGCTTCTGTTGAACCGGGCGCGACACGCGATGTGACAGGAAGATGCTTCCACATGGATGATCAGAACAGAAATCTGCTGCTGGCCTTTGCCCTGAGCCTTCTGGTGCTTGTCGGCTGGATGTGGATGTTCCCGCCCCCCGAGCCCGTGCCGCAGGAGGCTGCTGACGTGGCCGAACTGCCGGTTGCCGAGGACGGAGAGGCACGGGCCATGGCCGAGGCCGAGGTCGCCGTCGCGGAAGAACTGCCCCGGATCGCGATCGAGACGCCGCGCCTGACGGGGTCGATCAACCTGCTGGGCGGGCGGATCGACGAGTTGTCGCTGCGGGATTACTTCCGCACGACCGAACCCGGTTCGGATATTGTGCAACTGCTGATTCCCGAAGGCGAGCGCGAGGCCTTCTATGCGCTCTATGGCTGGCGTCCCGGGCGTGACATGACCTGGGAAGACGTGCCCGGTGCCAACACGCCCTGGGAACTGACCGATGGCGACCGCCTTGCAGTGGGCAGCCCGGTCACGCTGCGCTGGACCAACGCGGCGGGGCTGGTCTTTACCCAGCGCTTCGAGATTGACGAGAACTTCATGTTCACTGTCACGCAAGGGGTCGAGAACACGGGCGACGTGACGGCCCGCATGGCTCCCTACGGGCTGATCTCGCGCCATGGAGAGCCGTCCGATCTGGAAAACTTCTTCATAAGCCACGAAGGCTTCATCCAGGTATCGGACGGGCGGCTGAGCGAGGACAGCTACCGCAATGTGCGCAATTTCAGCGTGCATGAGCAGGAGCGCACCAATGCGCGCGTGACCGATGTGGTCGAGAATGGCTGGCTGGGGATCAGCGACAAGTACTGGATGGCCGTGCTTGCCCCGCAACCGGGGCAGAGCTTCACCGCCGTCTCGCGTTACGTCCCCGCGCGCGATGTCTTCCAGACCCGCGCCGACCTGCCGACCATCACGGTCGGGCCAGGCGAACGCGACGAAGTGCAGACGCTGCTTTTCGCCGGGGCCAAGGAATGGACCGTCATCCGAAGCTACGAGCGCGATCTGGGGATTGAGCGGTTCATCGACGCGATCGACTGGGGCTGGTTCTTCTTTCTGACCAAGCCCATCTTTGCGACGCTGTATTTCATCAATGGCATCATCGGCAACATGGGCTGGTCGATCATCACGCTGACGCTGCTGATCAAGGCGATCCTGCTGCCGCTCGCGTGGAAGTCCTATGTCTCGATGGCCAAGATGAAGGAGCTTCAGCCCGAGATGCTCGCGCTCAAGGAGCGCGTCGGCGATGACCGTCAGAAGATGCAGCAGGAGATGATGAAGCTCTACAAGGAAAAGAAGGTCAACCCGGCGGCGGGTTGTCTGCCGATCCTGTTGCAGATTCCGATCTTCTTCTCGCTCTACAAGGTGATCTTCGTCACGATCGACCTGCGCCATGCCGAATGGTTCGGAGTGTTCAACGACCTCTCGGCGCCGGACCCGACCTCGGTCATGAACCTGTTCGGGCTGTTGCCCTGGGCCGCGCCGCATCCCGAGAGCTTCCTGTCGCTGATCTTCATCGGCATCCTGCCGATCCTGCTTGGTGTCTCGATGTGGCTGCAGATGAAGCTCAACCCCACGCCGACCGAGCCGATCCAGCAGGCCGTCATGACATGGATGCCGTGGATCTTCATGTTCATGCTGGGCTGGTTCGCCTCGGGGCTGGTGCTCTACTGGATCGCGAACAACGTGATCACCTTCATTCAGCAATATTCGATCATGGCCATGAACGGCTCGCGACCTGATCTGCTGGGCAATATCGGCGTGAAGAAGAAGAAGGGCTAGGGCCATGGGGTGGCGGCTGGCGCATATCTTCCGCCATCCCATCAAGGCGCATGGCCGCGAGGCACTTTCCAGTGTCACGCTGGAAACAGGGCGCTGCCTGCCCTTCGACAGGCACTGGGCCGTGGCGCATGAGGCTGCCCATCTGATGCCCGGCTGGAACGCCTGCATGAATTTCACGCGCGGGGCGAAGGTGTCGGCGCTTCAGGCGATCATGGCCAGATTCGACGAGGCGGCCGGCGAGGTCACGCTCTCGCATCCAGCGCGAGAGCCCGTGCAGTTCAACCCGGACAGGGCAGACGGGCAGGCCGCATTCCTGCATTGGATCAAACCGCTGATGGAGGGTGCTCGCGCGCAACCGGCGCGATTGGTCAAGGCCGGGCGCGGCATGACCGATACGGCGTTTGAATCAGTCTCGATCCTGAACCTTGCATCGCTGCGCACGCTCGGCCAGCGGGTGGGCCGTGATCTGGGGCTGGATCGCTGGCGGGCCAATTTCTGGCTCGAGGGGATGGCTCCATGGGAGGAGTTCGACCTTCCGGGCCATGAGTTGATCATAGGCGGCGCGCGCCTGAAGGTTGTAGAGCGCATCGGGCGCTGCCGGGCGACCATGGTAGACTGCGCGACAGGCCGGATTGACGTGAACACGCTGGACCTGCTGGAAGAGAGCTATGGCCATACCGATTTCGGTGTCTATGCCGAGGTTGTTTCCGGTGGCCCCATTGAATGCGGCGACCCGGCGGAGCTTGTGCCATGATCGAGTTGCACTTTCCCGAAGCCCCTGCTCCCGATGCCTTTGCCGAAGAGTCCGGCCGCAAGCTGCTGACCGGGCAGGTGGACTTCCTCAAGGGGGTGGTCGCGATGGACGGCCTGCCGCCCGCCGACCGGCTGGAGGTCTGTTTCGCGGGCCGTTCCAATGTCGGCAAGTCGAGCCTGATCAATGCGCTGACCGGGCGCAAGGCGATTGCGCGCACCTCGAACACGCCCGGGCGCACGCAGGAGATCAACTATTTCACTGTCGGCGAGAGCCATTATCTGGTCGATCTGCCCGGCTACGGTTTCGCGAAGGCGCCTGTGCCCGTGGTCGAGAAATGGCAGCGGCTCCTGAAAGCCTATCTCGCAGGCCGCGCGACCCTTCGCCGCGCTTTCGTGCTGATCGACATGCGCCATGGTATCAAGGATGTGGACCGCGAGATCCTGAAACTGCTGGACCAGTCCGCTGTCACATTTCAGGTGGTGCTGACCAAGTCCGACAAGCTTGGGGCAGCCGAACAGGCCCGCACGCTGGCGCAGGTGCGCGGGGCAATGGCCCGGCATCCTGCGGCTTATCCGGAGCTTGTTGTCACATCTTCCGACAAGGGCACGGGCATCCCGACCCTGCGCGCCATAATTGCCGGACTGACCTGAAATGAAAAAGCAACGCCCCATGACCCAGGACTGGTTTGCCACCGCCCGGACTCTGTCCGAGGCGCTTCCCTATCTGCAACGCTATGCCGGTGCGATTGTCGTCATCAAGTTCGGCGGCCATGCCATGGGCGATGCCGAGGAAATGGCCAGCTTCGCGCGTGACGTGGTGCTGATGCGGCAGGTGGGCGTCAACCCGGTCATCGTGCATGGTGGCGGGCCGATGATCAATGACCTGTTGGGGCGGCTGAATATCCGGTCGGACTTCGTGCGCGGCAAGCGCGTGACCGACGCCGCCACAATGGAGGTGGTCGAGATGGTGCTGTCGGGTGCTGTCAACAAGCGCATCGTGCAGGCCATTCAGGATGAGGGCGGCAAGGCAGTCGGGCTTTCGGGCAAGGATGGCGGCATGGTCACCTGCGAACCCGATGACCCCGAGCTTGGCCTTGTCGGCCGCCCGGTCGAGGTGAATCCCGAACTGCTGCATCACCTCTTTACCGGCGGGTTCATTCCGGTCATCGCGCCGCTCGGGATGGGCCGTGCGGGCGAGACCTACAACATCAACGGCGATACCGCCGCAGGGGCCATCGCGGCCGCGCTCAGGGCCGACCGGCTGTTGCTGCTGACCGATGTTTCCGGTGTGAAGGACGCCAATGGCGATGTCGTCACGCAACTGACCCCGGCCCATGTGCGCGAACTGACCGAACAGGGGATCATCGCGGGGGGCATGATTCCCAAGACCGAGACCGCCCTTGCCGCCATCGAGGGCGGCGTGCGCGCGGTGGTCATCCTGGACGGGCGGGCGCCCAATGCCTGCCTGCTGGAATTGTTCACCGATCATGGTGCAGGCAGCATCATCCGCGACAGCGAACCGCAGATCAAGCCGCAGGGGTGAGCGCATGAGCCTGCTGCCCGGACTCGAACAGATGGCTGGTGCGCACGCGCTGATGATCATGGGCGTTGTCCCGGAAGGCGCCGCTCCCATGCCCGAGGGTCTGCGCACACTGGTGCTTCTGGGTCCGCGCGAACCCGGATTCTGGGCGCATTTCAGTAAGTGCCCCGAGTTCCTCGACGCTATGCCCGACCCGATGGACCGATGGTCACGGCGCGTCATTGGCGCGATAGCCGGGGCTATGGGCGCGCGGGCGATGTTTCCCTTCGGCACCGCCCCCGCGCATCCGTTCATCACCTGGGCGCTGGCCTCTGGGCGGGCCTTTGTCTCGCCAGTGCATCTGCTGGTGCATGATCAGGCCGGGTTGTGGGTGTCGTATCGCGGTGCGCTGGGCCTCGCCGAGCGGCTGGAGCCCCTGCCGCCTTCCCGAAACCCCTGCGCAGAGTGCAGCAGGCCCTGCCTGACCGCCTGCCCTGCGGGCGCGCTGACACAGGCGGGCTATGATCTGCCGTCCTGCCATGGCTATCTTGACAGCGCAGAGGGTGTTTCCTGTCTGACGGGGGGCTGCGCCGTGCGCGCGGTCTGCCCGCTGTCGCGCGCGCATGGGCGCGCGCCTGCCCAATCCGCCCATCACATGAGGCATTTTCATCCATGACCCTGCGCCTGATCCTGACCCGCCACGCCAAATCCGACTGGGACAACCCGCTGCATTCCGACCATGAGCGACCGCTCAACAAGCGCGGGCGCAAGGCTGCGCCGCGCATCGGTGGCTGGCTGGCAGGGAACGGGTTTCTTCCCGAACAGGCGCTGGTTTCGGATGCCGTTCGTACCCGCGAGACATGGGCATTGCTGTCGGCCGAGCTTCCCGCAAGCGTGGTCACCAGTTTCGTGCCTGCGCTTTATGGCGCCGGGCCCGAAGTGATGCTTGCCGAGTTGCGCCGCGCCAGCGCGCCATCGGTCATCATGATCGGGCATAATCCCGGTATCGCGGCTTTTGCAGGGCAGGTGTTGCGCGCGCGCCCCGAGCATGAAGGCTTCGCGCACTATCCGACCTGTGCGACTCTGGTCGCAGAGTTCGACATCGACACCTGGAGCGCGCTTCAACCCGGCACGGGCAGCGCCCGCGCCTTTGTCGTGCCGCGTGAACTGGCGCAGGACTGAAAGTGCTTGCACCGGTGTCGGCAGAGCAGGGTCAGCCCAGCGCGTAACCCGCGCCACGGACGGTACGGATCGGGTCGTCGCCACCATGCGCGCAGAGCGCCTTGCGCAGGCGTCCGACATGGACATCTACCGTGCGCGTATCGATATAGATGTCGCGCCCCCAGACCCGGTCGAGCAGTGCCTCGCGCGTCCAGACCTTGCCGGGGCGTTCCATAAGGGCGGCCAGCAGGCGAAACTCGGTCGGCCCGAGATGCAGGTTCTGGCCCGCGCGACTGACCCGATAAACGCTCGGGTCAAGCCGGATATCACCCACATCCAGCACCTGCCCGGCACTGACCGGCCGCAGGCGGCGCAGATTGGCGCGCACACGGGCAATGAGTTCGGCCACGGAATAGGGTTTGACGATGTAATCATCCGCGCCCGTGTCGAGTCCCCGCACGCGGTCGGCTTCTTCGGAGCGGGCCGAGACCATGATTACCGCCGCCTCGCGACCTTCGGGACTGGCCTTGATCTGGCGGCAGGCCTCCAGCCCAGAGATGCGCGGCAGCATCCAGTCCAGCAGCACCAGATCCGGTCCCTGTTCCGCGACCGCGAGCACGGCCTCCTCGCCATCGCGGGCAGTGGCGACGCGGAACCCGGCGGCCTTAAGGTTATAGCTGAGCAAGGCAAGCTGGGCGGGCTCGTCATCGACGATCAGGACCAGAGGAGCGGTCACGTCCGGCATCATGTTCATTCCCCGGGCGCCTCGATCGTGGCCGTTGAATGACCCTTTTCTCGGGCCCCGGCAGCACGGCCTTCGGCAACAAAAATGACGTGTTCGGCCCCGTGCGTCACCAGATCGCCCATGCGTTCGATATTCTTGGCGATGAAGACATAATGCAGGCAGGGGGTGATGTTGCGCGGGTCTTCCATCATATGGGTGATGAACTCGCGAAACAGCGCATTGGTCATGTCATCGACTTCGACATCGCGCGTGATCACGTCGCGGGCGATGGTGGCGTCCATGCGCGCAAAGGCATCGAGCATGTCCTTGAGCATCTGCCCCACCAGCCGCGCCTGACGCCGCAGCGCGCCTGCCGCGCCCTCGATGACGGGGGCGGAGATCAGCACCGGCACACGCTTGGCCATGTTCTTGGCATAATCGCCCAGCCGCTCGAGCTCGCCCGCCATCTTCATCACGGCAACGGCGGCACGAAGGTCGTCGGCCTGTGGCTGACGCAGTGCCAGCAGCCGAACGACCTGCGAGTTGATATTTTCCTCTGCTTCGTCGATGGCGCGGTCGCCCTGCACCACCTGCGAGGCGAGATCCTCGTCGCGGTGTTCGAGTGCGCGCGAGGCGTCCATGATGGCGGTTTCAACCAGTCCGCCCATGGTCAGGACCGACAGGCGGATGGCTTCCAGATCGCGGTCGAAGGCGGACAGCGTATGTGGTTTCATGTAGAGGGTCCTTTTCCAGGTAAGCTGCAGCATGGCAGAATGGCATCGAAGCTGGCCCCTTCGCCCGGTGCCGAGCGGATGACCAGCCGCCCTCGGTGGCGGTTGAGGATATGCTTGACGATGGCCAGACCCAGCCCGGTGCCGCCGCTGTCACGCGAGCGGGCCTTGTCGACGCGGTAGAAGCGTTCGGTCAGGCGCGGTATGTAGATCGGGTCTATCCCCTCGCCGAAATCACGGACACTGACGCGCAGCGCGGCGCCGTCGAAACCGGGCAGGGCCGGCAGGAAGGTGGTTGATATTTCAAGCCGGCCACCGCTTGCGCCGTATTTCAGGCCATTTTCGATCAGATTGTGGAATACCTGTACAAGCTGGTCGTAATCGCCCGGGATCTCGGGCAGACCTTCGGGCAGGTCGCAGTTCACGGCGACCTGTGCCGCCTCGATCTGCGGGCGCAGCGCGGCCAGCGTGGCCTTGAGCACCATGTCGATCGAGACAGGGGTACGGGGGCGAATCTTCTCGACAGCCTCGACACGGCTGAGTGACAACAGATCGGCGACAAGCCCTGACATGCGTTCGGCCTGCTCGGCCATGATGCCCAGGAACTCGGTTCGCGCGTCCGGGTCCTCGCCTGCGGGTCCCTGAAGGGTCTCGACAAACCCGGCCAGCACGGTCAGGGGCGAGCGCAGTTCATGGCTGACATTGGCCACGAATTCGCGCCGCTGTGCCTCGGCGGCCTCGACATCCGAGATGTCGGTCAGCGACAAGACGATCCTGCCCGTGTCCGCACGCCGGGCCACGACCCGCCAGACAGTCTCGCGGCTGAGCGAACTTGCGATGTAATTTGCTTCCTGCGGAGCCTCGCTCGCGAAGGCACGCTCGAGCATGGTGGCGACCTCGGGCTGGCGCAGATGCGCGCGGATCTGAGCGCCTTCGATACGCGCGCCGAACAACTCCACCGCTGCCGGGTTGGCAGCCTGCACGAACCCGTCGGGATCGGCCACAAGCACCGGCTGGGGGAGGGCTGCGATGAGTGCAGCGATGGGCGCGTCCTGCATCTGTGTGTTATCCAAAGCGACCCGTCACATAATCATTGGTGCGCGACTTCTGCGGGTTGGTGAAGACCGTATCGGTATCGCCATACTCGATCAGACGTCCAAGATACATGAAGGCCGTGTTGTCCGATACCCGCGCCGCCTGCGCCATGGAGTGTGTTACCATGACGATCGAATAGGTGCCCTTGAGTTCCTCGATCAGATCCTCGATCCGGGCTGTCGCAATCGGATCAAGTGCCGAGCAGGGCTCGTCCATCAGCAGCACTTCGGGGTCCGATGCAACCGCGCGTGCGATGCACAGACGCTGTTGCTGGCCTCCCGACAGGCCCAGTGCGCTTTCCTGCAACCGGTCCTTGACTTCTTTCCACAACGCAGCCTGAGTCAGCGCGCGTTCCACGGTTTCATCCAGGATCGACTTCTTCGTTATCCCGTCCACCCGCAGCGGATAGGTGATGTTGTCATAGATCGACATGGCGAAAGGGTTGGGTTTCTGGAACACCATGCCCATGCGTTTGCGCAGCGCGATCACATCGACACCCTTGGCGTAGATATCGAAGCCATCGACGGTGATCTGACCTTCGATCCGCAGGCCGTCAACCAGATCGTTCATCCGGTTCAGGCAGCGCAGAAGCGTGGATTTCCCGCAACCCGAAGGGCCGATCAGCGCAGTCACCTGCCCTTTCTGGATTTCCAGATTGTTGTCAAACAGCGCCTGTGTCTCGCCGTACCACAGGTTGAAATCCTTGATCTCCAGCGCCGGGCCTTCGTTCGATTTCTTGACGTGATAGGCGGTCGGTTCGAATTCGATTGTTTCAGTCATGTCGTGAGCCTCAGAACTGGCCGGTTGCGTATCTGCGCTTCAGGCGGTTGCGGATGATGATGGCCGTCGCATTCATCGTGACGATCAGTGCCAGCAACAGCAATGTGGTGACAAAGACCATCGGCTTGCCGGCTTCGGAATTGCGCGACTGGAAACCCACATCGAAGATATGAAAGCCCAGATGCATGAAGCTGCGGTCAAGATGGATGAAGGGGTAGAAGCCGTCAATCGGCAGGGCAGGCGCAAGCTTCACCACGCCCACCAGCATCAGCGGCGCCACCTCGCCCGCCCCGCGCGCCATGGCCAGGATCATGCCGGTCATGATGCCCGGCAGCGCCTTCGGCAGCACCACATAGCGGATGGTCTGCCATTTGGACGCCCCGCAGGCCAGCGAGCCCTCGCGCATCGAGCGCGGCACGGCGGCCAGGGCCTCCTCGGTGGCGACGATCACGACCGGCACGGTCAGCAGTGCCAGCGTCAATGACGCCCAGAGGATGCCGCCCTTGCCGAAGGTCGGGTTGGGCAGGTTTTCGGGGTAGAAGAGTTGGTCGATCGTGCCGCCCATCGTATAGGCGAAAAAGCCCAGGCCGAAGACGCCGTAAACAATGCTGGGAACGCCGGCCAGATTGTTGACAGATATGCGAACAATCGACGTGATCCGCCCCTGTTTGGCGTATTCACGCAGATACAGCGCCGTAATGACACCGAAGGGTGCCACGAAGATCACCATCAGCAGTGTCATGGCGACTGTGCCGAAGATGGCGGGCAGAACGCCGCCCTGTGTATTGGCCTCGCGCGGCTCGGCCGAGACGAACTCGATCCAGCGCGAGACATAGATCCGCAGCTTTCCGAACCAGCCCAGCGTATTGGCGGGGAAATAACGAACGATCTGGCTGATTTCGGGCTCGATCTGGCGGCCGCCGACTTCTTCCAGTGTGACGCGGAAGCCGCGATCGCTGGCGCGGATCTCGTTCACGCGCGCCTGGAGCACCTGGAAGTCTTCCTGCAACTCGGCGATCCGTGTCTGTGACTGCGCCACGACCGGGGCTGCGGCCTCCTCGCCCTGTCGAAGGACTGCGCGGCGCTGCGCAAGGCGCTCGCGCTCGATCAACTGGTTGATGCGCCCGATCTCGTTGCGCTCGATACGCCGGATCTCGCGAAATCGCTCGCGGGCGGCGGCCTGCTCGCGGCGGAACACGTCGGGGTCATAGTCCATTCTCTGACCATCGATCTGCATCTGCGCGATCCGACCGACAAATACCCCCCAGACCTGCCGCTCGAAATAGTACATGTCCTCGGGCCGGGTAATCCCGGCCATCTCGAAATCTGCGGCCCAGCGGAAATCATCGCCATAAATGTCGAAGTTGGCGGTCTGATAGAGCGTACGATAGGCAAAGCCGTCGTTGGCCTCGACAGTCGCGCGCACATCCTCGTCCAGCCTTGCAAGATCCGGCCGGAAGATCGTGCCGCGCCGCTCGACACCGGCAATCACCGTGCCATCGGTCAGTTCCACCTTCTCGATGGGTTTGGGCCAGAAGGTTGTGGCGCCATTGTAGAGCACCGCCATCAGGAACACGGCGATCATGATGATCCCCAGCGCAAGCGCGCCGCCGAACCCCCAGAGTGCCGGTTCCCCCAGAGCGGACAGATCGGCCGAATAGCGACGGCGCGCGCGGGGCGCGACAGCGTCCTTCGCTGCGGCCCCCGCCGCCCCGGCGGCCCCTGAGGCAGGTGGGTATTGTTCGTTAAAGCTGGTCATGTCTGTCCCCAAGCCCCGAGATTACAGATTGAAGGCGCGCTTGCGGAAGCGCTGGCGGATCAGTTCCGCGCCCGTATTGATGATGAAGGTCATGATGAAGAGCGTCAGTGCTGCAAGGAAAAGCACGCGGTAATTCGTGCCGTCCTTCACGGCCTCGGGCAATTCGATGGCGATATTCGCCGACAAGGTGCGCAGGCCCGAAAAGATGTTCCATTCCATGATCGGCGTGTTTCCTGCCGCCATGACCACGATCATCGTCTCGCCCACAGCGCGGCCCATGCCCATCATCACCGCCGAGAACACGCCTGAGGCGGCAGTCGGCAACACGACCCAGCGCGCTGTCTGCCAGGGCGTCGCCCCGCAGGCCAGCGAGGCAGCGCGCAGATGGCCGGGAACCGAGTTCAGCGCGTCTTCGGCCAGCGTGTAGATGTTCGGGATCACCGCAAAGGCCATGATGAAGCCCACCACCAGCGCATTGCGCTGCTGATAGGTGTCGATGAAGCTGCCGCGCGGGTCATAGCCGATCATGGT
>SKYA01000034.1 GCA_007128135.1 Paracoccaceae bacterium | reverse complement strand
CCAGCTTCGGTGGCACCCCGAGCCCGCGGGCCTTGAGGTCGACCAGCAACTCGCGCCAGCTCTGGGCGCTCTCGCGCACGCCGACCTGGAAGCCGAGCAGCTCCTTGCGGCCCTCGGGCGTCGCGCCGATCACGACCAGCATGCATTCGGCCGCCGGCTCCATCCGGGCCTGCAGGTAGACCCCATCAGCCCAGATGTAGACGTAGCTGCGGGCCGAGAGATCCCGGCGCTGCCAGCGGTCGTAGTCCTGCTGCCAGCCTGCCGTGAGGCGCGATATCACGCCCGGCGACAGGTTCGGTGCGTCCGGCCCCAGCAGCGCCGCCAGGGCCTCCTGGAAATCCCCGGTCGACACGCCGCGCAGGTAGAGCACCGGAAGCAGCGCATCGAGGCTGCGTGACCGCCGCGCCCACCGCGGCAGGATGGTCGAGGTGAAACTGATCCTCTTCTCGGCTGGGAGGTCGGTGGCGCGATCGCGCACCTTGTGCCGCTGCACCGGCATGGCGCCGATCCCGGTCTGGATCATCCGCTCGGGGCCAGTGCCGTGGTGGACAACCCGCTGGCGGCCATCGGGCAAACGTTCGTCGGTGAAACTGGCGACAAAGCCCGCCGCTTCCGCCCGCAGCGCCGCGGCCAGCATCTGGCGCGCGCCCTCGCGGGCAATCTCGGTCAGCGGATCGAGGATCGTTCCAGGCTGGTGAAGCGCGGCGATCGTGGTATCGTCCTTCATGGCGTATCGCTCCTTCGGGAGGTTCTGGCAGGCTTCGACACCCGCCACGATACGCCGCCTTCTCAGGCCCCATCACCCATTTTCAGCCATAGCTCGAGAATGCCGCGGGAGAGGCCACCGGCCCAGTCAGCTCACGCCGCGATCATGGGGTCTAGGCGGCCTGGAGGACGGGCAGCTGCTTGTGAGCCTGGAGACGCCGGGTGCCCTTTGGGGCGTCGAGCATGCTGGCGGTGGTTCAGCGCAGGGCCATTTTTGCGTCGCGCCCTTGCTTCATGGTGCGGCAGACTTGGTGGACCACGGCGTTCAGGCGCTTGAGGTGACGGCGCTGGCCAGGTCAGCGCCGGTGGTGCCCCGCGTGACCCAGTGTCAGCTATAGCTCCATCGGACCGCAAGTCACTCTGCACATGGCCCGCGGATCGGTGCGGTCCCGGTCTTCCACGGCCGCCCCGTGGTCGGCACCTGTGATATCCAGGAGCGAGAGAGGTCGACTTCAGCCTTCGCGGGCAGCGGTGGCTAGGGCTCGGTCGATGGGATCGTCGCGCCCCTCGGCGTCGCGGGCCAACGCCTGGCGCATTGCGTCGCGCGACAGCGGTGGCAAGTCCAGCAGTTGCCCGCGGCTGTAGGGCAGAATGCGCACATCGACCCCCGCGTACCAGCAGCACTGCGCCAGTGAGACGTGGCCGACGAAATGCCCGGGCACGCAGAACAGGTCCAGCGCGCCAATGTCAGTCGTGCGTGTCCAGGTCGAGGCATAGACCCGCATCGTCTCCGGGGCGCCGATCGCCATCATGTCGCCGATCAGCAGCCATTCATCATTGAGGCCAAAGCCGAGGTCGGCAAAGATCACCGGCTGCATCGCACAGTGCCGCCGCAGCGCGGACCACGAAAACCCCGGCAGTTTCACCTCCATATCCGGGCGCAGCCGCATCACCAGGTCATAGGTCCGACCCGAGCGTTCGGCCAGGTTGGCCGCGGCATGGATCTTGTAGTGCATCTTGTCCTGGTTGGTGAAGCCGTTGAAGCGGGGATCACGTTCGTCCTCGACCACCGCCTCGACCGCGCCATAGACCGCGCGCACCCGCGCCGCGTCGACCGTGTTTCCGACCTCCAGCGCGGCCATCAGATGCGGCTGTCGGGCCTGCAGGGCCAGCCGTCCCTCCTGCTGGCTCAGGCGCCACCACGCCTCGCGGAAGGCCGTGCCTTCGAACGGCAAGGCCTTGCGGCCCGATTGCGGGATCGCACGGCCGACGCGCGCCCAAGTGTGGACGTAGATATCAAATTCGCCGAACGGCAGGAGCGCCCGTTTCCAGGTCTCGAAGGCGCGCTCGTAGCCGCGCAGCTGCCCCGAGACACACAAGGCGATGCGCGGCTTGCGGCCCGGCCGCGCCAGCGCGGGTGTGGCAAGGACCAGCGCGTTGCGGCCCGAGGCGACGGCGCGCCGGACCAGGCCATCCAGCCGCGGCGCGCGCGCGCGGGGCACGACCACCGCCTGCCGGTCGTGGCGCGACCAGCGCGCTGCCGTCTCCAGAAGCGCCGGCGCCAGTCCGGTTGCACGTAGCCGGTCCGCCGCCGCCCCGTCAGCCGCACGCAGATAACGCATCACGAGCGCACGTGCGGCGCGCACCTCGTCGGGGTTTCCGGCTACTTGCGCCAGACGCGGCACCACGGTGTCAGCGAGGGTGTCCTCGGCCCCGGCAGGAAAAAGCGGCCCGAGTCCGATCTGGTCGAGCAGCAGAAGCTGGCGCAGCGACAGCCCGGCCTCTGGCGCCAGTGCGGCCCAAGGCGTGGGATAGCGGCGCAGCAGGTCGTCGCGGTTGGCCCCGAAGTAAGCGGCGCGGGACCACACCGAATAGGGCAGCGCCAGATCGGCCGAGGTGAACCGCGTGAACCGCGCCAGATGCAGCCGCGAGATCTCCGCCTGCGACGGCCCTCCGCGGGGCAGCAGGCTGCGCAGCACCAGAAGCAATAGCACCACCCCGGTCGGCGGCTCAGTCGGCGGCTCGGGCGCACGCAGGAGCGCGGTGATCGCCGGCATCAGGGCGGCCGTGACCGGGCGCAGGGTGTCGGCGGTGCTGCGGTTCAGGGTGCGCGCCAGTCGCGCGTGCAGCGTGCGTGGATGGCCAGGACCGGGCTCATGCACGATCATCGCGCGGATCAGATCGGTCGCCTCGGCCGGTGCACCCTGCGCGCCCGCGGCGACAAGCGTGCGGGCGGCCGCATCGAAAGGGGTGGTGTCGGTGGGCGCGCGCGCGTGCAGCCGTGCCAGACGGGTTAGGGCCAGTCGCGGCTCGCCGGCGGCCAGTGCCGCCTCAGCGGCGTCCAGCGCGTCGGGGGGGGCGCTGTCGGGGTTTGCCGCCGCCCGGGTCATGGCGCCGCTCCGACCGGCGCGAAGGGCGGCTGGGCACACAGGGCGGTGTATTCCTCGGGGGTGCCGCAGAAACGGATGCTGTCCTGCGGCACCACGACATGGCGGATGTCGGCGCCGCGCGCGATGGCCATGTTGTACAGCGGCGCGACATAGTATTCGCCCCCCTGCAGCGTCGCCGGGTCACGGCTCGCGACCTGCGCGAACAGGTCCAGAAAGACCGCCGCGCTGCGGAAGTGATAGAGTCCATCCGAGCACAGATCCGAGATCCGCTGCTTCTCGGTCACCTCCAAAACGCGATCGCTGCCGGGCGCGGGGCGCACGAAGGACCAGTGATCCCCGGGTGCGGTGAATACTTCCAGATAGCCGTCCACGGCGGCCACATCGAAGCTGTCGGGATGCGCAAAGCCCGGACGGAAGGTGTCGATGTTGAAGATCGTGATCGGCACATCCCCAATCGCCCCCTTCATGGTCCGGGCCGCCTGCAGCCCCGCGGCCACGGTTTCGGCCTGGCCTGCCGTTTCACGCTCCAGCACCACCAGATCCAGGCGCGCGGTGTCGAGCCCCAGGGCCGCCGCGCGCGCACGCACGAATTCCGGCGTGCTGGCGATGTCGCGGCAGATGATCAGGAACCGCTCCTGCGCGAACAATCCCGCGAAGGAGGCCAACGCATGGTCGAACACCGGCGCCCCGTGCAGATCGAGCATGTATTTCGGTACTGTGTAGCCCGCCTTGAAGAAGCGGCTGGACAACCCGGCCATCGGCAGAACGATCACGTGGAACACCCGGCTTGCTGTGCCAGCGTCAGCCCCATCGCCAGCAGGTGGCGCTGACGCTCCGGGCTGTCATAGTGCAGCGGCAGCATGGAAAGAAACAACAGCGCCGTCAGCGCGAGTATTTCATGGCGCTCGACCTGGCAAGTGTCGCGCAGGTATCCGAAGAAGATCTCCGATATCTCCGCGGCATGGGCCTGCGTGTCCACCGAGAAGCGCCAGTCCAGCGGGTCGTCGGGGTCCACCTCCAGCACCGAGCGGCCCAGCACGATCTTGTCGTAATGCCCGACGATGGAATGCGCCAGCTTGGCCAGATCGTAACGCAGATCGCCATAAAGGCACAGCTGCCCCCCACCTAGCTGCCCGCGCGGGTCGATGCACAGGACCCGCTGGGCGGTGAAGTCATAGAACATGTTGCCGAAGAACAGATCGCCATGCCAGAGCCGCACCATCTCGGGCGTCGTGGGCGGGATGCGCGCGATCAGGGTCTCAACCAGCTCGCCCAGCGGGGGGTGGCGCGTGCCGTTCAGCGTCAGGCGGGTGTCAATGGACAGCCCCGACTGTGTGCAGAACGCCGCCAGCCGCATCCGGGTCTTGTCGACGATGACCTCGCGGAAGAACTGGCGCGCAAACGCAGGCGAGGCCTCGGGCGCCCCGCAGGGCGGGCGCTCGGCCTGGCACTTGCCCACGAAGGCAAAGCACGCCTGCAGGATCTCCAGCCAGGACATCAGCGGCAGCGCTCCGAACACCGACAGATCGCCCAGCAGTGGCGCATAGAGGTATTCCAGCCCGTAGCCCGCCTGGTGGTCGCGCTCGATCCGCCCGCCATAGCGCGGCACATGCAGCCGCAGCGGCCCCGGCAGGTTCTCGAACCAATGCGCCTCGGCGCGCATCTTGGCGGTGTCGGCGGAGCGCTTGACGAGGATGTGGTCCTCGTAGGTCAGCTCGTTGAACACCCGTTTGACCAGCATGTCCTTCTTCGAGCGGAAATACAGCGGCAGATGCCCGAAATCGAGCCAACTTTCGGCGTCCCGGCAGGCCAGCGGGCGCTGCGCGGTGTAGTCCTGCAGCGCCTTGACGATCGAGGGCTGCCGGCAGGCGGCCACCAGCAGCCCGGCGTCGGCGAAATGGTAATAGCCGCACACCACCCGCCGCCGGTCGAGCCGCTGCGGCGGCGTGTCGGAAAACACCACCCGGCCCTGCGCATCCTCCCGCACGAAGGCCCAGGGATAGTTCGCCGTGGTGTCCCGGACCGCCACGCTGTCGGGCGGCAGGTCGCCATCGGGCATCCCCACCAGCGTGTCGCCATAAAGGATGCGCACCGCGCCCCGCGGGCGCACCCGCTCCAGCGCATTGGCGATTGCCTGCTGCAGGCTGAACGACTGCGGCTGCGCCAGAAGGCGGATGCCCGCGTCCTCCAGCGCGCGGGCGTCGACCAGCGCGATCTCGTGGTCGTCCGGCACGGTCATCACGCAGGGCTCGCCCGCCGCCAGCTCCGCCTGCCACGAAAACAGCCGCCGCCCCCCCAGAGGCAGGAACGCCGGCGGCACCCGCCCGAACTGCAGGGCAATATCCTCGTTCACGGTGCGTGCCGACAGGATCAGAAGCATCCCACTCCCTTCATTGCAGCCAACGACGCCGCTGCCGCCACATCACGCCCCGCGCCAGTCCCCGGCCGACAAGGCCGCGCAGCGCGGCGTGCGGATCGGGGGGATACTCCGACAGCGCCGGTGCGGGATAGCAGAAGCGGTCGTAATCCGCACCATGCATCCCCCGGATCAGGGCCGCATCCTCGCGGAACACGGGAATGTCGTCCTGCGCCTTCCTGCGAGCCTTGAAGTAGCCGACCTCGATATTCGAGGCGATACTATTGGTGACGGCGTCGATACGGGCGACGGCGGGCCCGAACCCGTCCTCCAGCCGGAACACCTCGGCCCCGGCGGGCACGAGATCGGCCTGTGGGCGCACATGATTTCCATAGGCCCGCGGATCGATCCGGACACAGGCATCCATGACCCGCAACCAGCTGGAGAACGACAACCGGCTCATGCGCGAGGCACCGGATTGCCAGCGGTACTCGCTCAGCAGGCGTTGCAGCGGGTCGCGCACCAGCGCGAACACGAGGATAGACTGGACCGGAATCATCTCGCGCAGATCGATGGCACTCAGGTGATTGACGGCCGCCATCAGGTAGGTGCCGCGGACCCCGTGCTGCTTGTTGACATCCGTTAGCGCCAGCGGCCCGAACCTGCGCAGCAGGTAGTCCTCCATGCTGGTGCCCCCGGTCTTCGGCACATGCACGAAGAAGATCGGACCGGTCTCGGTGAAGGCAATCGGCAACCCCGCCTCCACTCAACGCGTCGGCGGGTCGGCCGGGATGCCGACCAGCGCGCAAATTTCGTTATAGCTCGGTGCGGCAAATTCATCCGGGCGGACCGCCTTGTCATCGACATAGAACCCCTCGTGCCCGCACCACGGCTTGCCGGTCCAGATCTCGTTATAGGGGATATCGTGCCGGTGCAGCCATTCAAAGAGGATCGGCAGCGTGTGTGCGTTGATCTCGCCCACGCTGGACTGGTGCGTGCGCATGTTGCGCGAGGTATGGAGCACGATCTCGAAGCCCTTTTCCCGGTAGCTGCGCAGCATGCGGACCACGTCGTGGCGTACCTCGGCGTCGGCATATGCGCCCCCCTCGCCGGTGGTCAGGGTTCCGTCGACGTCGATGACCAGCCGTTTCATGGTGTGGACCTGCTCCGGTTTGCGCCACCTCAAGGGCTGCCCGCCCGAGTTAAGCCCCGGGCACGTCAAGGCTGTAAAGCCCCCGATGGGAATAAAGCGCCGCACAGAGGCCGGCGGATCACGGCGGGGCGGGACCGGCGCGGATCTGGTCGACGGTCGCGCAGATCGCGGTGGTAACGGCGGCGATGTTGTCCTCCTGCGAGAACCGTTCGAAGTGTCCCTGCGCATGACGTCGAGGGCGCGGCGGCGCAGGACGGCGATGTTGCCAGGACTGTTGTCCTTGCGGTTGCGTGCGGCGTCCTCGCGGAAGGACACCTCGAGCTGCCAGTGCAGGGCGTTCTCGATGGTCCAGTGGGCGCGGACCGTGGCCATCAGGACGCCGGGCGCAGGCATCCACGACAGCGCGAAATACCGTGTCTCGGAGGTCGTGGCGCCGGCCGTTTCCCGCGTCGCCTCAGTCCGGCCGAAGGCCTTGAGGCTGGGGAACTCGTGATGTTCCGCCAGACCCTTGGCCGAGACCACCACGGCCTTTCGGGTCTCCGTCCGTCCGTGGCCTGCGTCTTGCGCGACGGCAGTGGGGTGGCCATCCTTCAGCGTGACGAAACAGGCCCGGGCGTCGGACAGGAGCGAGTCGTGGTTGCCCTTGAGCGCCAGGCATCAGTCGCCGCCGCCGGCGTTGATCGCTGCAACCGTGCGGCGATTGTAATGGAGCGCATCGGCCGCCACCACCTTGCCCTTCAGTGCGATCAGGCCGAGCGCCTCGATCGCGGCCTCCAGTTCCGCGCCACGATCGGCCGGCACGCTGGCCAGGGTCAGGCGCAGCCGCATCGCGTAGGCCGAGTGTTTGATCCAACGGTTTGATGATGCGATCCTTTCTCAGGAATGGAAGGAAGCA
This sequence comes from Paracoccaceae bacterium, assembly GCA_007128135.1. Taxonomy (GTDB): domain Bacteria; phylum Pseudomonadota; class Alphaproteobacteria; order Rhodobacterales; family Rhodobacteraceae; genus Roseinatronobacter. The sequence continues at coordinate 522 of SKYA01000034.1, read as the reverse complement.
TTGTGGAACAGGTTCAGCACAGGAGCGCCACGACCACGTACGCTGTCAGAGCAGCAATACAGCGATCGCAGGCTTTGCTCGCGCAGTTGAGCCGGGAGCTCGGCATCAACCCGAAGACGGTGGCGAAGTGGCGCAAGCGCGCGACAGTCGAGGACCTGAAGTCGGGGCCGACGGAACCGTGATCCACAGTTCTGACCGAGGAAGAGGAAGCTGCAGTCGTCGCCTTCCGAAAGCACACGCTGCTGCCGCTGGATGACTGCCTCTATGCTCTCCAGCCGTCGATCCCGCACCTGACACGCTCGGCGCTGCATCGCTGCCTGCAGCGTCACGGCATAAGGTCCACACTATTCTCACTGACAACGTCCTATGTTGGGAAGGAATCGTCGCTTGAGGCGTCAGATGGAGCTATGGCTGAATTTGGGTGACGCGGGTCTGTCAGGCGGCGCGGCTTTCGGTGGTGTCGCGGTGGGCGACGCCGTCGGTGAACTTGACGCCTTCGATGACGCTGGGCAACCGGTTCGT
>SKYA01000099.1 GCA_007128135.1 Paracoccaceae bacterium | reverse complement strand
GCGGGTCGGCCGACGCGCGCCGCAGGCGCGCGCCTTGCGGGTATGTCCTGCCGGAGGCTGTCTTGCCGGTCGTGCAGGCCGCGCGGTCCGTGCCCTGCCGATGCGGGCAGCCCGGGTCTTGCGCGCCGGGCATCCCTGCGCCCCGGTTGTGCATGATCCGCGTCGCCCGGTCGGAAAGTCCGCGCGCGGCCCCCGACAGGGCCCTTGGGGGCGGGTCGGCCGACGCGCGCCGCAGGCGCGCGCCTTGCGGGTATGTCCTGCCGGAGGCGACAGGGCGGCGGGACGGTCGAGTCGGCTGCGCGGGGGCAGGCGCAGTCCGGATCAGTCTTGCCCGAGCATCCCCGCGACCCAGTCGGGCACGATCCGGCTGGCGGGCCCGAGGCGGGTCTGGTGGAACAGGCCCGAGGTCCCGGAGCGCTCCAGATTGAGTTCGAGCGTGCGCGCGCCGAAGGCGCGCGCCTCGCGCACGAACCCTGCCGCCGGATAGACATTGCCCGAGGTGCCGATGGCGACGAACAGATCCGTCGCTTCCAGCGCCGCGCCGATCGCCTCCATGTGATGGGGGAACTCGCCGAACCAGACGATATCGGGGCGGGTGGCCCGCGCCGCGCAGGCAGGGCAGGGGTCATCGGGCTGCATGACCATCGGCGCCGCCCAGAGATGGCCGCACCCCGCACAGCGCGCGCGGGTCAGTTGCCCGTGCATATGGATCACGCTGCGCGCGCCCGCCCGCTCCAGCAGGTCGTCGACATTCTGCGTGACCAGGGTGATGGCCTCGGGATGCGCATGTTGAAGATCTGCAAGCGCGCGATGGGCCGCATTGGGCACGGCCCCGGCGCAATTCGCCCGCCGCGCGTTGTAGAACTCATGTACCAGCGCGGGATTGCGGGCAAAGCCCTCTGGGGTTGCGACCTCCTCGAGATCGTATTTCTGCCAGATCCCGCCCGCATCGCGGAATGTCCCCAGCCCGCTTTCGGCCGACAGCCCCGCCCCCGACAGGATGACGATCCGCTCCATCCCGCTCACCGGGCGTTCAGGTGATCATGGATCACCTGCGCCAAAGCCTCCGATATGCCGCCGACGGCCTGCAGATCCGTCACCCCCGCCCGCGCCACCGCCTTGGCCGAGCCGAAATGCGCCAGCAGCGCGCGCTTGCGCCCCGGCCCCACACCCGGAATCTCGTCCAGCGGCGAGGCGCTGACCGCCTTCGCCCGCCGCGCCCGATGCGTGCCGATGGCAAAGCGGTGCGCCTCGTCGCGCAGGCGCTGGACGAAATACAGCACCGGGTCATTGTGGCGCAGCGCGAAGGGGCGCGCGCCGGGGCGGTGGAACTCTTCCTTGCCGGCATCGCGGTCCACCCCCTTGGCGACGCCGAGGACCGGGATATCCTCCACCCCCAGATCGGCCATGATCCCGGCCACGGCAGAGACCTGCCCCGCGCCCCCGTCAATCAGCAAAAGGTCGGGCCAGGTCTCGCCCATCCGGTCAGGGTCTTCCTTCAGCAGCCGCTCGAAGCGCCGCGTCAGCACTTCCTTCATCATCCCGAAATCATCGCCGGGTGTCAGCTTGTCGCCGCGGATGTTGAACTTGCGATACTGGCTTTTCAAAAACCCCTCGCGCCCCGCCACGATCATCGCGCCCACGGCATCGCTGCCCTGGATATGGCTGTTGTCATAGACTTCGACACGGGCCGGGGGGGCCTCCAGCCCGAACGCCTCGGCCAGACCTTCGAGCAGCCGCCCCTGCGCTGCCGACGAGGCCATGCGCATCGCCAGCGCCTCGCGCGCGTTGCGCAGGGCGTTTTCCACCAGTTCCGCCTTCTCGCCGCGGCGGGGGATGGTGAGGTCCACCTTGCGCCCCGCGCGGTCGGCCAGAAGCCGGGCCATCAGGTCGGCATTCTCGATCTCGTGCGACAGGATCACCTGGCGGGGCGGCTCCTTGCCGTCATAGAACTGGGCGACAAAGGCCTCCAGGATTTCCGGTTCTTCCGCGCCGGCACCCGTGGCCGGATAGAAATCGCGGTTGCCCCAGCTCTGGTTGGCGCGGATGAAGAAGACCTGCACACAGGCCTGCCCCTTTTCCAGATGCACGGCAATGACATCCGCCTCGGCCACGGAGCGCGGGTTGATCCCCTGGCTTTGCTGCACATTGGTCAGCGCGCGGATGCGGTCGCGCAGGGCGGCGGCGCGCTCGAACTCCATCGCCTCCGAGGCTTTCGCCATCTCTTCCGCGAGTTGCGCCTGTATCCTCGTGCTCTTGCCCGACAGGAACCGCTCGGCATCGGCGACCAGCGCGGCATAATCGGCCTCGGACACAAGACCTACACAAGGCCCCGAGCAGCGCTTGATCTGATACAGCAGGCACGGCCGCGTGCGCGCGTTGAACACCGAATCGGTGCAGTTGCGCAGCAGGAACACGCGCTGCAACTGGTTCAGGGTCCGGTTCACGGCCCCGGCAGAGGCGAAGGGGCCGAAATAGCTGCCCTTCACGGCCCGGCGCCCGCGATGCTTGCGCAACTGCGGAAAGGCATGATCCTTGGGCAGCAGGATATAGGGAAAGCTCTTGTCGTCGCGCAACAGCACATTGTAGCGCGGCTTGAGCTGCTTGATCAGGTTCTGTTCCAGCAGCAGCGCCTCGGTCTCGGTGCGGGTGGTCAGGAACATCATCGACGCGGTTTCCGAGATCATCCGCGCAATGCGCGCCGAATGCCCCGAGGGGCGGGCATAATTCGCCACCCGCGCGCGCAGGTTGCGCGCCTTGCCGACATAGAGCACCTCCGAACGCTCGTTGAGCATCCGATACACCCCCGGCGAGCCGTCGAGCCCCTTCAGATGGTCCTGGATGCAGGCATGACCGCGCAGGCCGGGCGCGTCAGGGGGGGTGGGGTCAACAGGCAGCGTCATGGCACAAGGATTTGCGTGATTCTGCACCTGCCTGCAATGATTCCACGCGCAGGGCAACCGGAATCCTGTCCACGAAATCTGTGGATAACTCTGTGGACCGGTCCTGCAACAGCGCGATTTTCCGTTGTCTCCATGGGGATTCCAAGTATTGCCCAAAAATTAGGCAAAAACTTAACCTGTTGTAATAGAATAGAAAAATATCGCGCCTTTGCAAGAGCATGAAAACTATCAAGAAATCATCTCAGTTCCGTGACAGGTTTGTGAACAGTGCACAACTTTGCAAATGCTGCACCCCTTTTCAGCCCGGCCCGGCCCCCGGCCCCATCACATCCGGGGTCTGCCAGACCAGATGCTGCCCGCCATCCACACACAGGATCTGGCCTGTCACCGCCGGTGCATCCAGAAAGAATCCCAGTGCGGCAGTGATGTCGGCAGGGTTCGCGCCGCGTGCCAGAACAGTACTGGTGCGGCTGTGCAGATACGCCCCGGCGCCCTGGTCGGCGGCCTGCAGGGTCGGGCCGGGGCCGATGGCATTGACGCGCACGCGCGGGCCAAGCTCCTGCGCGGCCATCCGGGTAAAGGCCCACAGCCCCATCTTGGCAATGGAATAGGTCATGTGCTGCGGGGTCAGCCTGCGCACCTTCTGGTCGATCATGTTCACCACCAGCCCCTGCGCCACCGGCTCGCCCATGCTGTCGGGCACCGGGGGGGCGCATTGCGCGGCGAAAGCCTGCGTCAGCACGAAGGGCGCGCGCAGGTTCGACATCATGTGCCGGTCCCAGCTGTCGCGGGTGGCCGTCGCGATGCTGTCCTGCTCGAAGACCGAGGCATTGTTGACCAGCACGCCCAGCGGCCCGCCCAGCGCGCGCGCGGCCTCGGGCACCAGCGGGGCGAGGGCCGCTTCCTCCAGCAGGTCGGCGCGCAGGCATACGGCCCGGCGCCCCAGCGCCGTGATCTCCTGCGCCAGGTCCTCGGCGTCCTGCGCCGAGCTGGCGTAATGGATGGCGATGTCATGCCCCCTGCGGGCCAGATACAGCGCCATTGCGCGCCCCAGCCGCCGTGCCGCGCCTGTTACCAATGCCCGCGCCATGCGCTACCCTCCGGTCACCACCAGTGCCCAGAGATAGCCCGCATAGCCCAGAAGCAAGACCACCCCGAACCCGGCCCCGACCGCACGCCCGGTCCACAGGATCGGGCCGATCACCAGCGCGGCTGCCGCCATGACCCAGTAATCCAGCACCATCACCTGCGGTGGAATGTCGATCCGCCCGAACAGCCCTGCGACACCCAGGATGAACAGCAGGTTGAAGATGTTCGAGCCCAGGATATTGCCCAGCGCCACGCCGCCCTCGCGCCGCCAGGCCGCCATGAAGGTGGTCGCGAGTTCCGGCAGCGAGGTGCCCACGGCCACGATGGTCAGCCCGATGACGACATCCGACACGCCCAGCGTCTCGGCAATATCCACAGCACCCGTGACCAGCAGATGCGCGCCCAGCGGCAGGCCCACGATCCCCAGCCCCAGAAACAGCGCCAGCTTGGGCGTGGCAAGGCCGGGGTCCGCGCCCTCAAGCGTCTCGGGCGCGGCGCGCGCGCGCCGCGCGCGCAGGATCGACTCTGTCATGAACAGTGCAAAGGCCACCAGCAGCACCTGCGCCTGCCACAGCCCGATCGCCCCGGTCAGCGCCAGCGCGCCGAACAGGACTGTCGCCAGCAGCATGATGACATAGTCGCGCTGGCTCTCGCGCCCCATCACCATTGGCGCAATCAGCGCGGGCAGACCGATCACCAGCAGGATATTGGCAATGTTCGAGCCCACGACATTGCCCAGCGCCAGCCCGTCGGCATCGCGCAGCACCGCCTGTACCGAGACCAGAAGCTCCGGGGCCGAGGTGCCGAAGGCCACCACGGTCATCCCCACCATCAGCGCCGGAATGCCCAGCCGCAGCGCCAGATTGACCGCCCCGCGCACCAGCAGGTCGCCCGCCAGCAGCAGCAGCACCAGCCCGGCTGCGACCAGCCCGAGATCGACAATCATGGATTACCTGTCCTTGCAGCGGCAGTCGTCGCTGCCCAGCAGAAACCTGCCACATTCCCTGCATTTGCGCGGACGTGGCAGTTTTGCGCCGCGCAACCGGTCCAGCGGGGTCTTGTGGCCGGGGTTGAGCCATTTCTGGATCGCCCCCATCACCACCATGAAAACCAGGAACGCCGTGACGATCTTGATGATCATGGGCCTAGAGCCCGTAGCGCGCGTACAGCGCGCGCTCTTCCGTAAGGGCAAGCGCATCGCGCATCAGCCCCAGCCCCAGCCGCGACAGGAACGGACGGCGCAGGCCATACTGGCGAAACCGCAGCTTCTCGCCGAAGCGCGCCTTCAGCACTGGCACCAGATGGCCGATACTGTCGGCCAGCCCCAGTTCCACGGCCTGCGCGCCCAGCCAGAACTCGCCCGTGAACAGCTCGTCCCCGGCCAGCTTCGCACCGCGCCTTGCCCGGACCTGGGTGATGAAATTGCCGTGCATCTGCTCCAGCAACACCTTCAGCCGCGCCACATCCTCGGGGTTTTCGGGGCGGAACGGGTCCATCTGCGATTTCGACTCGCCCGCCGTATGGACGCGCCGCTCGACCCCGATCCGCGCGATGGCCTCGTGCAGGCCGAACCCCGCCGAGATCACCCCGATCGAGCCGACAATCGAATTGGCATCGACATGAATCTCGTCCGCCGCCGTCGCCAGCCAGTATCCGCCCGAGGCCGCCACATCCTCGACAAAGGCATGGACCGGCACCGCGTGCTCCTCGGACAGCCGCCGGATGCGCGCGGCAATCAGCGCGCTCTGCACCGGGCTGCCGCCTGGCGAGTTGATGACCAGCGCCACCGCCTGCGGCCTGCCGCGCCGGAAGGCCACGTCCAGGATCGCAGCCAGCGCGGCATCGTTCAGCCGCCCCGGGCTGCCACTGGCCGCAATCATCCCCTGCAGCCGGACAACGGCCACCATCGGCTTGCGGTTCATGAAGGGCAGAAATCGGACCATGGCGCGTCATGTAAGCTGCCGCTGCAGGCGCAGCAAGTAGCCGCGCACAGAATTTCCGCCCGCCATGGCTTGCGCATCGCGCCCTTGTGCCAGCACAATGACGCAGCCCGTCCGAAAGGCGCCCCAATACGAGCCCCTCATGCTTGACCGTCTGGAAATGTTCATCGCGCTGGCCGAGGCCCGCCATTTCGGCCGCGCCGCCGAGGCCTGCAATGTCACCCAGCCCTCGCTCTCGGCGGCCATCAAGAGCCTCGAGGGCGAACTGGGCGTGCAACTCGTCTTTCGCGGCGCCCGCTTCCAGGGCCTCACCCCCGAGGGCGCGCGCGTGCTCGACTGGGCGCGCCGCCTCGTCGGCGATGCCCGCACCCTGCGCGAGGAAATGCGCGCCGTGCGCCACGGGCTGGCGGGGCATCTGCGGCTCGGGGTCGTGCCCACGGCGCTGCCGATGGTGGCGCAGCTCACCGCCCCCTTCCTTGCCCGCCACCGCAATGTCCGCCTCGAGATCCGCGCCCGCTCCTCGATCGAGATCCTCCAGCAGATCGACGCGCTCGGCCTCGATGCGGGCATCTCCTATCTCGACAACGAACCGCTGGGCCGGGTCGAGACCGTGCCGCTCTATACCGAACGCTACGCGCTGCTGATGCGCCGCGACCACCCGCTCGCCGGGGCCGGCGCGCTCGACTGGGCCGGGCTCGCGGGTCTGCCGCTGTGCCTGCTCACCCCCGACATGCAGAACCGCCGCATCCTCGAACAGGCGCTGGCACAGGCCGGGGTCGCGGTCGACCTGCACCTGCAGGCGAACTCGATCCTGGCACTGGTGGCGCATGTGCAGGCCGGGCCATGGGTCAGCGTGGTCAATGCCCAGACCGCGGCGCTGTTTGCCACCACACCCGACCTCTGCGCCCTGCCGCTGCCCGAGGGCGGGGCCGCCAAACAGGTCGGCCTGATCGCCCCCTGGCGCGAGACCCACACCCCGGTGCTCGCCGCGCTGCTGGCCGAGGCGCGCAGATTCGGGAGCGGGTAAGGGGAAACGGCGGCAATGCGGGACGGAGCGGACCTTTGAACGTGTCGTCCGTAGGTCCGCTTTGGCTACAGCTCGTGCTCAGCTCAGTTTCGCAAGCAGCTTGTCAAGACCTGAGAGGGTGGCTTCCATGCCTTCCTTCATGCCCATGTCGATCACCTGTTGCAGCGCCTCGGGCGTCTCATAGGTCGAGATGATCTGGACGAGCGTGCGCGGGGATGCGTCCTCGAACGTCACTTCCCAGGTCGATACGGGCATGTCGCGATTTATGCTGCCGTCCGCGTCACTGAAAGCGTCTCGCGCGCGATAGCCGTCCTTCGGCGTGATGCTCTTATAGTCGAAGCGGACCCAGTGCTCGTTTCCGTCAGGATCGACCATGGCGAAATGCCAATGCCCGCCTTCCTCAAATGCCATGGATTTGGTTTTGGCCGTGAAAGGTTCGGGTGCAAACCACTGGTCCAGCAGTTCCGCCTTGGTATAGCAGTCCCAGACCAAGTCCTTGGGTGCGTCGAACTCGCGCCGGATCGTAAGTCGATTGGTCTGCATGTCAGTCTGAAAGCTGTAGTGGAGATCGGGTTTCATTTGTCTTTTTCCTTCAGTTGGTTGAGCAGTTGATCGAGTTTTCGGTAGCGCGATGCCCATTGCTGGCGCTGTTCCTTGAGCCAGTCCTCGACAGCCGCATACTTTTCTGGATTCAGTTCGCAGGTTCTGACGCGGCCTACTTTTTCGGTGGTGATCAGCCCCGCGTTTTCCAGAGTTCGGATGTGTTTCATGAACGGTGGCAGTGCCATATCGAAGGGTGCGGCCAGATCGCTGACCGAGGCTGGGCCATCGCCAAGCTGTCGTAAGATCGCCCTGCGGGTGCTGTCCGCGAAAGCAAGGAAGACGGTATCGAGTTCGGGGTTATTGTTATCCATAAGGATAAGTATAGGCTATGTCGTCAGTTACCTCAAGGGGTAAGTGTTATCTTGTAGTTGTCAGGAGACAATACCGGCCATTCATGTGCGCCGCAGCATTTGCCACTCTGGGCTCCCTTCGCCCCCTCACCCCGGCACCCGCCCCCCGGTCGCCTCGGTCACGCTCTGCGCGGCGGCCTTTACCAATGCG
>SKYA01000093.1 GCA_007128135.1 Paracoccaceae bacterium | reverse complement strand
GCCAGCACCGGGGCCAGCATCGGGGCCAGCACGGCGGGCAGGGGCGCGGGCAGGCGACCGGGTCACACAGGTCACGAGGAGCAGGCCGATGCATCTTCCTGACGGGCTTGTGCCGGTCGAGATGGCGCTGACAGGCTATGGCGCAAGCGCTGCGCTGACCGCGCTGGCGCTGTACTGCATCCGGCGCCAGCCCGATCCGCGCGCGGATCTGCCCCGCGCGGCAATGCTCACCACGGTATTCTTCGCGGCCTCCGCCATCGCGGTCCCGGTGCCGCCGGTCACAGCGCATTTGATGCTGACCGGGCTGATGGGGGTCATGCTGGGCTGGTTTGCCGTGCCCGCGATCATGGTGGGGCTGTTCCTGCAGGCGATTCTGCTGGGCCATGGCGGGCTGACCACACTGGGGCTGAACGGGCTGATCCTCTGTCCGCCCGCGCTGCTGGCCTTCGCGGTCTGGCGCCTCGCAGGGGCGCGGTTTCCCGATCCGGCAGCCCTTCTGGCCGGCAGCGGAACAGTGCTGCTCTCGCTCGCGATCCTGGCCGGCCTGGTGCTGGCGGGGTTGCCCGCAGAGATCGACGCGCCGGCCGAGCGCGCCGCCCTCGGGGTGCTTGTGCTGGCGCATCTGCCGCTGGTCCTGGCCGAAGGTGTGATCGTCATGGCCGTTCTGCGATTGCTGCGCCGCATCGAACCTGCATTGCTGCCCCATGGCTGAGCGCGCGGGCGCGCTGCCGCACCTCTCGGCGCGCACAAGGCTGCTGATCGCACTGGCGCTGGCCTTCGGCATCGCCGCGGTGCAGAGGCCGGATGTGCTGCCCCCGGTCGCGGCGATCGCGGCGCTCGGGCTGTTGCTGGCGCCCGAGCGGCGCGCGCTGCTGCGGCGCCTGCGACCGGCAGCACTGCTCGCGCTGGCCTTCCTGCTGGTGCTCCCGCTGATGACGGGCAGCACGGTGCTGGCCAGTGTCGGTCCGCTGAGCCTTTATCGCGAAGGGTTCGAGGCCGGTGTCCTGGTCGCCACGCGGCTGCTGGCCATCGTCGCGCTGAGCATGGCCCTGCTCGCCTCGGTCCCGGCCCCGGATCTGGTCGCGGCGCTGCGCGGGCTGGGACTGCCGTCGCTGATCGCCGATCTTGCCCTGCTGACGCTGCGCCATCTCGACGAGACACGCGCCGAGTTGCGCCGCGCGCATCTGGCACGGCAGGTGCGGGGCGGGCGCGCCCGGCTGCGCGACCTGCCCGACCACGCGGCGCTGCTCGCCACCAGTCTGATCCGTGCGCAGGCCCGGTCCGAACGGATATGGGCGGCGATGCGGCTGCGTGGCCATGGCGCGGCACCCGCTGCCGTGCTGGCCCCGCTGCGCGCGGCCGAGCGCATGGCCATTGCGCTGGCGGTGGTGCTCGCGCTGGGGCTGGTGGTGCTGGATCGCGGCCTGTGAGCCTCTTGCGCGCATCCGGGCTCGCCATCGGCTGGCCAGGCGCGGCGTCAATGCTCGCGGGGCTGGATTTCGGCCTTGCCCCCGGCGAGCGCGTGGGGCTGGTCGGACCGAACGGTGCCGGCAAGAGCAGCCTGTTGCACACGCTGGCCGGGGTGCTGTCCCCGCGCGCGGGCAGCGTCATCTTTCAGGGCCGCCCGGTGCGACCGGGCCGGTTCCAGCCCGCGCTGGCGCTTGTGTTCCAGCAGGCCGAGGACCAGTTGTTCTGCCCCACCCTGGCCGAGGACGTGGCCTTTGGCGCGCGCAATCTGGGCCTGCCCGAGGCCGAGGTGGCGGCGCGGGTGGCGCGGGCCATCGCCGCCTGCGGGCTGGACGGGCTGGAGTCTCGGCCCGTCCACAGGCTCTCGGGGGGCGAGAAACGCCGCGCCTGCATCGCGGGGGCGCTGGTGATGGCGCCTGCGCTGATGCTGCTCGACGAACCGTCGGCCGCGCTCGACCTGCGCAACCGCCGCCGCCTGATCGGACTGCTGGCGCAACTGGACCAGGCGATGCTGATCGCCAGCCACGATCTGGAACTTCTGCTCGAACTCTGCCCGCGCGTGATCGTGATCGACCAGGGGCGCATCTGCGCCGATGGTCCCGCGCGCGCGGTTCTGGGCGACGCGGCGCTGATGGCCGCCCACGGGCAGGAAGTGCCCCATTCGCTGAGCCCGCATGACCGGACGGCGCATCGCGTCGGCTGATGCGGCAGGGTCTCCGGGGCCGCAACCCCGCCACCTGTCGGCGCGGGCAGGGGCGCAGTGGCGCGAGGTCAGAAACTCTCGCGGACATGCAGATGCGTGTGGTCCCCGTCGCCCTGCCCGTGATCGTGCGTCTCCAACTGCGCCTCGACCGGGATCAGCGACAGGTTGCCATGGATCACCCCGCGCTGCCCCAGCACCCCGTCGGCATAGGCACGCAGCGCCTGTGCCGGGCCACGCAGGATCGCGGTTTCCAGACAGGTATCATGGTCCAGATGCACATGGCTCGAACAGATGCCGAGCGCATGATGCGCATGGTGATGCGCCATCAGGCGCCGCGACAGGTCGCGCAGGTGATGGTCGAAGACATAGCTCAAAACCCCGATGGCCGCGCCCTCGGGCGCGGCATGGTCCGACAGGCTCAGCGCCCTGCGCAACAGATCGCGCAGCGCCTCCGAGCGGGTCTGGTAGCGCCGTGCCTGCACGAAGGCGTCAAGCTCGGCGCAGAGTTCCTCCGGCAGGGTGATGGTGATGCGCTGCATGGCCCGGCTCCTTCCTGTGAGGGTTCTCTCGTGTCCGAAGCCTGACATGAAGCCATGGCCGGGCGCAACGGTGCGGGCAAGGGGTGGCGCATGATGGCACCTGCTCCGCCCTTTATATCGGCGTTGTCTCCTGCCTCTGGCCTTTCGAGGGCGCGCGCGGACTGCGAGGCGCCCGCGACAGGGCGATGGCGCGCGCCCTGCGAGGTGGTTGCCAGTGTGCGCGGGCGTGGCTACCGCACCGCGCGCAAGGGGTGCCGGGGACGAGGGCAGGGGGCCGCCACACCCCCACCGGGAGGGAAACCCGCCGTAGCGCCGGTGGCGCGGATGTCCGGAACAGGAACGCGCCCATCCCGCGCCGCCTTGCCTTCCGGGGCAACGGCCCCACAGCCCCCGTCCTGCCGTCCATGCCCCGCGCTTCCGTTCGGGTGACGGCAGGGGGCGCCCGCGACAGGGCGATGGCGCGCGCCCTGCGAGGTCGGACAACGCCCCCGGTCCATCTCTGCACGCCGCCAGCGTCAGGCAAACACGCCCTGCACACACCACCCGTCGCGCTGCGGGGTGTGGAACAGCCACAGCCGCGCGCCGCGGTCGGTCTGCACCTGCCAGTAATCGCGTATCCCCGACCGCCAGGCCGGGTCATCGAGCCACCATTCCGGGCTGATCCGCTCGGGCCCTGTCGCGGCCAGCACCCGCCACCATTGCCCGCGCCACCTGAACCTCTGCGGCAGCCTGCGCCCCTCACCCGCAATCGGTTCGGGCGGGAACATCAGCAGCGGGCGCGGCGGAGTGGCGGGCCAGTCGCCCGCAGGCGCGCTATAGGCCGCCGCCGCGATGGTGAAGCCCTTTTCGGGAATGTGGCTGTCGGCGGGCAGATGGCGCTGGACATGCGCGAAGCCCACCCGGTTGCACAGCCGCGTCAGCAGATCGGCCAGCGCATCCTGCGCCGTTGCCCCCGCCGTGGTGATTTGCTGCACCGGCAGGTCCTCGACCTGCGGCGCGCTCAGCCGCATCCGGTCGATGCCGAAGCCTGCATCCAGCCCCTCCAGCGCGCGGGCCAGCAGCGGCTGCATCGCGGCTGCATCGCGCATCGCGCGGGCCAGGCCGATCTCCAGGTATATGGCCGATCCATCCACGCGCGCGAGTTCCAGCACCACCTGCCGCGCGCCCGCTCCGGCGCGGTGCAGATGCGCGCAGAGCCGCTCCAGCAGACGCGCAAGCCCCGCCTCGATATCGCCCTGCAGCCCGATCGGTTCGGGCAGCGACAGGCGCACGGCGAAGCCGGGCGCCTCGGGGGCGGGCGAGACCGGCTCGGGCAGGTGGCCCAGCGCCTGGTCGAGCCGCATCATCGGCCCCGGCCCGAAGCGCCGCGCAAGGCTCGCACGCGGAATCTGCGCCAGATCGCGCACGCTCCGCAGCCCCAGCCGCTCCAGCCCCGCGACCACCTCGCCCTCCAGCCGCAGCGCGGCCAGCGGCAGCGGCATCAGTGCGCGCGCGCCCGCGCCGGGGGGCACCACGCCCCCCGGCCCGTGATGCGCCATGGCCCAGGCCGCCCCGCGCGTATCGGCAATGGCCGCGCGCGCCTCGAACCCCATCCGCGCAAGCCGGTCGGTCAGGTCCGCCAGCAGCGCCGCCTCGCACCCCATCAGATGCGCCGCCCCGGTGATGTCGAGCACCAGCCCGTCGGCGCCCTCGGGCGCGACCCAGGGGCAATAGCGCAGCGCCCAGCGGCAGAGCGCGGACAGCGCCTGTGCCTGCGCCAGCGGGTCATCGGGCCGGGTCAGCAGGTCGGGCAGCAGCGCGCGGGCATCGGCCAGCCCCATGCCCGGCGCCAGCCCCCGCGCCTCGGCCTCGCAGGACAGCCCCGCCAGCCGGTCTGCCCCGCGTATCTTCGTCACCAGCGCGAACGGGCCCGCCACAGGGCTGCGGCGCGCCGACAGGTCGGGACCAAACCGGGGCAGCCAGAGCGAGAGGATGCGGCGGGGCATGGAGCGGGCCAGTGGGCAAGGGGGGATGAGGGCGAGGTGGGGATGGAGGGGCGCAAGGGGGGCAGAGCAGAGGGCAGGGTGCAGAGAACAGGGCACAAGGGGCAGGGCACAGCGGGCGGCACAGGAAATGTTCACATTATGTTCCAGCCTAGACCAGTGCACTGCCAGAGTCGAGTCGCCTCGCGCGCGCCTTCCAGATTGCAAATCGCCCGCGTCTCGCGCATAAGCCGCCAAAGCTCTGGGCCGAAGCTCTGGGGAAGACGGGCATGAACTATCTGGAATTCGAAAAACCACTGGCCGAGATCGAGGGCAAGGCCGCCGAGTTGCGCGCCATGGCGGCGGCCAACCCGGATATGGATGTCACGCGCGAGGCCACCGCGCTCGACCAGAAGGCCGAGAAACTGCTGGTCGATCTCTACAAGGCCCTCACACCCTGGCGCAAATGCCAGGTCGCCCGCCATCCCGACCGCCCCCATTGCCAGGACTATATCGACGCGCTGCTGGATGAATTCACCCCGCTCGCAGGCGACCGGGGCTTTGCCGAGGACGAGGCCGTGATCGGCGGGATGGGGCGCCTCAAGGGCCGGCCGGTGATGGTGATCGGGCAGGAAAAGGGCAAGGACACGCAAAGCCGCCTCAAGCGCAATTTCGGCATGGCCCGGCCCGAAGGCTACCGCAAGGCGATCCGGCTGATGGACATGGCCGACCGCTTCGGCCTGCCGGTCGTCACGCTGGTGGACACGCCCGGCGCCTATCCGGGCAAGGGTGCCGAAGAGCGCGGCCAGGCCGAGGCCATCGCGCGCTGCACGCAGCAATGCCTGTCGCTGGGCGTGCCGCTGGTCTCGGTCATCATCGGCGAGGGCGGCTCGGGCGGGGCCGTGGCCTTTGCCACGGCCAATCGCGTCGCGATGCTGGAGCATTCGGTCTATTCGGTGATCTCGCCCGAGGGTTGCGCCTCGATCCTGTGGAAGGATGCCGAGAAGATGCGCGAGGCGGCCGAGGCGCTGCGCCTGACCGCGCAGGATCTGCGCAAGCTCGAGGTGATCGACCGCATCATTCCCGAACCGCTGGGGGGCGCGCAGCGCAACCCCGAGGTGATGATCAGGGCCGTGGGCGCGGCGCTGCACGACATGCTGCGCGAACTCGACGGCAAGGACGCCCCCGCGCTGCGCCGAAACCGGCGCGAGAAATTCCTCGCCATGGGCGCAAAGGGGCTGACCACCTGAAGCGCGCCCGCGGTGTCGCCTGTCACGCGCCGCCCCTTGTGTCAGTTCCCGCGCCGCCGCCCGTCGCGCCGTCCCCTGCCGCCGCCCACCCGGACAGGCGCGCCTTCCCGCAAGGACGCCCCCCCCGCATCGCCCTCCGTGTCACCCCGCCCGGATCGGCTTCCGCGCTCAGGCACGCCCGCGCAAAGCCGGGGATGGTCGCGAGCCCCCCGCCCCGGCGGCGCAAAGGGGCTGATCGCCTCGGATGCGCTCGCCGCCGCTCCCTTGTCGCCCTTGCCCCTGCGCTGCGCCGAAACCGGAGCGAGAAATTCCTCGCCATGGGCGCAAAGGGGCTGACCACCTGAAGCGCGCCCCCAGTGTCGCCCGTCACGCGCCGCCCCACCATCGCAATCCATCTGGACAAGGGCGCGCCAGCATGCTTCATGTCGGACCTTGCCCTGATGGTTGTTCCGCACCCATGCGCCCCGCTCTCTGCCTGCTGATTGTCTTCATGGTCTGGAGCGGCGCACTGCTCCCGGGCGCGGGGCCTGCGCAGGCCGAGCAGCGCTCCGTCCCGCTCGCCTTCTGCGGTTCCGAGCTTGCCTCGCGCGACACCGATCACCAGCGCGCAACGCCGCCATCCGGGTCCGGGAACGTCGCGCACTGTGCCGCGACAGAGGGTCTGCCACTGCCGAACCGGGCGCGCGCGCCGTGGCAGCGCGTCCTCTTCCGGATGCCCCCGCCCGCACGCCTGGACGAGGCCAATCGCGCCCGCGCACCGCCTCGCAGCACCTGATTGCGAAGGCGACACCAAACAATCCCCCTTTTTCCGGAATGGAGTGCGCAGATGGACTCGCTGCGTTTGTGGTTCGTGATGGGGATCTTTGTCGGTACGGCTGTCTATACGGTCGCCGTGATGATCCTGCATCCGGTCTGAGCCGGGTGCGCAGCGCGGCGTCAGGGCTTTGCGCCCGCACGCTGCGGTGTCAGCCGCCCTTCACGGTCCGTGCCGCAAGCGCGGGCCGTGACAGCCCTCCTCCCGCGCCACCGGCAGGCGACACCCGCCGCCGCGCAGACATGCCGATGCCCGAACGCGTCCTCCCGGCGATCGCGCGCCGCGCAACCGCAGTCTGGCGGTTACAGGTCCGGACCCCGGCACGCGGGGCCAGCAATGCCGGGCCGCGCTGAAGGGGTATCATGCCGATTCTTCGTTCCACGCAGCATGTTTGCGCATGAGGGTATCGATATCTTTTATATGGGCTGCAATCAGGGCGTTGATGTCAGTGCTCTGGCAGACACCCTGCGCATCCCCATAGGCATCGAGTATGTGCAGTTCCCCGGTCTTGACCTGGGCCATCATGCTGTCGGTCACATCCTCGAACCAGGACTTGATCTCGACCGCAGCGCGGTTGACGGTAGCGAAAGCCGACCCGTCGGCCGCCGGGTCCCGGTCCGAAACAGTCAGCCGGTTCGCCAGCTCGGTTTCATGTCTGGCATGCATGGCCAGAAAGGCTTCGGCGACCGGTCTGAAACCGGGTTGGGCTTTCTCGACGACCTTCTCGAATCCGGCGATGGTATCGAGAACCCGGGTATGGACCTCGGCGATCAGATCCAGGCAATGCCCGGCAGGATCCGTTCGCTGGCCTGTCGAGGTATCGCCCGGCGCGGACACGGGCATCTGATCCGGGTGCATTCTGTCTTGTGCGGTCATGAGGCATTCCTTCTGGCTGGGGCATACCGGTGGCCGGCAGGCCTTGCATTGCGTTCGAGAGGGCTTGGGCTTGGCCGGATATCGTGACCATGTCAGCCGGGCACCTGCCGCGCAGAGGCCACCGAGGTCTGGAGCGCGTCAATCTTGCCGATATTCGCCACGACGAGTTGACGCTGCTTGTCCAGCGTGCCGATTTCTTCCTCGCTGAAGGACGAGTCGATCTCGCTCTCGCGCAATGTGTCGTCATAAGCCCCCAGAAGCCGCTTCTCGCCGTCACGCAGGCCGGGCAGCAGGCTGGTCTCGTCTGCGGAAATGGCGAACCGGACGTTGAGGGCTGCCTTGTGAACAACGCTCATGAAGGATCCGTCGCCATCTGCACGCCCGCCGCGTGCCAGCAACAAGCCCGCGAGTTCATGGGCATGGGCCAGATGGCGCTGGCGCAATTCCGCACACAGCGATGCAACGCTGGCATGGTTGCCGATGGTCATCGCCTCCTCGTAGCCCTTGGCTGCATCGGTGATCTTCGTATGCAGCGTGGAAATGGTCTCGACTGGTGTCGGCATGATGCGCTCCGGTTCACATGAATGGTCTGGACAGGGAACTCCGCACTCTGGCCTTGCGTTCCCTGCGACAGTCGAAGACCCGGAAATATGTGCCGGGCGAGTGTCTCTAGCCAGACGGGGCGAGTGTCAGGGCCTCGGCTTCGGGGCGGGTTTCAAGCATCTCGTGCAATGTGGCATCATCCGGAGTGCCGGGAACCTCGTCGGTCCAGACCCGAAATCCTGTCAATCGATAGCCGCCAAAGGACGTGATCATCGCACCGTCGGCGGCGTCGCGCCCCCGGACCATCAGGACCCGACCGATCCGTGGCGTGTTGTAGCGGGCGTCGAACGTGTACCAGCGCCCGCCCAGATAGGCTTCGAACCAGGCGCAGAAATCGCCCGGGCCGGAACAGGGCACACCGATATCGCCCAGATAGCCGCTTGCGTAGCGCGCCGGAATGTTCATGGCGCGGCAGAACGCAATCGCCAGATGCGCAAAGTCGCGGCAGACTCCGGTCTTTTCGCGCTGGGCGTCGCTGGCGGTCTTGGACGGTCTGCCAAAGCCGTAGCCAAAGGTCAGATGGTTGTGGACGTGATTGCAGATGGCCTGCACACGCGCCCATCCTGGCGGTGTGGTGCCAAACAGCTCCAGTGCCACCGGGGCCAGCGTATCGGAATCGCAATACCGGCTTGCGGTCAGGAACTGCAGGGTCTCGGGTGGCAGGTCGCCCACGTCATGCTGCCGCGCTGTCCAGTCGAATGGATCGGGCGCGCCGTCAAGCTCGACGATGCAGTCGGACCAGAGCTTCAGCTCTCCGGCAGGCGCGCGCAGCCTTGTGCGCAGGTTGTCGAATGAATCCCGGAAGGTTTCCAGCGGCAAGTCCGGTTCCGCCCGGACCGCACCGGATCCGATGGTGCGGGCGCTGACGCTGGCATGTGGCGTCAGCGCAAGAACGAGCACGGTGTCCGCGCTGCTGTCGAGTGTGATTTCGAAGCCGATACGAATGAACATTGCCGCCCTTTCTGAACTGACACAGGTTTGCCCGGAGCGCGCCCTTATACAATACACATGCAGAGGCGCCGTTGCAGCCCGCGAAAACCAATCGAAGGATAGTCTCATCCAGACCCTGCGCATCATCCACCGGACGCGATACATCTATGACCGTCAGGTTACCTTTGGCGAGCATCGCCTGATGATCCGACCGCGTGACGGGCACGATATGCGCATACTCGATTCCAGCCTTTCGGTATCGCCCCGGGCGGATGTGCATTGGGCCTTTGATGCCTTTGGCAACTCGGTCGCGCTGCTTTCGTTCCATGATGCGGGGGACGAACTGATGATCGAAAGCGCATTGCTGTTGCGCCGCTATGGCCTTGACGAGCCGTTGGCGCGGATCGAGCGCTATGCGGGCGAATACCCGCCCGCCTACGACCTCGAGGAACGGATCGATCTCGGCTCCTATTTCACTGCGGCATACCCGCAAGACACCACTGCACTGACCCTCTGGATCGAGTCCGTCCTGCAGCATCCGTCAGGTGGCACCCTGTGGGTGCTGGATGCACTGGTCGCAGCCGTGCACGGCGCGTTTCGCTATGCGCGACGCGAGGCCGAAGGCGTGCAGAGCCCGGCAGAAACGATCCGGCTTGGCAGCGGCACCTGCCGGGATTTTGCCCTGCTGTTCATGGAGGCGGCGCGACATCTCGGTTTCGCAGCGCGCTTCGTGACAGGATATCTGCATGATGAAGCTTCCGGCAACGAAACCGGTGAGGACATGACCGGGGGCGGCGCGACCCATGCCTGGGCAGACATTTTTGTCCCTGGTGCAGGCTGGGTCGAGTTCGACCCCACCAACCGCATCGTCGCAAGCCGGAACCTGATTCGCGTCGCAACGACCCGCGCACCATCCCAGGCCCTGCCGGTCAGCGGGAGCTTTGCGCATGAGGGCGCCAGACTGTTGCGCTTACAGGTGACGGTCAGCGTCAGACGCATTGAACAAGGCGCGGTCTGATCGGCGCCCGTGCCGACAGGCCGCTCTGGAAGGCCACGAGCCATGTGGCCCTGCCCGGCGAAGGGCGTTGCTTTCCGCGCGGGCTGGAACGGGACAGGCCAGAGGACGTTTCAGCAATGACATGGGTCGGAAACCCGATGCAGAGGGATGCCAAGCCATGAGCACGCAACGCGCTGGCATCAGGACCGACACAATTCTTCTGACGGCCGGACTGCTGCTGATCGCCTTCCTTCTCGGCGAGGTCCTGCTTCTCGTCTTCGCGGCGGTTGTTCTGGCGGTCGGGCTCGACGGGCTGTCACGCGCGATCTCACGGCAACTGGCCGTTTCCCGGAACTGGGCGCTGCTTGGCGTCACGCTCGCCATCTTCACCTCCCTCATTTCGGTAGTCGGCCTGTCCGCAGGGCGGCTGGCCCTGCAGTTGCAGGAGGTGGGTGCGGCGGTGGTGGATTTCGCCGGACTGGGATACGCCTGGCTTACCGATATCGGCGTCTTGCCGGAGTCGGAAGATGGAAACGGAGGACTCGCCGGCAGCCTGCGCGACATGTCAGGGCAGGCGCTGGGCTGGGGCCTGTCGGCGGTGGGGGCCATCACCAGCCTCATCATCCTTGCCGTCCTTACCGGCTTTCTGGCAGCAAACCCCCAGCTTTATCGCGGCGGAGCCGTGCGTCTCGTCCCTCCCGGGAAACGCGAGATGGTACAGGATACCCTGTCAGCCCTCGCCAATGCGCTCCGCTGGTGGTTCCTGGGGCAGCTTGTCTCCATGACGATCCTCGGGGTGACGGTCGGTCTGGGGCTGTTTCTGCTTGACGTGGATCTCTGGCTCGGGATCGCGGTCCTGACGGCACTGCTGACCTTCATCCCGTTCATCGGCCCGCTGATCGCGGGTGTGCCTGTCATCGCGGTGGGATTTGCGGCCGGAATGCAAACAGGGTGGATCGTGCTGGTGGGCTATGTGCTGATCCAGAATATCGAGGGCAGCCTGATCGGGCCCATGATCCAGCAACGGGCGGTCAATCTTGCCCCCGCGCTGCTGATCGCCGTGCAGGTCCTGCTGAGCCTTGTCTTCGGGGCAATGGGGCTGATCCTGGCAGCCCCGCTCACGATCGTGGCGATGGTTGCGGTACAAAAGCTCTGGGTGGAACATACGCTGGGCGAACGCGTCGGATAGCGCCATTCCAGCCGGCGGCGCGGCGGCCCGGGGCACGCGCCATGACCTCCCCGCCCCTGGCGATGCAGCATCACGACGATGGCCCCTGTGCACGGGTCATGTCTTTTGCCCGGTGCAAGGGAAAAGGGAACGCACCTGTTTTCCATGCGTTGTGCTTGTGTTGGGTGAATGCGAGATCGATGGTCGATCTGCGCCTCGACCAAGGAGAATTCCTGTGAACAAGTTTCTTTCCACCACGGCTCTGGTGCTCGCGCTGGGTCTTCCCACCATCGCCTTCGCACAATCGACACAATCCGCGAATGATCCCGCGATGCAGGCCGAGCGTGATGGCGCGCATGGCTTCCTGAAAGCGCGCGGCCCGTCGGATATTCTCGCCTCTGAACTGATGCGCCATGATGTCTATGCCCGCCGCACAGCCACGGACATGACCGCCACCGAAGGCCGGGCCGACCAGACCGGTGAAGCTCGCCAGGGGGTATCCCTGTCCAGGGCCGATATGGAAGAGATGGACAATATCGGCCAGATCAACGAGATCCTCCTGTCGCATGACGGCGCAGTGCGTGCCCTCGTGATCGGTGTCGGGGGCTTTCTGGGCATGGGCGAGCAGGATGTCGCCGTGACGATGGATCAGGTGACGATCACATTCGATCAGGAAGACCGGTCGCTGATGTATGTGGTGGTGAATACCAGCACCGAGATGCTGGAGCAATCGCCCCGCTACGACCGCACTGCGATGTCCGCTGACGGTACGACAATGACTGCCGACCGGCGCACCGCGCTCAGCCGCCCTGCCATGGCGCGCGAGGGCTACAGTCAGGTAGAGGCGACCCAGGTCTCCACAGCGCTGCTGGTCGGTCAGTCCGTGTATGATGTGAGCGACACCTCGGTGGGCACTGTCGCAGACCTGATCCTGGACAATGATGGCGAAGTCACGAATGTGATCATCGATTTCGGCGGCTTCCTCGGGATCGGCAGCAGTCAGGTCTCGCTGGGCTACGATGAACTGACGATCCTCGCCAGTGCCGAACGCGATGATGTGCGCGTCTATGTCGATGCCACGAAAGAGCAGATCCAGAATCTGCCGCAGCATCGTGCAGTGAACTGAGAGACAAGCGGCGCGGGGCGCGCGACCCGGAAGGTGGCGACCCCGCAGCCCGCCACGACATGAAAAAGGCCACGCACCCTATGTGCGTGGCCTTCGCCATTATCCTGACATGCCGTTTCAGGCGACGTGATGCGGCATTGCCTTCAGCTTGTCCTTCGTGGTGTCCAGATGGACACGCACACCAGACCCGCCTGACTGGCGCAGGACTGTAAGCGCACTGAACGGCAGTTTCACCGAATGCGCGCCCAGACCCAGAAAGCCACCGACATCGACCACGGCATCGGTGATCTTGCCATCGGCGCCAAGCTTGAGCGAACTGACCGACCCGATCGTTTCGTCATCGCGACCATAGACCTTGGCGCTTTCGAGGTCCGAGGTTTTCAGGCTGTGGGCTTCGGCCCTTGCATATCCATCGCGCGCAAAGACATGAGTGCTGCCGCCAGATGAGGTCGGCATGGCTGAGGTATTCGACATTTGTGTCTCCTTGATCCCGAAGCATGGGATCTTCTGTCAACAGGGGCCCCCTGCAGGGGTGGACCAGGCCGGGCATGTGCAGGGACATGCGCTGCGGAGCCTGTCATCCGGTTGTGAAGCGGCTGATGGACGCATCGCGGTCTCGGACATTGCGGCATTGGTCACATCGGGGAAACGCGGCACCGATCATGCCGTTCCATCACGACGCGTCCATCAATGCGACGGCGACAGAAAGAACCGCACCATTTCTGCAGAGGCGTCAGGCCCCTTCGAGTCCGTGAAGCTGCCGCCTGCCTTGCCCCCGGACCATGCGTGGCCAGCCCCCTTCAGTTGCCACAGCTCCAGATCCACGGACCCGTCGGGCAGGACATATGCGCTGTGCCGATAGTCATGCCCGGACCCGGTCTTCAGGCCGACCCGCGCCGGTTTGCGCGCGCCCACTGCGCCCAGCGCAATCTGCGCCCCATTCGAGGGATGCACGGTCGTGTCGGCGTCACCATGGAAAATGATCCGCCGCACGGGATTGTCCGGTCCTGCCGGATTCTTCGAGCCGTGACCCCGCGATTTCCTGGCCTTGCCGCCGCGTCGCATTGCCGACAGTGCCGAGATGACGTTCCTTGCAGAGCCGCGCGGCAGGCCGGAATGCACGCCCGCCGCCGAAAACACATCGGCATAGGTATCGGCCAGAATCGCCGCCATGGCCCCGCCCGCAGACAGGCCCGCGACAAAGACCTGTTCGCGCGTCAGGCTGAATTCCTGCATCAGGGCAAGCGCGAGGCCTGCCAGGATTTCGGGCTCTCCGCGCCCGCGCGCCTGACTGGCCGGCCTGAACCAGTTCCAGCACGCGGTTGCGTTGTCACGGCTGGTCTGCGCCGGATAGGCGACAGCAAGCCCGTGCCGCTGTGCCACCCGGTTCATGTTGGTCCCGGTGGCGAAATCGTTGGGGTCCTGTGAACAGCCATGCAGCATCACGATCAGCCCCAGGGGGCCGCGCGGCCGTCTGGCAGGCAGGAACAGCTTGAAATCGCGCGTCCCTGCAGCACCGCGATGGGTCCGGTCCAGATATTGCGACCCCTTGGGAAGAGTGGGGGGTCTTGAAGGCGCGGTCGGGCCGGGCAGCAATCCTGCGGAAGGCATTGCGGCCCGCGCTGCACGCAACTGCCTGGCGACGAGTCCGAGTTGCCGGCCCATACCCGGTATCGCTGGTGACACCTGTTTCGGACGCTTCTTCCGCGCTGGAGAACGTCGTTTCTTTTCGGTGGCCGGCTTGCCCGAGGTCATGGCCGCAATCATCGAGAACGAGGCCGCCGCAGTCCTGACCATGGCCACACCGACAGCTTTCTGGGCGGTCCTCGTCGCCGCCACGGGCCTGCCGGCACGGGTCAGTCGTGTTGCCCGGCGCAGCGCCGCGGCAAAATTGAATTTCATCGGAATATCCTTCGGTATGGGTTCAATGACAGCAAGACAGTGGCGTCACATTGGCAGCCCATCACGCAGGCAATGCGCAAACGGGAGACCGTCGCGAACGCGGTGCGCGACTCCCCTCTTTCACAAATGGGCAGCAGGCCCTGGCAATCAAGGCCGCCGCCGCGCTGTCGGCAAGCATTTGCTGCACTGCAGCATAAATACCTCGCGGCTCAGGGCCCGGCTGGCTGTCCGGCGGCCAGCGCCAGCCGGACAAGCTCCGGCAGCGAATGAACCCCGGTCTTGCGCATGACGGCCGCGCGATGGTTTTCGACAGTGCGCTGGTTGATCCCCAGAGCATCCGCGATGATCTTGTTGGGGGCCCCGTCCAGAACCCCTGCCAGGACATCCCGTTCCCGGGGTGTCAGCGTGGCGAATGACTCTTGCGCGGTGCGCCTTGCCGCATTGCGGGCGGACTCACTGGCAGAGCGTGCAATCGCGTTTCCGACACTGGCCAGCAGGTCCGCCGCACTGGTCGGCTTCTCGATCAGATCCGCCGCACCTGCCTTCAGCGCATTGACGGCCATGGCGACATCACCATTCGCCGTCAGCATGACGCTGGGGAGGGCCGCATGTTCCGTCCGGAGCGTTTCCAGCAACTCCACACCGCTCATCCCCGGCAAGATACCATCGACCAGCAGGCAGGACCCGGGGCCGGGGCGCGGTGCGGCAAGGAAGGCTTCGGCGCTCGGGTATGTCGTGACGGTCCAGCCTTCGGCCTGAAACAGACGGCGCGTGGCGTCGCGGATCATCGCATCATCATCGACGACATGCAGCATGGCTTGCCCCGTGTCGCCCGACCCCGCAGGGAGCCGCGCGCGCGCCGCATGGCTGGCCCGCAGCACCTCGGCGATCCGGGCCAGCAAGACCTCGGGCTGGGCAGGTTTGGCAATCTGGACGAAGGGCGTTTTCGCGATGTCCTGCATTGTCTCGGAGGTGATGTCGCCAGTCAGGATGATGGCCGGCAGGCAAACCCCGATCACATCGGGCAGTTCCTGCGCCAGCTTCATGCCGGAGACGCTGCCGTAAAGCTCGAAATCGGTCAGCAGCAGATCGGGCAGATCCTTGGTAGCGGCGGCCCAGGCCAGCGCAGCTGGCGCGTTGGTCATCGCAACGACGCTGTGACCCGCGCCTTCCAGCAGTTCGACCAGCAGCCTGCGCAGGTCATTCTCATCCTCGACCAGCAGGATGGTTCCGGTCTGCGGACCCGGATCAAGCCTTGCAGGTTCGGCTTCCTCCGCCAGATCGGGCTGCGCATCAACCTTCGGAAGCGTGATCATGAAACCCGATCCCCTGCCGGGGACCGATCGGACCGACACCGGATGCTTGAGCAGTCTCGCAAGCCGCTGGACAATCGACAGGCCCAGCCCCAGCCCTTTCTCGGAGAGCACGCCTGAGCTTTCGACCTGATAATAGGCATCAAAGATGGCCTTGCGCTCGGAATCCGCGAAACCGATGCCCGTGTCGCAAACCTGGACGGTCACATCACTGCCCCTTGTGCGGCAACCTATCAGGATCCCGCCCTTGCTCGTGTATTTCACGGCATTCGACAGCAGGTTGCGCAGGATCTGCTGCAAAAGCTGCGGATCCGTGCGCACCACTGCCCGGCCTGGCACGATCCGCAACCTCAGCCCCTTGAGGTCGCAGAGCGGCGCGAATTCCTCGCCCAGCCGCTCCAGAAGGGGCGCAAGGGCAATGCGCCGCAATTCGGGCTTCACGATTCCGGATTCGATACGGTTCACATCCAGCAGCGTATCGAGCATTTCGGTCATCGAATGCAGGGTGCGGTCCATCAGGGCGGCAAGCCGCACCCCCTCGGCGCTGCGCTTGTCCCGCGTCATCAGGCCATGCAGCAGGGCCAGCGACTGCAGGGGCTGGCGCAGATCGTGACTGGCGGCTGCCAGAAAGCGCGATTTGGCGATGGTTGCGCGATCCGCCTCGCGCCGGGCCGCGACAAGGGCTGCGTGGATGCGCTTGCGCTCGGTGATGTCGCTGAAGGTGATCACCACGCCTTCGACGCGCCCGCCATCCGCGCGGTAAACCTGAACCCGGCGCAGGAACCAGACCCCGTGTTCGCCCGAAATCTCGCGCTCGACCGGATGTGACGAGGCGAGCACCGCAACAGCATCTGCACCGAGATGCGCATCGTTGCACAGTGCCGCCAGGTCGGAGAGCGGGCGACCTATATCGGTCGCGATCACATGAAAGACTGTGCGGGCCGCTGGCGTGAAGAACCGGATATTCAGGTCACGATCCAGAAAGATGGTCGCAACATCCGTGCTGTAGAGCACATTCTGCAGGTCATTTGCCGTTGTCCGGTGACGTTCGAGCGTTTCCTGCAACTGGCCGTTCAGCGCCGTCAATTCCTCGTTCAGGGCTTGCAGTTCCTCTTTCGAGGCAAGCAGTTCCTCGTTGGTGGACTGGAATTCCTCATTGATGGAATGCGCTTCCGCGCTGTCCGTGGCATGCCCTTCGACCTCTTGTTCCAGGTCGCGCAGGGCGTCGCGCAATTCACTGCGCGCCGCCTCCAGATCCGCTTCCAGCGCGTTGATGCGGTCTGCATCCTCGCCTGCAGTCGCGCCGTCCGTGCGGGGCGGCGCCGCGACACGCGGGGTATTCACGAAGCAGGCAAGCAGAAGCTGTTCACCACCCGCCTCTACCGCGTGAAGTTCGATACTGAAGGGCCCTTCGCGCGGCGAATGCCCCCCGGCCACGACCACAAGCGGGCGCGCATTGTCGCAAGCGTCAGCCGCCGCGCGCAGTCGTGGCTGCATCGCTCGCGGCAACATTCCCGGAAAACTCGGATCAGGATGCCCCTGTGTGACGCCAAGATAGCGCTCGGTCGGGCCGAGCATGTAGAGGCACTCAAGGCGGCGGTTCAGCAGGACCGCTGCAGGGGCGTACCTGTCGAGGACCAGCCGCCTGCAAAGCTCGGCGAAGGCCAGTGGGCGGCCAGCCGTCTGCACCGGAACCGGGTGGCTTCCGGCCCGACTGCGCGTTGCAACATGAAGGTCCTCGGCCCGCCCCTGCCCGATGCAGCGCCACAGATGCGCGGCCTTGTGCGCAACCTCGAAACGGCCCTCCGGCGGTCCGGGCACTTCGGCTGATCCCAGCAGCAGCAACCCGCCACGCCGCAGGGCGAAGGCGCACTGGCCGATGACGCGTCGCTGGCCCTCTGCCTCCAGATAGATCAGCACATTGCGGCATGACAGCAGGTCGATGCGGGAAAAGGGCGGGTCGGACAGCAGGTCGGCCACAGTGAAGACTATCACATCGCGCAGTTCCGGCCGGACCCGCCAGCCGCCTTCTCCGGGAATGAAGAACCGCGCGAGCCGTTCGGGTGACACGAAGCCCGATATCTCGGTCGGGTAGAACCCCTCGCGCGCGGTGGCAACGGCGTCAGGGTCGATATCCGAGGCAAAGACCTGCAGGCCGGCCTGTGATCCTGCCGCCTCCAGGCCTTCGATGCAGAGCATGGCAAGGCTGTAGGCCTCTTCGCCTGTGCTGCACCCCGCGACCCAGACACGCAAGGGCCGGTCGGGGGGCTGGGTCGCAAGAAGCTCGGGCAGGGCAACCTGCGCAAGATGCTCGAACACGGCCGGGTCGCGAAAGAAGCCGGTGACATGGATCAGCAGATCTGCCGAAAGCTGCGCAAGTTCGTTCGCGTCGTCGCGCAGCCTGGCAAGGTAGCGGTCTGTCTCTCGGGGCTGACAGCCGGCAATCGCCATGCGACGGGCGATGCGGCGCTGGATGGTGCCGGTCTTGTAAAGCGACACATTCTGCGGGGCGGTTTCAGTGACGCAGGCAATGATGGCGTCAAGATCCGCCCGGGGGTCTGGGGCGGCGGCCGTGGCACTCGCCTGCGTCGTCTCGGTTCCGGTCCGGCCCGCGCCGGATTCGGGTGCCGCGACGGCGCGCGTGCGCCGCGATGCCCTGCCTGTCAACTCTGCCAGGGCCGCCGGCATGTCCTTGAGTGTCAGGACGCGATCAACGAAACCGGTCCTGATCGCGGCCTCCGGCATGCCGGCATAACCTGCCTCGGTCGGGGCCTGCGCAAGAACCAGACCACCCGCCTCGTGGATGGCGTCAAGCCCGCCGCTGCCGTCGCTGCCGGTTCCTGAAAGGATGATGCAGGCAAGCCGCGCAGGGGCTTCGCGCGCCAACGATCGCAGCAAGGTATCGAAGGGCAGGCGCACCGGCCTGCCGCTTTCCGGAGGTGCCGTGTGCAGGACCCCGTGGGCAACGGTCAGGTAGAGCCCGGGCGGGATGACGTAAAGATGGGCGGGCCGCAGCGCCATGCCTTGGGTGGCCGAGACCACGCTCAGGGATGTGTCTCGCGCCAGAAGCTCCACCACCATGCTGTCATGCGACGGCGCAAGATGCAGGACCAGGACAAACGCCGCCTGCATGGGATCCGGCAACGCCTTCAACAGTGCGCTGCAGGCTTCCAGCCCGCCAGCAGACGCCCCGATGGCTATGATTGGCATGTCCTGGAGGCGCGCACCATCGGTCTGTGCCGACATCGTGTACTCCACATTCCTAAGTTGCTGTCAGCCACATCAGGCAAGCCCGGTCCGGGCTTGCATCATGAATCCCATCGTACGACGCGCTTCGCGACATGCTCACACCCTATCAGTATTCCCGCCTTCCCATAAGCCCCGTTCAGGCCGGCAAGGCCCGGGATGGTGCGAAAACATTCACCTGCCGTCGGCGACCGGACGCGCATCTGAGTAGATTCCGGTGCTATCGGCAGCCCATGCGGCTGGATAATGTCGGTTTCTGGCATGTTGCCGCGTTTTGGTGCACTTGAGTAACTCTGGACGGCCGGGTTTCGTTCCATGACCCGGACTCGTGCCAGCGCTTTCCCCGACTGGCGCGGATTTGCAGGCGGAACACCCGGCTGTCCACGAGTCTTGCCCCGACACGAGAGAATAACGACGCGCAGCCAAAGCGCTGCGGAGTGCCATGCGTATCCCGTATATGAAAAAGGTTTCTGTCACATGCAAGAATGTCATCCGTTTCACTTTCTGCTTCCGGCCCAGCATGGGCCCTTGCATCGCTTTGCATTAAAACTGACCGGCAACGAACATCGCGCCGAGGACCTCGTGCAGGAAACCTTTCTCAAGGCCTGGTCAAATCGCGAGAAGTTCATTCCCGGCTCGCAACTCAGAGCCTGGTTGTTCACCATCCTGCGCAACACGTTCTATTCGCAACTTCGCAAATACAGGCGAGAGGTCGAGGATGCGGACGGGAAACTTGCGGCATTGCTGTTCGAGGAAGCCGCGCAGGAGCATGCGCTCGAACTCAACGAGGTCATTTCGGCACTTGCGATGCTGCCCGAAATTCACCGGCGGCCGCTTGTCCTGATGGGCGCCTACGGGTTTTCTCAGCAGGAAGCCGCCAGCGCCTGCGGCTGTGCGGTCGGCACAATCAAGAGCCGGGTCAATCGGGGGCGATCCAACCTCATTCAGGCACTGGGCCGCGAGCAGGAGACGCGGGGGATGGACACTGCAACCGATCAGGATCTGCGCAGAATCGCGATTTCCGGTGGCCCTGATTTCTGATTGCGCCGGCACGGCACGCGATTTGGAAACCCTGTCTGCCTTCTGCGCAGCGGCGTCAACTGGAGTCTCTTATGAGTGCTGCCAGATCGTCCTCGTCATTCAGGTAGACATGGACAGAAGAAGGATCGCGCTGATCACTTGGCGATCGCTTGCTTTCGGTCTCGTATATCAGCCAGGAAACGACATCCTTGATGTCGTCGATGATGATCTCAACAGCTTCCCTGAAACTCGGATGATCTGCAACGGCACCGTAAAGCTCCAGAACGAACAGACCAATGATGGAATGCCGTATTACGATGCTTCCATCGTCAATCGAGATAACCTCTGCACGCCAGTCGGTAATTCTGACATGGTATTCCCCAACCATGACTCTCAGGGACTCAGGCCTGTATTTCGAGCGCATGCGCCTTTCTATCCGGCCGAGATACCTTTTTTCCCGATGCTCGGCATTACTGTCAGTTGCGCGTCCATATATCGAAAACTCGATTTCGCCCAATGGCAATTCCGTGGGTTCGGAAGAGGTTCGGCGTCCATGGGCTGGGGTATCCATGTCTCCTGTGATGGCCAGTCGGAAAGGAGTCTGGGTCGCCGTCGTCGGCGCCGTGGCTGTTCCGTGGGACCGTGAACACGCAAAATCAACCATGAATTGTGGATGCGACCCGCGCGGCGAGCCTCGCCCTCCCGCCCTCGGACCAGATCATGCACCTGCGCAACCCGGGGATGAGACCTTGCACAGGCTAGCCAGGCCCTGCCCGCTGCAAGCGCGCAACACCCGGCGGGACCGACCCGCGACTCCGACCCGCGACTCCGACCCGCGACTCCGACCCGCGACTCCGGCCCGAAGCGGTCGATCGGTGTCTGTCGCATGCCGCATTCTGGCGTCTCTGAAACGGCCATTCATGCCTGTCCCACTGCAAGGTCGCAAACTGGCCAGACAACGGGCAGTTTTTCGGTCAGAAGGATGGAGAGGCGTCGCGATCGCAGCCGGGCGGGACAGATGCCACTACTCCAGGGAATGCGAGCCAGTGAACGAGCACTATGCGTACTTGCGCCGCAAGATTGATCCCACGCAGGGCGACTGTCTGGGCGACGGCTCGCTCAATGACAACGACCGGGTCGAGATCGGACCGACGCAACTGGCCTTTCGCGAATGGGCGGCGGCCGGGCTGAGCCTGCCCAACCTGGGCGAGATGCGCGCTTACCGGCACCAGAGGCTGGTGCAGGCGATCATCGCGCGCGGTTATGGCGGGGTGCTTCTGTTCGACCCTCTCAACATCCGCTACGCCACCGACACCACCAACATGCAACTCTGGAACAGCCACAATCCCTTTCGCGCCTGCATGGTGCTGGCCGACGGGCACATGGTGGTGTGGGAATACAAGCAGGCGCCGTTTCTGGTAACGTTCAATCCATTGGTGAAGGAGCTGCGCACAGGGGCGTCGTTTTTCTACAATGTCTGTGGCGACCGCACTGCGCAGGATGCCCGCGATTTTGCAGGCCAGGTGGACGAGGTCATGCGGGCACATGCGGGCACGAACCGGCGGCTGGCGGTGGACAAGATCATGGTGCACGGGCTGCGCGCGCTGGAGCGCGCGGGCCTTCAGGTGATGGAAGGCGAGGAACTGACCGAGCGCGCACGCGCGATCAAGGGCCCGGACGAGGTGTTGGCCATGCGCTGCGCACACCATGCATGCGAATCCGCCATTTCCGAGATGGAACACTTCGCGCGCGCGCAGGTGCCGAAAGGCCGCATCAGTGAGGACGATATCTGGGCCGAACTGCACCGGGGCAATATCCGGCGCGGAGGCGAATGGATCGAGACCCGGCTGTTGGCATCGGGGCCGCGCACCAATCCGTGGTTCCAGGAATGCGGCCCGCGGATCGTGGCGGAAAACGAGATCATCGCCTTCGATACCGATCTGATTGGCGCATATGGCATCTGCATCGACATTTCGCGCACATGGTGGATCGGTGATCAGCCGCCGCGCCCCGACATGGTCGTGGCGATGCGCCATGCCCGTGATCATATCGACAGCCATTTCGCCCGCCTGCGCCCCGGCGTTTCGATCCATGAACTGACCCATGGCGGGCACGTGCTGCTGCCAGAGTACCAGCGCCAGAAGTATTCCTGCAAGATGCACGGCGTGGGGCTCTGTGATGAATGGCCCTTTGTTCCCTACCCCGATGGCTGGGTGGAGGGGGCGTTTGACATCGCGCTTGAGCCGGGGATGGTTCTTTGTATCGAGGCGCTGGTAAGCCCCGAGGGCGGCGATTTCTCGATCAAGCTCGAGGATCAGGTGCTGATCACCGAAACCGGCGCCGAGAACCTGACGCGCTATCCGTTCGATCAAGCCTTGTGCGCGGCATGCTGAGCCTCGAGCGACCACGCTTCTGATGGGGCAGCTTCGCGGTTGCAGTGGCGACGGGCCCCACAATACCGGCCCCAGCCGTTCTTGTTCGACTGCCCCATGGCTGCGACGCAGCGGTCGAATGTCCGGTATTCGTGCATCGCACAGCACACCCGGTCAGTGAAGACCTTGCTCAACAGACCGCGCCAATGTCGCATATGGGAGATCAGAGTTCCGGTGGGGATGCTAACGTTCACGCAGAGACTCCTCTGAATGGCCTGAAATGACATCTGTAAAGCCCCCCTTTTCCAATGCGGATGCCCACAAATACGGGGTGCTTTTCGTCTTTTCCGCCGGTGTCCTGTGGTCAACGGTCGGTCTTGGCATTCGTCTGATAGAGGACGCCGTCGTCTGGCAGATCCTGCTCTATCGGTCGATCTCAATGTCGCTGTTGCTGTATGTGGTCATTCGGATTCGGTCGGGCGAAAGCCCCTTTGTCCAGATCCGCCGCGTCGGCTTTCCCTCTGTTATCGCCGGGCTGGCGCTGGTTGCGGCCTATTCGGGCGGGATCTACTCAATCCAGAACACCTCGGTCGCGAATGCCATGCTGCTTTTTGCAACAGCACCGTTCATGGCTGCCGTCCTGGGCTGGATCGTTCTGCGCGAACCTGTGCGCGTCGCCACCTGGGTCGCGATTGCCGCTGCCATCGGTGGGATTGCGATCATGGTTGCTGACAAGTCCGGCAGCGTCGTCCTGAAAGGCAGCCTTGCAGCACTTGGGTCGGCATTTGGCTTTGCCGTCTTCACGGTTGCCTTGCGATGGGGGCGGACGGGTGAAATGCTGCCATCGGTATTCCTGTCCGGGCTGTTTGCCATATTTGTCACATTCGGGATATGCCAGTTCTCGGGGCTGTCCATTGCCCTCAGCGTGCATGATGGCGCCATATCCATGGGCATGGGGGTTTTTCAGGTGGGTGCGGGATTGATCCTCTACACGTTGGGGTCACGCAGTCTGCCTGCCGCAGAGCTTGCCCTCCTGTCGCTGGCCGAGGTTCTGCTTGGCCCGTTCTGGGTCTGGCTCTTCCTTGGTGAGACAGCAAGCCTCAATACGCTGATCGGCGGTGCGGTCCTGCTGGCGGCGATTGCGGGAAATGCAGTGTCGGGCAAGCGACACAAGCCGCCGCCAATCACCGCACCGTAAGGATTTGCCCCGAGGACGGCCCCGGCGGGCACTGCGTTCGACGATCCGACGCTGCGTTGCAGCTTCGCCAGGCTGGCCACTCATGCTGCGTGCGCCATGTTCGAGTCTGAAAAGGCAACTGCCCGCAGGAGACGGATGGCGCGAACCTGCAAACCATAATCGCCCGGCGTGACGGCTCGGCCCGACACGACCGGGACGAAGCGGTCAAGTCCGCACTGGCTTCGGCGATCATTGACCGCCATAGTGGAGTCTATCAGAAATGAGGTGTGGCGTGACTTTCGAAACCACCTTCCAGAAGCTCTTTGATCGATACGTCGCAAGCTATCGTTCCGCAGATGCTGTCGGCTGTGCGTCCGTCTTCGCGTCCGAGGCAGAACTCTACTCGCCATATGGACCTCCAGCGATCGGCCGCACCGCCATCGAAGCAGCACATCGGGAGTGGGTTAACGAGGGCGCGGATAATAAGAAAATTGATGTGGTCGATGCGGGAGGCTGCGGCGATGTCGGGTGGTGCCTCGCCCACTATAGTGAAGGGTCCGCCGGACGCGGCACGTCATTGAATGTCCTTGAACGTCAGCAAGACGGAAACTGGCTGATTACGCATTGCAGCCTAAACGAAGTGCCTTAGACCACGCCAGCGTGGCGCACTCTGCCGCGATGAAGCTCCCAGCTTGCCTCTGTAGATTTCGGCCCTCCCCACGTTTTGCTTGTCGGCTGTGGGCGCGTCGAGTCGACTGGTGAGATATGCAGTTCTCCACAGTTTGGGCTCGGAAATTCGTGCGCCACCTGATACATCGCACGCCACGCCCCCATGTCACCCCGCCTACTTTTGCCGTTCGGCTCTGCAGCGGTCACCGACGATGCACTTCGAGAGCGTGAGTCAGCCCTTTCCGGGTGCCGCCTGCAGGCGCAGGTAGCTGTTTTCCGCATCGACAACGAAACCCAGAATCCTGTCGGCGGCGGCCAGTGCATCGCGGCTGGCGAAGGCGGCAAGCAGGTCTCTCTGCCCTGCTACGATGGTCAGATGCGCCTCCGGGTCGCGCATCGTCGCCAAACGGACAGATTGCACCTGGCCTGAATACCGCTGGATGGCCGAGCGCAGTT
>SKYA01000106.1 GCA_007128135.1 Paracoccaceae bacterium | reverse complement strand
GCATCGGCCCCGGTGGCGGGCTGGTGCGGTCCTATCCGCATGTGCCGGGCATCGATTTCGCAGGCACGGTCGAGGCCTCGGATGACCCGCGCTACAAGCCCGGCGACAAGGTGGTGCTGACAGGCTGGCGCGTGGGCGAGGCGCATTGGGGCGGCTACGCCCAGAAAGCCCACGTCAGGGCCGACTGGCTGGTGCCGCTGCCTGCAGGGCTGACGACACGGCAGGCGATGGCCGTTGGCACCGCAGGATTTACCGCGATGCTGGCGGTCATGGCGCTGGAAGCGCATGGGCTGCGCCCCGGCGACGGGCCGGTGCTGGTCACGGGGGCTGCGGGCGGGGTCGGCTCGGTCGCGGTGGCGCTGCTGGCGCATCTGGGCCATGAGGTCGCGGCAGTGACCGGGCGGCCAGAGACCGAAGACTATCTGCGCGAGCTTGGCGCCAGCCAGATCGTGCCGCGCGACATGATCAACGAGACGGTCAAGCGCCCGCTGGAATCCGAGATCTGGGCAGGCTGCATTGATGCCGTGGGGGGCGCGATGCTGGCGCGGGTGCTTGGGCAGATGAAATACCGCTGTTCCGTGGCCGCCGTGGGGCTTGCGGGGGGCGCGGCACTTCCCGCCACGGTCATTCCCTTCCTGCTGCGTGGGGTGAACCTGCTGGGGATCGATTCGGTCCTGCAACCCTTTGAGAACCGTCTGCGGGCATGGGACCGGATCGCGCGCGACCTGCCGATGGACAGGCTCGAGGCGATGATCCAGCCCGCCACACTGGCCGATCTGCCGCAACTGGGTGCCGATATCCTGAAAGGCCAGGTCAAGGGCCGCGTGGTCGTGGACGTGAACGCCTGAGCTTGACGCCGGGCGCATCTGCGAGAGGCGCGCCCGCAGGGCAAGGAGGATGCCATGCGCGCAGAGTATGAGGCCACAGCTTTCGGACCGGCGAATTTCGTGCCACTCTCGCCGCTCTCGTTTCTGCAGCGGGCCGAAACCGTCTATGCGGACAAACCTGCGACCAGCTACGCGGGCGTTACGCGGACATGGGCCGAGGTGGCAAGGCGTGTGCGCGCCGTCGCTGCGGCCCTGTCCGCGCGCGGCGTGACGCAGGGCGATTCGGTCGCGGTGCTCTCGCCCAACCGGCCCGAACTGTTCGAGCTGCATTTCGCAGTGCCGCTGCTGGGTGCGGTGCTGAATACGATCAACACACGGCTGGAAGCGGACACGGTCGCCTATATCCTGCGCCATTCGGATGCGCGGCTGCTCTGTGTGGACCCAGCGCTCACCGATCTGGTGGGCGCGGCTTTCGCGTTGAACAAGAGGGATTTGCCTGTGATCGACCTGACGCGCGCGGGCGTGCGCGGTCTCGGACAGGCCCTCTATGACGATCTGACCCAGACCGCACCCCTGCCCTGGTCCTTGCCGCAGGATGAAGGTCAGGCGCTGGCGCTGAACTATACCTCGGGCACCTCGGGGCGGCCCAAGGGGGTGATCTATCACCATCGCGGAGCCTATCTGATGGCGCTGGGCACGGTCGCGGGCTGGTCGCTGCCGCAAAACCCCACTTATCTGTCAGTCGTGCCGATGTTTCACTGCAATGGCTGGAACCACCCATGGGCCATGGCCATCGTGGGGGCGCATATCGTCTTTGCCGATGACATGGCACCCGGGACGTTGCTGGAGGCGATGGTCGCACACAATGTCACGCATCTGGGTGCCGCACCTGTCATCCTGCAGATGCTGGCCGAAAGCCCGGACGCGCCGAAACAGCCTTTCGCGCCGCCCGTCAAGGTGATGACCGCAGGCGCCCCGCCACCGCCGGCCGTGCTGGAAAAGGCATCAGCGCTGGGGCTGGAAGTGATGCAGGTCTATGGGCTGACCGAAACCTTCGGTCATGTCTCGCAATGCCTGTGGCAGGAGGATTGGGACACGCTTGCGCCATCCGAACGCGCGGCGAAACAGGCCATGCAGGGCGTGGCCTTTCCCATGGTCGAGGCGCTGCGCGTGCTGGATCGCGACAGCGGCGCGCAGGTGCCGCGCGATGGCGCAACGCAAGGCGAGATCGCCATCCGCGCCAACACCGTCATGAAGGGCTATTATAAAGACCCGGCCGCCACGGCAGACGCGTTTCGCGACGGCTGGTTCTGGTCGGGTGATGCGGCGGTGGTGCATCCTGACGGCTATGTGCAGATCCGTGACCGGCTGAAGGATGTCATCATCTCGGGCGGGGAGAACATCTCGTCGGTCGAGGTGGAGGCCGTGCTCTATCGCCATCCCGCGATTCAGGCGGCGGCCGTGGTCGCCCGGGCCCATGCGCGCTGGGGCGAGGCGCCCTGCGCCTTTGTCGAGTTGCGGGCCGGGCAACAGGCGGACGAGGCCGGGATCATCGCCTTCTGCCGAGCGCATCTTGCCGGTTTCAAGGTGCCGAAATCCGTGGTCTTTCGGGAATTGCCCAAGACGGCGACCGGCAAGATCCAGAAATTCATCCTGCGCGAGGCCGCGCGGGGGCTGGGTGCGCAGGACTGACCTGCACAGAGCCCTGAACGCATGAGGACTGAACAATGATCCAGACGCTAGATGACCTCGGTCTGAAGAATATCGCACTCGACATGGACGGCGAAAGCGTGCTCGTCGCGCGGCTGGACCGCGCCGCCAAGCGCAACGCGCTGGACGCCGGAACCATCGAGGAACTGATCGCGCTGTTTTCGCTTCTGCCGCGCGTGGGTGCGCGCGCGGTGGTGCTGACGGCGGCAGGGGATCATTTCTGCGCCGGGCTGGACCTTGTCGAACATCACCGCGAAGACCGGCGCCCCGAGGACTTCATGCATCTGTGCCTGCGCTGGCACGAAGCCTTCAACAAGATGGAATATGGCGGCGTGCCGGTGATTGCCGCCCTGAAGGGTGCTGTGGTGGGCGGCGGGCTGGAACTTGCCAGCGCGGCCCATATCCGCGTGGCGGACCGCTCGACCTATTTTGCGCTGCCCGAGGGCCAGCGTGGCCTGTTCACCGGCGGCGGTGCAACGATCCGCGTGGCCGATCTGGTCGGAAAGGCGCGCATGATCGACATGATGCTGACCGGGCGCGTCTATCAGGGCGACGAGGCCGTGGCCGTGGGGCTTGCGCAATATCTGGTCGATGACAGCCTGGCAAAGGCTCTGGACCTGGCGCAGGCCGCAGCGGCGAACCTGCCGCTGACGAATTTCGCGATATGCTCGGCCATCAGTCACATGCAGAACATGTCTGCGCTGGATGCGGCCTATGCCGAGGCAGTGGTGGCAGGTGTAGTCAATACCCAGCCCGACGCGCGCGCACGGCTCGCGGCCTTTGCGGACAAGACCGCGCCGCGGGTACGACCAGACCCGAGTTAAGCAGCAGAGGGGTCAGGCGGCAACAGAAGCCCGGGGGCTGCGCGCGGCGTTCGACCGGGACATCCATTGCCCTGCGGGGCTATGGGTGTTGCCCTTGACTCCGCTTTTGCGCTTTTGCGGGAAGGCAGGCGCTTTCAGGACGGTTATCTCAACTGCGCGCCGGAGCGCCCCTTGCGCGAGGCAATCGCGTCATGAAAACTTCACGCTTCCGTTATGACCCTGTTACACAGGGCGCATACCCACCAGTCATGTTCCACGCCCAAGGGGAGAATGACATGACTGCACGGCTTCTTTCGACAGCGGCACTCGGTTTGGCGCTGGCTCTGCCCGCCGGTGCGTTCCAGCTGGATCCGCGCTTCACGGATGCGGATGGTGACCTGATCGCAGATATTCCCACCGACCCGAGCGCATGGGTCGATCCGGCGGTGCTGGTCTTTGCCTATACACCGGTCGAAGACCCTGCCGTTTACGAGGATGTCTGGGTCGAGTTCCTCGACCACATGTCCGAAGTCACCGGCAAGCCCGTCCAGTTCTTCCCGGTCCAGTCGAATGCGGCCCAACTGGAAGCCATGCGCGCGGGCCGGTTGCACATCGCGGCCATCAACACCGGGTCCAACCCCATCGCCGTGGCCTGTGCCGGTTTCCGACCCTTCACGATGATGGCTGGTGAAGACGGGTCGTTCGGCTACGAGATGGAAATCATCACCTATCCGGGGTCGGGGATCGAGACGCTTGCAGACCTCGATGGCCGTCAGCTGGCATTTACGTCCGAGACCTCGAATTCCGGCTTCAAGGCACCGCAGGCGCTTCTGGAAGCAGAATTCGGACTGGTCGTGGATGAGAACTACACGCCCGCCTTTTCGGGGGCGCATGACAATTCGATTCTCGGCGTCGCGAACAAGGATTATGACGCCGCCGCCATCGCCAACTCGGTGCTGACGCGGATGGAAGCGCGCGGCGTCGTCAGCCGCGATGATCTGGTCACGATCTACAAGTCCGATACCTTCCCGACTTCAGGCTATGGCACTGTCTACAACCTGCACCCCGAATTGCAGGAAAAGATCCACGAAGCCTTTTTCAGCTTCGAATGGGAAGGCACGGGGCTGCAGCGCGAATTCGGCGCACAGGGCGAGACCCAGTTCATCCCGATCACGTTCAAGGACAACTGGTCGGTCATCCGCCAGATCGATGCTGCGATGGGCGTGACCTATACCTGCAACTGAGATTTCAGCACCAAAACCTTTGATGGCAGGCAGAACCCAGGTTCTGCCTGCCATCCCATGAACCGGAAAGGGACGCACATGCTCAGGATCGAGGGCCTGACCAAGACCTACAGGACAGGCGACAAAGCCCTGTCGGATGTGTCGTTTGACGTGCCGCAAGGGCAGGTTGTCGGCCTGATTGGCCCCTCGGGGGCCGGGAAATCCACCCTGATCCGCTGCATCAACCGTCTGGTCGAGCCGACATCGGGCAAGGTCCTGCTTAATGATCTGAACCTGGCTACCCTGCGCACTGCCGATTTGCGGCGCGCGCGCCGCCGGATCGGGATGATCTTTCAGGAATATGCACTGGTCGAGCGGCTGACGGTCATGGAAAATGTGCTGTCGGGCCGTCTGGGCTATGTCGGGTTCTGGCGCAGTTTCATGCGCCGCTATCCGGGCACGGATATCGCGAATGCGTTTCGGCTGCTGGACCGGGTGGGGCTGATGGCCCATGCCGACAAGCGCGCCGATGCGCTGTCGGGCGGGCAGCGCCAGCGCGTGGGGATTGCCCGCGCTCTGGCACAGGACCCCGAATTGCTGCTGATCGACGAGCCGACCGCCAGCCTTGACCCCAAGACCAGCCGCCAGATCATGCGGCTGATCATGGAAATCTGCCGCGAGCGGGGCCTGCCTGCGATCATCAACATTCATGACGTGGTGCTGGCGCAGCAATTCACCGACCGTATCATCGGGTTGCAGGCCGGGCGCGTGGTGTTCGACGGGCCGCCCTCGGGCCTGACCGAAGCCGTGCTGACCCAGATTTATGGTGAAGAGGACTGGACGGCCATGCGCAAGGGCGCGTCGGAGGACGCAGAGGCAGAGGCCGAGGAAAAGGCCCAGGCCGAGAAGATGTTGAGGGCGCTATGAGCGCGGCCTATCCCACAAACTGGCGCAAACCTCCGCAGATGATCCAGTCGCGCGGCTGGCGCATAGCGCTGGCCATCGGCGCTGTCGTTTATCTGGTGCTGGCCATCGGCACGGTCGAGGTGAACTGGGCGCGCGTCATCGCCGGTATGGAGCGCGGACAGCGCTTCATTGCGGGCTTCGTCCAGCCTGATTTCACCACGCGCTGGCGCGATATCTCGAACGGGCTGATGGAAAGCCTGACCATGACCTTCACCTCGACTGTGATTGGGGTGCTGATCTCGGTGCCGATTGGCGTGGGGGCTGCGCGCAATGTCGCCCCTGCGTGGATCTACTACATCTGCCGCAGCATCATCGCGGCCAGCCGCGCGCTGCAGGAAATCATCGTTGCGATCTTCTTCGTGGCCCTGTTCGGCTTTGGCGCTTTCGCGGGCTTCCTGACGCTGACCTTCGCCACCATCGGCTTCATCGGCAAGCTGTTGGCCGAGGATATCGAGGATATCGATGAGGCGCAGGCCGAGGCGATTCGCGCCACCGGGGCAAGCTGGCTGCAACTGATCAATTACGCGATCCAGCCGCAGGTCATGCCGCGGCTGATCGGACTGTCACTTTATCGGCTGGACATCAATTTCCGCGAATCCGCCGTGATCGGGATTGTTGGCGCGGGCGGCATCGGCGCGGCGCTGAACACCTCGCTGTCGCGCTATGAATATTCCAGTGCGGGCGCGATCCTGCTGATCATCATCGCCATTGTCATGATGGCCGAATATTCCTCGGGCTTCTTGCGGAAGTGGGTGAAATGAGCGTGGCAACATCCGAAACCCCGGTCTGGGCCCATCGCACAACGCTGGGGCGCCTGCTGCTCTGGGCGGGCTGGCTGGCCTGTGTGGCGCTGTTCGTCTGGTGCTGGGAGCGCATGACCCAACGCACGATCTGGGCCTTTGTCTGGGACGCCCCCAATGCTGCCGCCGATATCGGCAACCGTGCCTTCCCGCCGCGCTGGTCCTATATGGAACGGCTCTGGGCGCCCTTGTGGGACACGATCAACATCGCCACGCTGGGCACGCTTCTGGGCATCGCGATGGCCGTGCCGCTGGCCTTTCTGGCGGCGAGCAACACCACACCGTCGCGGCTGATCCTGCGGCCGTTCGCGCTGTTCATCATCGTCGCCTCGCGGTCGATTAATTCGCTGATCTGGGCGCTGCTGCTGGTCTCGATCCTGGGTCCGGGCATTCTGGCGGGGATTCTGGCCATTGCGCTGCGCTCGATCGGGTTCATCGGCAAGCTGCTTTACGAGGCGATCGAGGAAACCGATATCAATCAGGTCGAGGCGATCACCGCCACGGGCGCATCGCAGGGCCAGATCCTGACCTACGGAATCGTGCCGCAGGTGCTGCCGGCATTTTACGGCATCAGTGTCTTTCGCTGGGATATCAATATCCGAGAAAGCGCGATCCTCGGGCTGGTGGGCGCAGGCGGGATCGGCGCGCAACTCAATTCCAGCCTGAACATGCTGGCCTGGCCGCAAGTCTCGCTGATCATCCTCGTGATCCTTGGCACGGTGATCGTCAGCGAATGGGTTTCTGCCAGGGTGCGCCACGCGATCATCTGACAGCCGGTCCGGGCGCGGACAGCGGACGCTGGTTTCAAAACCGCCGCAATCATGGCAATCAGCAACTGCAACAGCCTCAGGACCAAGGAGGTTTCCGGCCCATGACACGCATCGCCCTCAATGGCCTTGGCCGTATCGGCAAACTTGTCCTGCGCGATCTGATCGACATGGGCGCAGGCGACGATATCGTGCTGCTGAATGATCCTGTCGGAGATGCCACCCAGCATGCCCTGCTTATGGAATTTGATTCCGTCCACGGGCGCTGGGCCACGCCGGTTACGCATGAGGAAGACAGGCTGGTCTTGGGCGGCACGCCTATCCGCCTGACCCATGCCGCCCGCATCAGTGATCTGCCGCTGGCCGAGATGGGCGTCGATCTGGTCATCGACTGCACCGGCGTCTTCAAGACCGCCGAAAAGCTTGATCCCTATTTTAAGGCCGGGGTGCGCAAGGTCGTCGTTTCGGCCCCGGTCAGGGATGGCGGCGCGCTGAACCTTGTCTATGGCGTCAATCATCACCTCTATGATGGCAGCCAGCGCATCATCACGGCGGCCTCCTGCACAACGAATTGTCTGGCCCCGGTGGTCAAGGTGATCCACGAGAACCTTGGCATCCGCCACGGGTCGATCACCACCATCCATGACGTGACCAATACCCAGACCATCGTGGACCGCCCGGCAAAGGACATGCGCCGTGCGCGCTCGGCCCTGACCAACCTGATCCCGACCACCACCGGCAGCGCCACCGCCATCACGCTGATCTATCCCGAACTCAAGGGCCGTCTGAACGGCCATGCCGTACGCGTGCCGCTTCTCAATGCCTCGCTCACGGATTGCGTGTTCGAGCTTGAACGCGCCACCACGGTCGAAGAGGTGAACGGACTTCTCAAGGCCGCCGCCGAGGGCCCACTCCACGGCATCCTCGGTTTTGAATCCCGCCCGCTCGTGTCCTGCGATTACACCAATGATCCGCGCTCAGGCATCATCGATGGCCCCTCGACGATGGTTATCAACGGCACACAACTGAAACTCTATGCCTGGTATGACAATGAGTGGGCCTATGCCTGTCGGCTGGGCGACATCACCCGGATGATCGCCAAGACCCTGTGATAGTCATCCTTGTGTAAATTTCCTCGGGGGGGGCGGG
>SKYA01000147.1 GCA_007128135.1 Paracoccaceae bacterium | reverse complement strand
TTCATCCCCCGGTTGCAGTTCGAGCAGATGCCAGTCGATCGTCCGCCCATCCAGGCGCGGGGGTGTTCCGGTCTTGAGCCGTCCCATCGGCAAGGCCAGGTCCCGCATCTGCTGCGCGAGGATCGTTGACGCTGCGTTGCCCATGCGACCGGCGGGAAAGCTCTTTTCGCCAATGAAGATCTTTCCGCCCAGAAAGGTGCCCGTGGTCAGAACGACAGCCTTGCCGCGCAATTCCTGCCCGGCATGAAGCATGACACCCCGGATCGCACCGGGTTCGAGCAGAAGGCCGGTGACCTCGGCCTCGATCAGGTCCAGCCCCTCAGTGGCGGCGACTTCGGAGCCGACGAACTGCCGGTAACGCTTGCGGTCTGCCTGAACGCGCGGACCCTGGACTGCGGGGCCCTTCGAGCGGTTGAGCAACCTGTACTGGATTGCAGCATAATCCGCCGCGCGCGCCATCAAGCCGTCGAGCGCATCGACCTCGCGCACCAGATGCCCCTTGCCAAGACCCCCGATCGCGGGGTTGCAGGACATGACGCCCAGATCATCCTTGCGGAACGTCACCAGCGCAGTTGCAGCCCCAAGCCGGACCGATGCCAGCGCGGCCTCGACCCCGGAATGGCCGCCGCCGACCACGATGACGTCGTAATGTTTCACGTGAAACACTCCTACTTTCCGATGCAGAAGGACGCGAATATATCGCCCAGAAGGTCCTCTACATCCACCTTGCCGATCAGCGAATCCAGCGCAGTCATCGCCTGCCGGATGTCCGCCGCCACCAGTTCCGCGATATAGTCCCCAGCGCGCAGTTTATCAATCGCCTCGTCAAGCGCGACACCTGCGCGCTGCATCGCCTGAAGGTGCCTGCGCCGCACTGTCACCCCGTCCCGCGCAACCCGACTGCCGAGTTCGCGCGCCACATCAGCCAGCAACTCCTCCATCCCGGCACCCGTACGCCCTGATACGCCGCCCTCGCGACCGGGGTGAAGATCGGCCTTGCCAAAGCGCAGTATATCACCGGGCAACGCGTCTATTGGTGGAGGCTCATCAGGGCCATCACACAATATGATGCGTATATCCGCAGCATTGGCCCGCGCCTGGCCGCGCGCGATTCCGATACTCTCGACCATTTCCCCAGTCTCCCGCAGGCCGGCCGTATCCAGGATAGTGACAGCGAAACCGCCAATCTCCATCCGCACCTCGATCACATCGCGCGTGGTGCCCGCCACTTCCGAGGTGATCGCGGCCTCACGTCCGGCCAGCGCATTCAGAAGCGTCGATTTTCCGACATTGACCGACCCCACAAGCGCAACCTCGAAGCCGGTCTGAACCCGCTCGCGCCCGCCCTGCCCTGCTATCTCGCGCCGCACCTCATCAGACACGGACTCCAGATGCGAGAGGATCCGGGTGTCGAAATTGCCGACGTCTTCCTCGACAAAATCGATAGAGACCTCGACCAGCGCCGCCGCCCGCAGCAGATGCTCGCGCCAGCCCGCAACCAGCTTGCCGATG
Source organism: Paracoccaceae bacterium (assembly GCA_007128135.1). Lineage (GTDB taxonomy): Bacteria > Pseudomonadota > Alphaproteobacteria > Rhodobacterales > Rhodobacteraceae > Roseinatronobacter. The sequence continues at coordinate 6,979 of SKYA01000147.1, read as the reverse complement.
GCACCATCCAGAACCCGCAACGCCTGGCGTCGCTGGCTCTCGGTCTCGGCATCCAGCAGGTCGCCCAACCCCTCGACCTGGGTCAGGTCCAGCACGCCATTCTCCAGCGCCCGGCGCGTGAATTCGCCCGGTTCGGCCAGACGCAGCCCGTGATCTTCGGCAAGGCAGTTCTCGACCGCGGCAATCGTCGCCAGACTGCCATGAACCATCAACTCGACCACATCCTCGCCGGTGAAGCTGGCAGCCGCGCCAAAGGCAAGCACCAGCCCTGTATCCAGCCGCTCGCCCGTGGTCCGCCGTATCGGCCGGAGCGACGCCTGACGTAGGGTGGGTAATTTACCCACCATGGCCCGCCCCACCGCATGTGCGCGCGGCCCGGAGAGTCGAATCACGGCGACGCCCGATTTCCCCCTTGCCGAGGCCAGAGCGAAAATCGTGTCCATCGACTCAGGCGTTCATCGAATCGAAGAAATCGCTGTTGGTCTTGGTCTGTTTCAGTTTCGAAATTAGGAACTCGATCGCATCTGTCGTTCCCATCGGGTTCAGGATGCGGCGCAGCACGAAGGTTTTCTGCAGATCGGCCTTTTCGATCAGCAGGTCTTCCTTGCGGGTGCCGGATTTCAGGATATCCATCGCCGGGAAGACGCGCTTGTCGGCGATCTTGCGGTCCAGCACGATTTCCGAATTGCCGGTGCCCTTGAATTCCTCGAAAATTACCTCGTCCATGCGCGAGCCCGTGTCGATCAGGGCGGTGGCGATGATGCTGAGCGAGCCGCCTTCCTCGATATTGCGCGCGGCGCCGAAGAAGCGCTTCGGGCGTTGCAGGGCGTTCGCGTCCACACCGCCGGTCAGCACCTTGCCCGAACTTGGCACGACCGTGTTGAAGGCGCGTCCCAGACGGGTGATCGAATCCAGGAGGATCACCACGTCGCGCTTATGCTCGACCAGACGCTTGGCTTTCTCGATCACCATTTCGGCAACCGCGACATGGCGCGTTGCGGGCTCGTCGAAGGTGGAGGCGATGACCTCGCCCTTGACCGAACGCTGCATGTCGGTGACCTCCTCGGGGCGTTCGTCGATCAGCAGCACGATCAGGTAGCATTCGGGGTGATTCTTGGCGATGCTATGAGCGATGTTCTGCAACAGCACCGTTTTACCGGTACGCGGCGGGGCGACGATCAGCGCGCGCTGGCCCTTTCCCAAGGGGGCCACGATGTCGATGATCCGCGCCGAGCGGTCCTTGGTGGTCGGATCCGACGTTTCCATCCACAGCCGCTCATCGGGGTATAGCGGCGTCAGGTTATCGAAATGCACCTTGTGACGCGCGCGTTCCGGGTCGTCGAAATTGATCTTTGTGACCTTGGTGATCGCGAAATAGCGTTCATTCTCGGCCGGGGCCTGGATCTCGCCCTCGACCGTATCGCCGGTGCGCAGCGAATACTGGCGGATCATGTCGGGCGAGACATAGATATCGTCGGGGCCGGGCAGATAGTTTGCTTCGGGCGCGCGCAGGAAGCCGAAACCGTCCTGCAGGACTTCCAGAACGCCTTCGCCATAGATCGTCCAGCCTTCCTCGGCGCGTTCCTTGAGGATCGAGAACATCATCTCGCCCTTGCGCATCGAGGGGGCATTCTCGATCTCGAGATCCTCGGCGAGGGCAAGCAGTTCAGCCGGGCTGTTGGCCTTGAGTTCGGCCAGATGAAGGCTCTCTGCGCTTTGCGCATGGTCTTGCGTGTCAGGGCGGTCGGGGGTGAGGGTATCAGACATGGGGAAATCCTTCATGCCCGCGCGAATGGCGGGCCGGGATGGCACGAGAGGCGTGAAGCGCGGTCCACAGGACGTGGGGCATGCCGTCCTCTACACGAGACTCACGACGCAAGTCAATTCGCCTCTCTTCTTATGAAATAGAAGATAGATATATAAGAGATAGTAGACTCAGTAGGGTCTGTGGATATGGGGATTGTTTTTCCATGCACAGAGTTATCCACAATCCGTGAGCGCTCCCGCGAGCCAGCCTGTCATACTTTTATCAATATTTTCAGATATATGGTCTGGAACGAAACGAGAATACCCAGTGCAGCAGGAGAACCTGTCCGGGTTTCCCACAGCCCTTGAATGGTTCTTCTCCCCTGGGGATGACTCACCGCGAATACTTGCGCCGGACAGGGTAAACTGCGAGCACTTCGGTGTGGGGAGTCTGTCCCCTGATTTGGCGGGTGCTTGTTCCCGTGCTTCTTCACAGGCTTGTCCACATGCTCGTTCTTGCCTCGACCTCCGCCATCCGCCAGCAGATGCTGCGCAACGCGCTTGTTCCCTTCGAGGTGGTGCCCGCGCGCGTCGATGAACAGGCCATCCGTGCCGCTCTTGTTGCGGAGTCCGCGCATCCGCGCGACATTGCCGATGCCCTGGCCGATGCCAAGGCGCGCAAGATCGGCGGGCGGATGCCCGAGCGTCTGGTGCTGGGCTGCGATCAGGTGCTGGGGCTCAGGGGCGGGCTGCTGGAGAAGCCCCAGACCAAGCAACAGGCCCGCGCGCAGCTCGAGAGCTTGCGCGGACAGACCCATCAGCTTTACTCTGCTGCCGTGCTCTATGCCGAGGGGCAACCAGTCTGGCGGCATGTCGGGCTGGCGCGGCTGGTGATGCGGCAGGTTTCCGATGCCTTTCTCGATGCCTATCTGGCCCGCAACTGGCCCGGGGTCGGACAGTCGGTTGGCGGTTACAAGCTGGAGGAAGAAGGCGTGCGGCTGTTTGCGCAGATACAGGGCGATTATTTCACCATTCTGGGCATGCCCTTGCTGGAACTGCTGAATTACCTGGTGCTGCGCGGGGAGATTGACGGATGAGGATTCCCCTTGCCGGGGTCATCGGCTGCCCGGTGGGCCATAGCCGTTCGCCGCGTCTGCATGGCGCATGGCTGCGCGATTACGGCATTGCGGGCCATTATGTGCCGCTGCATGTTGCGGCGGAAGATCTGGCGCAGGCGCTGCGTGCCATGCCCCGGATGGGCTTTGTCGGCGCGAATGTCACCATCCCGCACAAGGAGGCCGCGCTCGCGCTGGCCGACCATGTCACCGAGGCCGCGCGCGTCATCGGTGCAGCGAATACGCTGAGTTTCACTGCGCGCGGGATCGAGGCGGACAATACCGACGGCTATGGCTTTCTCGCGAATCTGCGCGCCGGTGCACCGGGATGGCGGGGGCCGGAGGGTCCGGCGCTGGTGCTGGGGGCCGGTGGAGCCGCGCGCGCGGTGCTGGTGGCGCTGGCCGAGGCCGGTGTGCCCGAGATCCGGCTTGCCAATCGCACGCTGGCACGGGCCGAGGCGCTGGCCGAGGCGATCGACGCGCCGATCGTGGTCGTGCCCTGGGAAGAGCGCGCGACGGCTGCTGACGGCGCGGGGCTGGTCGTCAATACCACGGCGCTGGGCATGACCGGGCAACCGGAGCTTGATTTCCCGCCCGGGGCGCTGCGCGCTGACATGGTGGTGACGGATATTGTCTATACGCCGCTCGAAACCGCGCTGTTGCGCGATGCGCGTGCGCAGGGCTGTGTGGTGGTCGATGGGCTGGGGATGCTGCTGCATCAGGCCGTGCCGGGTTTCGAGCGCTGGTTCGGGCGCAGACCGCAGGTGAACGCGGCGCTGCGCGCCGCAGTGCTGGCGACATGACGCGGCCCTATCGTCTGGGGCTGACAGGCTCCATCGGCATGGGCAAGAGCACCACGGCAGGGCTCTTTCGCGAACTTGGCGTGCCGGTCTGGGATGCGGATGCCGCCGTGCATCGGCTGTATGCGCCGGGTGGTGTGGGCAGTGCCGCCATCGCGCCACTCTGCCCCGAGGCTGTCGGGCCGGGCGGAGTGGACAGGGCTGTCCTCAAGACATGGATCGCGCGCGAGCCGGGGGCGCTGGCGCGGCTGGAGGCAGCGGTGCATCCGCTGGTCGCGGCGGATCGGGAGCATTTCATCACGCAAGCGCACACGCCGCTTGTCGTGCTGGACATACCGCTTCTGTTCGAGACCGGTGCCGATGTGGATGGTGTGCTGGTCGTTACCGCGCCCGAGCAGGTGCAGCGCGCGCGGGTGCTGGCACGGCCGGGCATGACCGAGGCGCATATGGCGCAGATTCTGGCACGCCAGATGCCCGATGCCGAGAAGCGCGCCCGTGCCGATTTCGTGATCGAGACACTGGATATGGACAGCGCGCGCAAAGCTGTGCAAGATCTGGTGGCGAGACTGGAGGCAGGCGATGCGTGAACTGGTACTGGATACCGAAACGACCGGCTTTGAGCCCGCCGAGGGGCACCGGATCGTCGAGATCGGCGCAGTGGAACTGGTGAACCTGATGCCGACGGGCCGGACCTATCATCAATACATCAACCCCGAACGCGACATGCCGCAGGGGGCTTTCGAGGTTCATGGCCTGAGCGAGGATTTCCTGCGCGACAAGCCGGTTTTCACCGAGATCGTTGATTCCTTTCTGGCGTTTGTCGGGGATGCGCGGCTGGTGATCCATAACGCTGCATTCGACATGAAGTTCCTCAATGCCGAACTTGAATGGGCGACCCGCCCGCTTCTGCCACCCGAACAGGCGTTCGACACGCTGGCCTTTGCGCGGCAGAAATTCCCCGGCTCACCTGCCTCGCTGGATGCGTTGTGCCGGCGGTTCGGGATCGACAATTCGGCGCGCACGAAGCATGGCGCACTTCTGGACAGCGAAATCCTGGCCGAAGTCTATCTGGAGCTTCTGGGCGGACAACAGCCTGATCTTGTGCTGTCCTCAGAGCCTGCGCGCGATGCCAACGGGGCCGTTGCGCCCCGCGCTCCGCTGCCGAAGCGCCCCGCCCCGTTGCCCCCGCGCCTGACCGAAGCCGAGCGCAAGGCCCATCAGGGCCTTGTTGCCGCACTTGGCGAAGATGCGATCTGGCGCAGATACGCGCAGACATGACAACGCCCGGCGGGGCGGGGTGTCACGGCGCGCGTCGCGCACGTCTCAGTTTGGCGCGGGTGCGTCTGCGCCCTTCTGGGCCTGAAGTGCGGCCTGACGCTGCAATTCCTGCTTGTAGAGCGCGAGGAAATCGACCGTGTCGAGATTGAGCGACGGAAAGCCGCCGTCGCGGGTGACATCGGCGATGATGCGGCGCGCGAAGGGGAAGATCATGCGCGGGCATTCGATCAGCAGGAAGGGGTGCATCTGTTCCTGCGGAACGCCCTCGATATGGAACAGGCCGACATAATCCAGCTCGACGATGAACAGGGTCTGGTCGTCGGCCTTGTTCTTCGAGGTGATCTTGAACTTGGTGCCGACTTCATACTGGTTTTCGGCCTCGCGCTTGTTCGCGTCGAGACTGACCTGCACCTGGATGTCGGGCTGCACATTCGCACCCTGGACCTTCTTCTGTGCGGCGGCGTTCTCGAAGGACAGGTCGCGCATGTATTGCGCGAGGATGCGCATGTTCACCTTGGGTGTGGCCGGGGGCGTTGCGGGTGCGCCGTTTCCGTGCTGTGTGGTGTCGGTCATCAGAAGCTCCTGTCGGATTTGTGACTATTTCTTGCGCGCGCTTGTAGCAGTGCCGTCCCGGTGGCTCAATCCCGCTTTTCCGGGCTGCGGATTCGGCGCGGCGGCTCGGGGCTGTCGGGCCGCGTGGGTTCATACTCGCCGTCGATGATCACGCCCTCCTTGCGCTGCCGGGCAGCACTCAGGCTGACGAGCAGCCGGGTCAGGATCAGTGCCCGCAGCGGTGGCAAGAGTAGCAAAACCCCCGCGAAATCACTGAAAAACCCCGGCATCACAAGCAGAACCGCCCCCAGGGCGCGCAGCGCGGAATGGGCAAGTGGGCTTGCCGGGCTCTGCTCGCGATCCAATGCCGCGCGCAGGTCCTGCGCATTCCGATGCGGCTCGGCGCGCAGCAGAACCACGCCCAGCGCGCCGCTGAGAAGCACCTCGGCCAGGGTGCCAAGGACACCCAGCGCGGGTCCGAACTGCACGAAAAGCGCAATCTCGATGACGGGAAGTGCAAGGATTGCCAGTAAAATCCACATAGATTTGCCTTTCGTCACCCTGTCGTGGTCACATATGGTGGACTCGCCCTGCCTGCCACCTTACATAGACACCAGAGCCGCCTTACCAACCCCGGGCCGAGGAAACAATGGAACCTGCCGTGATCCAGTTGCTGATACTTGCCGGAATCGCCGTCTTTCTGATCTTGCGCCTGCGTGCCGTGCTGGGATCCCGCGACGGGTTCGAGAGCAAACCCCTGCCGCGGCAGGAAGGTGCCGAGCCCGCCGCCCGCAAGCCACGTTTCGAGGTAATCGAGGGCGGGCCGGATACGGATATCACCGATCACGTGCCCGAAGGCTCGGACGCGGCGAAGGCGCTGGCGAAGATGAAGGCAACAGATCCGTCCTTCAGCGTGGACGAGTTCCTGCAGGGGGCGCGCGGGGCCTATGAGATGATCCTGATGGCGTTTGAATCCTCGGATATGGACTCGATCCTGCCTTTCCTGTCGCGCGATGTGTTCAACAGTTTCGACGAGGTGGTGCAACTGCGCGAGCGCGAGGGGCTGCGGGTCGATGCAACCTTTGTGGGGCTGCGCGAGCTGGAGGTCGTCGGGGCCAGCTATGACGAGGCCAGCCATGAGGGAGAGATCACGATCAAGTTCGTGGCCGAGCTGACCTCGGTGGTGCGCAAGGTGGATACCGACGAGGTCGTGGATGGCGACCCCAATACAATCAAGCGGCAGAAGGATGTGTGGACCTTTGCCCGCGACATGACCGCGGACAGCCCCAACTGGAAGCTGGTCGCAACGGACGAATGAGCCGAAGGCGGCGCCTGTCGGACGAGGACCGCGAGATCTGGGGCCGCGTGGTGCAGACCGCGCGGCCCCTGAAGCCCGATATGACGAGGATCTTCGAGGCGGGGGCGCCGGCGCCCCCGCCTCGAAGATCCTCGTCATATCGGGCTTCAGGGGCCGCGCGGTCTGCACCA
>SKYA01000159.1 GCA_007128135.1 Paracoccaceae bacterium | reverse complement strand
CCAGCCGCGCGGCACCGGCGCGCCCCCGCCCGACGCAGTGCGCCGCGCCCGCCGCGACCAGCGCGACGGCCCCGTCTATGGCCACGAGGTCCGCACGCTCTGGGCGCGCGCGCCCGATCACGCGCTGCCGTTGCCCTATTACGGCTTCGACCATGTCCGTCTCTGCATCGGCCACGGCGACCAGGTCGAGGGGCATTACACCGCCTGGCTGCGTGCCGGCCACCCCGACCCTGACAGCCTGCGCGGCCCGGCGAACGCGCTCGACGATCCCGCCACCCGCGTCGCCCAGTGCTGGCAAAGCGCACTGCCCGAAACGCTTCATCCCACCACCTATATCGCCGAGCAGGCCGCGCGCTTTCTCGAAACCCACGACCCCGCGAACCCTTTCCTGTTGCAGGTCTCCTTCCCCGACCCGCACCACCCCTTCACACCGCCGGGGCGGTGGTGGTCGATGTATGACCCTGCCGATGTCGAGCTTCCGGCCACGTTCCACCGCCCGCTGATGGCGCGCAACGACCTGCCCGAGGCGGCATTGCGGGCCTATCGCATGGGCAATGCCGACCCCGCCGCGCACTGGCCCTTCCACCTGTCCGAGGCGGCGATGCGGCGCATCCTCGCGCTCAACTACGGTGCGATCAGCTTCATCGACGCTGCCCTGGGCCGGATACTCGAGGCACTGCGCGCCAGCGGACTCGACGACGATACGGTAATCTGCTTCATGTCGGACCATGGCGATTACATGGGCGATCACGGCACGGTGCTGAAGCTGGGCCTGCATTACCGCAGCGTCATCCGCGTTCCCTTCCTGTGGCGCGACACCGCCGGGCACCGCAGCGCGGGCGTCCTGCATCGACAGGCCAGCGCCATCGACTTCGCGCCGACACTGCTGCAGCGCGCGGGCCTGCGCATCCCCATCGGGATGCAGGGGCGCGACATCCTTGCGCCGGATGCAGGCGACCCGCCGGTGCTGATCGAGGATCCTGGCATCGCCGTTTTCGGCGATGCCGACGCGCGCAGCGCAATCACCACCCTGGTGGACGCAGGCTGGCGCCTGTCGCTGCTCGAGGACGCGCCCGGCTGGGGCGAACTCTACGATCTGCAAAGCGACCCGAACGAGACGCTCAACCGCTGGACCGACCCCGACGCCGCGCCGGTCAAGGCGCGCATGCTCGAAGCCCTTGCCCGCAGGCAGGTCGCGCTGCGCGACCTCTCGCTCTGCCCGACTGGCCGCGCCTGAGGGGCGCACGGCACCAGACACGCGCCTTGTCTGCTGCCTGCCGATATGCGGTCACGCCGCTGCAGGACTGGGGAAGGGACCGATCCCACCGACCGCCACCCCCGCCAGATGTCTTGCGACAGTGCCCGCGGTTTCGTTGTGGATGGCGGCGCGGATCTGTTGTCCTGCATCAGGAAGATACCACGCCGGGCGCAGGCACACCCGCTGTCTGCCGCTACGACAACGCCTGCCGCCGCGCCTGATACCCGAGCGCTGTCGAAATCTCGGCCGCGGCGGCGATGACCGCGTCACGCACCTCGGCCGCCTGCGGCCGGTTCAGGTCGAAGCGATCCACCGGGCCGGTGACGTTCAATGCCGCGATCGCCGCGCCGCGATGGTCGAAGACAGGCGCCGCGCAGGAGCCGATCCCGGCCTCGAAATTCCCGGCACTCCAGGCAAAACCCTGCGCCCGGTCGGTGGCCACCTGGCGCTCCAGAAGTTCCAGCGTCGTCGAGGTCTTGTCGGTGAATGCATCGAGCTTTGCGTCGGCATAGAACCGGCGCAGGGTTTCGGCGGGCAGATGGCCCAGCAGAACGCGCCCGACCGTCGTCGCATGTGCCGGCAGGCGCGAGCCCTCCCGGATGTTGCTGACCAGATGCGTGTTCGGTGCCTCGCGCAGCAGATAGATGATCTCGCGCCCGTCGAGAATGCCCAGATGCGACGACAGGCCCAGCCTGGTCGAAAGCGCGGCCATGACGGGCTGAGCCAGGCGGATGACATTGCGCGATTTCAGCGCATCCGCGGCCAGCGCGATCATCCCCGGCCCCAGTTGCCAGCTAGCGCCCCCGTCGAGCGACTCGATCATGCCCTCGGCCTCCAGGCTGTGCAACAGCCGGATCAGCGTTGTGCGATTCAGCCCCAGTTCGCGCGCCGTGGCCGAGGCATTGCGGCATTGCCCGCCCTGCGCGATATGGCGCAACAGCCGAAAGGCGCGATGCACGGGCGGCACGGAATACTGGGTTCCGGCTTCGGTCACGACGTGCCCCTCCGTGGAAATTGTATCACAATCGAACAATTCGATCTTAATTGATCTTTTCCGGGATGGCAATCACCAAGGCCCGCCACGCCATTGCCCGCGAGCAGAGCACATGGGCAGATCTGGGACGCCTGCGCGCAGCGCAATCGCCCTGACCCGATCAGATCGCAACCTCGACCGCCAGCCCCTTCGCGACCGCCAGATCCACCGCCCTGGACGCCACCGCCAGATCCTGCAACCCCACGCCGGTCCCGTCAAACAGCGTGACCTCCCCGGCATGCTCCCGCCCCGGATGCGCGCCATTGATCACTGCCCCGATCTCGACAATCGCGCCGGGCTCCAGCAGCCCCGCCGACACCGCATGCTGCGCCTCGCCGATCGCGACCGATTGCGCCACCTCGTCGGTGAACACCCGCGCGCGCGCCAGAAGCGCGGCCTCCACCTCCTGCTTGCCCTTCGTGTCGGTGCCCATGCAGGCCAGATGCGTGCCGGGGCGTATCTGCGCGTCCTTCAGGATCGCGTCGAAGCTCGAGGTAATGGTGATGATGACATCCGCCTCCGCCCCCAAGCGATCGAGATCCACGGCCTCGAAGGGCAGGCACAGCTCTGCCGCCGTCGCTTCCAGCCGCGACAGCATCTCGGGGTGCAGGTTCCAGCCGATCACCTTCTCGAAGGCGCGTTGCCGCACCGCTGCGCGCATCTGGAACGCGCTCTGATGGCCTGCGCCCACCATGCCCAGCACGCGCGCATCGGCCCGCGCCAGATGCCTGATGGATATGGCGCTCGCCGCCGCAGTCCGCAACGCGGTCAGCAGATTGCCGCCCACCATGGCAGTGGGCCGGCCGCTCTCGGGGTCGAACAGATAGACGGTGCTCTGGTGGTTCGGCACCCCCTGCGCGGCATTGGCAGGGAAATAGCCCCCCGCCTTGACCCCAAGCAGACCGCCGACACGGTCGAGGCCCGACTTGAACCCGTATTGCCGCCCCTCGCCCAGCCCCTCGCGCACGACCGGGAAGTTATAGGCATCGCCGCGCGACATGGCGGCGAATGTGGCCTCGATGGCATCGAAGGCCGATTGCTCATCGACCAGACCGGGAATGGCGGATTCGGGGACGATCCACATGAGGGTCTTCCTTCCTTGGACAGAGTGCCCGACAGCCCCGGGCGCCAGCCCGGGGCCACCGAAGAGAGGTAAAGCTGTCAATAGGCCTTGCCGCGCGCCGAGACCGGCCAGAGAGTCTCGACCTTGCCGCCACGCACGCCCACATACCAGTCATGAACATTGCAGGTCGGGTCGCAATGCCCCGGCACCAGCCGCAGTTTGTCATTCACTTTCAGAACATTGTCTGTGTCCTCGACCACGCCATGCTCGTCAGAACATTTCACATATTTGACATCGTCGCGGCCAAAGATCACCGGCAGGCCGCTATCGACCGACTGCGCCTTCAGCCCTGCATCGACAATCGCCTTGCCGGGTTTCGCGTGACTCATCACAGAGGTCAGGATGAACAGCGCATTCTCCCATTCGCCCTGGTCGATCCGCTTGCCGTCCTTGTCGAGGATGCGTCCGTAATCGGCATCCATGAAGGCATAGGAGCCGCATTGCAACTCGTTATACACGCCAGAGGTGCTCTCGAAATAGTAACTCCCCGTGCCGCCGCCCCCGACAATGTCGCATTCCAGCCCATCCGCCAACAGCGCCGCGACAGCATCACGCACCATCGCCACCGCCACATCGATCTTGGCCTTGCGGTCATCGTAGCTGTCCATGTGCTGCATGGCGCCCTGATAGGCCTGGATCCCGGCAAATTTCAGCCCTGGTGCGGCGTCAATCGCCTTGGCAATCTCCACCACCGCCTCGGTCGTCACCACTCCGCAGCGCCCCGCCCCGCAGTCGATCTCGACCAGACATTCGATCTGCGTGCCATGGCGCTGTGCCGCTTCTGACAGATCTGCAACATTGGCCAGATCATCGACGCAGCAGATCGTCCGCGCCCCAAGCCGAGGCATGCGTGCCAACCGGTCAATCTTGGCCGGGTCACGCACCTGATTTGAGACAAGAACATCCCTGATCCCGCCGCGCGCGAACACTTCGGCCTCGCTCACCTTCTGGCAGCAGACCCCGCAGGCCCCGCCCAGGGTCTCCTGCAATTTCGCAACATCGACCGATTTGTGCATCTTGCCATGCACCCGGTGACGCATCCCGTGCGCGCGCGCATAATCGCCCATTTTCCTGATATTGCGCTCCAGCGCGTCCAGATCGAGGATCAGGCACGGCGTCTGGATATCGGCCGCGTCCATTCCCGGCAGCGCCGGCACATCATAGCCCACTTCCAACCCGTCGAATGTCACAGGTGCATTCATCGTCTTCCCTCCTCAACCCTTGATCCATGGCAGCGTGTCAAGATCGACATTGCCACCGGTGATGATCACGCCGACACGCTTGCCGGCGAAAACCTCGCGGTTCTTCAGGATCGTTGCCAGCGGCACGGCACAGCTCGGCTCGATCACGATCTTCATGCGCTGCCAGGTCAGTTTCATCGCATCGATGATCTCCTGTTCGGTGGCCGTCAGGATATCGGTCACATGAGTGCTGACGAAATGCCAGGTCAGCTCCTTCAGCGGCACCTTCAACCCGTCCGCAACCGTGCTGGGCGCGTCATCCGCGATGATATGACCGGCCTTGAAGCTGCGATATGCATCATCCGCCTGTTCCGGCTCGGCGGCATAGATCTCGATATGCGGTGCGATGTTCGACAGGGTCAGGCAGGTGCCGGACACCATGCCCCCGCCCCCGATCGGGGCGATCACCGCATCAAGCCCCTCGACCTGCGCCAGCAACTCCTTCGAGCAGGTCGCCTGCCCGGCAATCACGCGCGGATCATTATATGGGTGGACGAACTCCGCCCCCGTCTCGGCCTGTACCTGCGCGAAGACCTCCTCGCGCGACGAGGTCGAGGGCGCGCATTCCGTGATGATGCCGCCATAGCCGCGCACCGCGTCCTTCTTGGCCTGGGGGGCCGTGCGCGGCATCACCACATGACACGGAATCCCGCGCCGCCCGGCGGCATAGCTCAGTGACAGCGCATGGTTGCCACTCGAATGCGTGGCCACGCCCTTCGCGGCCATCTCGTCAGACAGCCCGAATACGGCATTCGACGCACCGCGCACCTTGAACGCGCCCGCCTTCTGGAAATTCTCGCATTTGAAGAACAGCTCCGCCCCGCTCAACGCATTGAAATAGCTCGAGGTCAGAACCGGCGTGCGGTGAATGTGCGGCGCGATGCGCGCATGGGCCGCCTCCACATCCGCATAGGTCGGAATGGTCATCTCACCCAGATCCTTCACATGCCTCTCCTTTCATCCTTGTTCAAATATTCCCGGGGGGGTCGGGGGGCAGAGCCCCCCTCAGGCGGCCTCGGCCAGCGCAACGCCCGGGTGCGAACGCAGATACTCCTGCGCCGCCGCCACGCCCGAGCCCAGCCGCACATCCCAGCCCAGATCGGCCATGCACATTTCGGCCACCGCGAGCCCCGACAGCAGCAGCGCATCGGTCAGCATGCCCAGATGCCCGATCCGGAACACCTTGCCGGCGACCTCGCCCAGACCGACACCAAAGGCCATGCCGTATTTCGTCGCCGCAAGCTGCACCAGATCAGTGCCGTTGCAACCTTCGGGAACGACCACGGCGGTCACGGTGTCCGAACACAGGTCCGGCGTGGCCGCGCAGGGGCGCAGGCCCCAGGCCGCGACGGCCCGGCGGGTCGCCTCGGCGAAGCGGGCATGGCGGGCATAGACGTTCTCCAGCCCCTCGTCTTCCAGCATCTCGATAGCCTTTGCCAGACCGGCAATCAACCCGACCGGCGGCGTGTAGGGAAAGCCCCCGGCCGCGTAAGCCTTTGCCATGTCACGAAAATCGAAGAAGGTTCGCGGCAGGGTCGCGTGTTCCATCGCGGCCCAGGCCTTGGGCGACACCCCGAGGATGGCAAGGCCGGCAGGCAGCATGAAGCCTTTTTGCGAGCCCGCGACAGCGATGTCGACGCCCCAGCCAGCCATGTCGAAGGGCATCGAGCCGATGGAGGAGACGCCATCGACAAACAGCATCGCAGGGTGACCGGCGGCGTCCAGCGCGCGGCGGATGCCCGCGATATCGGACCGTACGCCAGTCGCGGTTTCATTGTGGGTGGCAAGTACAGCCTTGATTTCATGAGATGAATCGGCGCGCAGGGCAGTCTCGATGGCCTCCAGCGGGGCGCCTTCGCCCCAGGGGGTTTCGATGATCTGGACCGCGAGTCCGTGGCGCTGGCACAGGTCGATCCAGCGATGACTGAACATCCCGAACCGCGCCGCCAGAACCTTGTCGCCGGCAGAAAATGTATTGGAAACAGCAGCTTCCCAGCCGCCAGTGCCGGTGGAGGGCAGCAGGATCACCTCGCCGTCGCGCATGTTCAGCACGCGCCGCACTCCGGCGACTGCCGGCTTGAAAACATTGGCAAATTTCGGGCTGCGATGGTCCAGCGTGGGCATGTCGCAGGCCTTGCGGATGTCCTCGGGGATATTCGTCGGACCGGGGATGAAGACCGGATTCTGTGCGGACATGGGCTAACTCCTCCCTTGAGTTTCAATACCTTACCCTGCACACTTCATACGTGCAATTTTTTTGAAAAAGTTTTTTACAAGATGAAAAAATACCGCTAGACCATGTTCCGAAAGCGTTTTTCTTTTTTCACCTGACGAAAAACGTTTTCAGATGTCAGGAAAAAGGACTCCCCATGGCCGAGACCCGCAACCGTGGCCGCCCGCGCGCCTTTCATGACCGCACCGAGCAGAACACGGTCCAGTCGCTCGACCGGGCGCTGGCGATTCTGGGCGTGCTGGCGCGCAGCGACGGGCTGACGCTGAGCGAACTCGCGCAGGCCGCCGACCAGTCGCCCGCGACCGTTTACCGGGTGCTGACCACCTTCCAGAGCCACGGCTTTGTCGAGCTGGAGACCGATGCGCAATGCTGGCATATCGGGGCGGGAGCGTTCCGCACCGGCTCGGCCTTCCTGCGGCGCACCGCGCTGGTGGACCGGGCGCGGGGCGCGATGCAAACGCTGATGCGCAAATCCGGCGAGACCGCCAATCTGGGCGTCGAGGACAAGGGCGAGGTGCTGTTCCTGACCCAGGTCGAGACGCATGAGGCGATCCGCGCCTTCTTTCCGCCCGGCACGCGCAGCCCGATGCATGTCTCGGGCATCGGCAAGGCGCTGCTGGCCTTCCTGCCGCTGGCGCGGCTGCTGGAACTGACCGTGCGCGGCCTGCCCAGCTTCACCCCCGCCTCGCTGACCGATATCGGCGCGCTCGACCAGGACCTGCGCGAGAGCCGCAAACGCGGCTACGCCATCGACAACGAGGAACGCACCGAAGGCATGCGCTGCATCGCCGCGCCGATCTTCAACGCGCATGGCGAACCGGTCGCGGGCCTGTCCATCTCGGGCCCTGTCTTCCGGCTGACCCTGGACCGCGCCGAGGAGATGGGCGCATTGGTAAAGGCCGCCGCGCAGAGCGTGACCGAGGCGACCGGGGGGCGGGTGCCGGGGTGAGGGGGCGAAGGGAGCCCCTAACAGACGGTCGCCCCGCTACCAAATAGCCACAACACTTCGAAAAACGGACCGCGCAATAGTTCAAACTGCGTGCCTGCGGTTGACCGGCAAAGCGCCATCTCGTCTTATGATGTCAACAGTTTCCCATTCGAGGTTTCGCCATGTTCTATTCCCGCCCTTTGCGCCGCTTTGCCCTGATCTGCGCCCTGCCCGCTCTGCTCGCCACCCCTGTGGCGGCGGACCCGACGATTGGTCTGGGTCTGTCCTTCTCCTTCGGCGGGGGGCAGGTGAATACTGGCGTGGGTTTGCGGGTTTTCTCGGACAACCGCCGCGATAGCGTCGTCGGGTCTGTCGGCGTGGATTACATGTTCGGCACACAGTCCTGGCGCGGAACGGTGGGCGCGGCCTATCTGGGGAATAACGCCTATATCGGCCTCGACCTCGGCATCGGGCTGGGTGATGGGGCGATTGACTTCGGCGTGGGTGTGGGCGGTGCGAATACCAAGCGTGCGCCTGGGGGCGGCGGCGGGGGCGAGACCGCGAATGGGGATCCTGGAAATGGTCTTTCGCCCGAGGATGAGTGCCTCGCGAGTGGTGGATTCTGGACCGGAAATGGCTGCACTTGACCGACGCCATTTACCGCATCTCTATATTCCACTGGTTTTCAATGAGGTTTCTCCATGTCCTATTCCCGCCCGTTGCGCCGTT
>SKYA01000022.1 GCA_007128135.1 Paracoccaceae bacterium | reverse complement strand
GGGTCTGGACGCAGGCCAGCCGGGGGGCGGCAGCCCCCCGTCCCCCTCACGGTTTCAGCCCAGCCTGGAAGGCCCGCCATGCTCCTGCGCGACGCGCTTCACTCCGATGCCCCTTCCATTGCCGGGATCTGGAACCCGATCATCCGCAACACAATCGTGACCTTCAACCCGGTCGAGCGCAGCCCCGACGAGATCGTGACCATGATCGCGACCCGGCAGGGCGCGGGCCATGCCTTTCTTGTCGCAGAAGAGTCCGGCGCGATCCTCGGTTTTGCCAGCTATGCTCAGTTTCGCGCGGGGGCAGGGTATGCCCGCTGCATGGAGCACACGATCAATCTTTCCCCCGAGGCACGGGGCAAGGGGCTGGGGCTAAGACTGCTCGCCGCGCTCGAGGCGCATGCCATGCAGGCCGGTCATCATGTCATGGTCGCCGCCATCACCAGCGCGAATTCGGCCAGCATCGGGTTTCACACCAGCCAGGGCTACCGGCATGTCGGCACCATGCCGCAGGTGGGCTGGAAATTCGGCCAGTATCACGATCTGACTCTGATGCAGAAAGTCCTTTCTGCGGGATGACGGCGCACGTCAGAGCCGCGCCAACCGCTCGGTCAGCAGCTCGAAATAACCCTCGGCATCGACATCCCCGATGAAATTCGCGTTCGGCGCGCGCCTGCTCACCCGCCACCAGTCCGCGACAGTCATGCCCAGCGTCAGATCCGAGCCGGTCTCGATCTCGACATTGATGAAGCGGCCCGAAAACAGCTCTGGCCGAAGCAGATAGGCCACGGTGCATGGGTCATGCAGCGGCGCGCCTTCCGAGCCGTATTTCTCCTTGTCGAAACGCTCGAAGAAATCGGTCCAGCTTGCCACCGCAGGCCCGACCCGGCCGGCGTTGCGAAACGCCTCGACCCGCGCGCGGTTGGTCAGTGCCTTGTGTGTCACATCGAGCGGCATGACCGTGAGTTTCACACCTGCGTCAAAGACGATTTTTGCGGCCTCCGGGTCCACATAGATGTTGAATTCGGCAGCAGGCGTGATGTTGCCACCCTCGAAACAGCCGCCGCCCATCAGCACGATTTCGGCAATTCGCGGCACGATGTCGGGGGCGCGTTGAATGGCGGTCGCGATATTGGTCAGCGGTGCGATGGGGCAGAGGGTCACACTGCCCGCAGGCTCGCGGCGCAGGGTCTCGATCAGGAAATCGACCGCGTGTTGCGTTTCAAGCGGCATGATTGGGTCGGGCAGGGTGATGCCATCCAGGCCGGTCTTGCCATGGACATGCTCTGCCGTGACCAGCTTGCGCGCCATCGGCCGGTCGCAACCTGCAAAGACCCGCGTCTCGGGGCGGCCGGCGAGTTCGCACACGATGCGCGCATTCTTCGCCGTCAGTTCCAACGGCACATTGCCCGCAACGCAGGTGACTCCCAGCAGTTCGAGTTCCGGCGAGGCCAGCGCCAGCAGGATGGCCACCGCGTCATCCTGGCCGGGGTCGGTGTCGATGATGATCTTGCGCTTGGTCATGGCAGCCTCTCGCGATTTCTGGCATCCTGCGCCAGTGCGCGCGCCGGTGCAACAGCAGCGATGGGGCTGGTGTGAAAGATTCCGTTTGACCGAAGCCGCACGTCGTGCATAAGAAATGAACATACGTTCAGTTGTGGGGAGGGAAGCGCAATGTTCATGGCCTCGATGGCATTTGATCTGGGCGAGGATGTGAATGCCCTGCGCGAGATGGTGCATCGCTGGGCGCAGGAGCGCCTCAGGCCGCTGGCCGCCGAGATCGACCGCTCCAATGCCTTTCCGAATGCGCTCTGGCGTGAGATGGGTGAACTGGGCCTTCTGGGCATCACTGTGCCCGAAGAGATGGGCGGCGCGGGGATGGGGTATCTCGCGCATGTCATCGCGGTCGAGGAAATCGCACGCGCCTCGGCTTCGGTCTCGCTCTCCTATGGGGCGCATAGCAATCTGTGCGTGAACCAGATCAAGCTCAACGGCACTGACGACCAGCGCGCACGCTACCTGCCGAAGCTGATTTCGGGCGAGCATGTGGGCGCGCTGGCCATGTCGGAAGCCGGGGCGGGCTCCGACGTTGTGGGCATGAAACTGCGCGCCGAGAAGAAGAACGACCGCTATGTGCTCAATGGCACGAAATACTGGATCACCAACGGCCCCGATGCCGATGTGCTGGTGGTCTATGCCAAGACCGACCCGGCGGCCGGCAGCAAGGGGATCACCGCCTTCCTGATCGAGAAGACCATGACCGGCTTTTCAACAAGCCCGCATTTCGAGAAACTGGGCATGCGCGGCTCGAATACGGCGGAACTGGTATTCGAGGATGTCGAGGTGCCCTTCGAGAATGTTCTGGGCGACGAGGGCCGGGGGGTTCGCGTGCTCATGTCGGGGCTCGACTACGAGCGTGTGGTGCTGTCGGGGATAGGCACCGGCATCATGGCGGCCTGCCTCGACGAGATCATGCCCTATCTGCGCGACCGCCACCAGTTCGGGCAGCCGATTGGCAGTTTCCAGCTGATGCAGGGCAAGATTGCCGATATGTACACGGCCATGAACTCGGCGCGTGCCTATGTCTATGAAGTCGCCAGGGCCTGCGACCGTGGGGCGGTGACGCGTGCGGATGCCGCGGCCTGTGTGCTCTATGCCTCCGAGGAAGCCATGAAACAGGCGCATCAGGCTGTGCAGGCCATGGGGGGCGCGGGCTTCATGAATGACAGCGCCGTAAGCCGCCTCTTCCGCGACGCGAAGTTGATGGAGATTGGAGCGGGCACCTCCGAGATCCGGCGCATGCTGGTGGGGCGCGAGTTGATGGCGGCAATGGTGTGATGGGAGTGCGACGTGATGGAGCAGGCACTGGCCTCGCTGGAGACCCACCGCGCGGTGGTGATGCAGGACCACTTGCCGTTTCTTGCCACATGGCTGGAGCGCATCATCATCGGAATAGAACTCTTTGCCGTGCTCCTGCTTCTGGTGGGATTGGTGCGTTTCATCTGGGATTACCTTGCCAGCGAATTCAATCGCGCAGACATGGTGGCGCGCGTGTCGCGTGCCAATCTCGGGCGTATCGCCCTTGCGCGCTATATCCTGATGGCGCTGGAAGTCTTCATCGTGGCGGACATCCTGGCACTGCTGCTGTCGGCATCTTTCGTGAGCCTGCTGTTCCTCGCGGTTCTGGTGGTTGTGCGTTCGCTCATAAGTCATTTTCTGGAAAAGGAAATCCAGTTCATCTCGTCCGAGCCCGTGTCAAGGTAATCGGCGCCATGTCCATCGATGCGCCCGCAACCTGTCCGGAACCGACCCCGCAGAAGGAGACCTGTGCATGAAACTCTCGTCCGCCATCCTCCCCGGTTCCGAGAGTTTCCGTGCCAATCGCGCGGCCCATCTCGAAGCGCTTGCCGAAATCGAGACGGCACAGGCGCTCGCGCGCGAGGGCGGTGGCACGACGGCGCGCGCGCGCCACATCGCGCGCGGCAAGATGCTGCCGCGCGACCGGGTGGCCAATCTGCTCGACCCCGGATCGCCTTTCCTCGAAATCGGTGCCACTGCCGCGCATGGACTCTATGACGGCGTGGCCCCTTCTGCAGGTGTCATTGCTGGTATCGGGCGCGTTGCGGGGCGCGAATGCATGATCGTTTGCAATGACGCAACGGTGAAGGGTGGCACCTACTACCCGATGAGCGTCAAGAAACACCTGCGCGCGCAGGAGATTGCCGAAGCGAACCACCTGCCTTGCGTCTATCTGGTCGATAGTGGCGGCGCAAACCTGCCCAATCAGGACGAGGTGTTTCCCGATCGCGACCATTTCGGCCGCATCTTCTACAATCAGGCACAGATGAGCGCGAAGGGGATCGCGCAGATCGCCGTGGTCATGGGCTCGTGCACGGCCGGCGGGGCCTATGTGCCTGCGATGTCGGACGTGACCATCATCGTGCGCGACCAGGGCACGATCTTTCTGGCCGGCCCGCCGCTGGTCAGGGCCGCGACCGGCGAAGTGGTGAGCGCCGAAGAGCTTGGCGGCGGCGATGTGCATACGCGGCTTTCGGGCGTCGCGGATTATCTGGCCGAGGATGACGCTCATGCGCTGGCGCTGGCGCGGCGCGCCGTGGCCAGTCTTGGTGGGTGCACAGCACCCACCCTACAGCGTGTCGCGCCCGAAGACCCGGCCCTTGACCCCGAGGAAATCCTCGGCGTGGTGCCCGCCGATCTGCGCACGCCCTATGACATCCGCGAAGTCATCGCCCGCGTTGTCGACGGCTCGCGCCTAGACGAGTTCAAGGCCCGCTTCGGCGAGACGCTGGTCACGGGGTTTGCCCATGTCATGGGCTGCCCGGTGGGGATCGTGGCCAATAATGGCGTGCTCTTCTCCGAGGCGGCCGTGAAGGGCGCCCATTTCATCGAACTGTGTTCACAGCGGCGCATTCCCCTGGTGTTTCTTCAGAACATCACCGGCTTCATGGTTGGCCGGAAATACGAGAATGAAGGCATCGCGCGCCACGGCGCCAAGATGGTCACGGCCGTGGCCACGACCTCTGTGCCCAAGATCACGCTTCTTGTGGGGGGCAGTTTCGGGGCGGGCAATTACGGCATGGCCGGGCGCGCCTATGCGCCGCGATTCCTCTGGACCTGGCCCAACAGCCGCATTTCGGTCATGGGCGGCGCGCAGGCGGCGGGCGTGCTCGCAACGGTTCGGCGCGAGGCAATCGAGCGGGCGGGCGGAAGCTGGAGCGCGCAGGACGAAGAAGCGTTCAGGCGTCCCACGCTGGAAATGTTCGAGCGTCAGTCGCATCCGCTCTACGCCTCGGCGCGGCTCTGGGACGACGGCATCATTGATCCGCGCCGCACGCGCGAGGTTCTGGCGCTCTCGCTCTCAGCCTGCCTGAACGCACCGATACCGGAAACGCGGTTTGGGGTGTTCCGTATGTAATCGACACCAGAATGCCTCCGGCGGGAGTACTTTTGGCAAGATGAAACCCATGTCTTTCATCTTGCCAAAAGTACTCCGGGGGGGGTCCGGGGGGGCAGCGCTCCCCCGGCTTTGCCAAGAGGATAATGGCCGATGTTCGACACCATCCTGATTGCCAATCGCGGCGAGATCGCCTGCCGCATCATTCGCACCGCCCGTGCGATGGGGTTGCGGACCATCGCCGTCTGCTCACAGGCCGACCGCGACAGCCAGCATGCACGCATCGCCGATCAGGCAGTGATGATCGGCGGTCCTGCACCGAAGGAGTCCTACCTGCGCGGTGACGTCATCATACGTGCCGCACTGGAGACGGGTGCTCAGGCGATCCATCCGGGCTACGGGTTTCTCTCGGAAAACCCCAATTTCGTCGAGGCGGTCGAGGCGGCAGGGCTCACCTTCATCGGTCCCTCAGCCAGTGCGATCCGGTCGATGGGGCTGAAGGATGCGGCCAAGGTGCTGATGGCCGAGGCCGGCGTGCCGGTCGTGCCCGGTTATCACGGTGTCAATCAGGACCCCGAGCACCTGGCCGGGGCGGCCGATGCGATCGGCTATCCGGTGCTGATTAAGGCCGTGGCCGGGGGCGGGGGCAAGGGGATGCGATTGGTCGAGACGCCCCGGAGCTTCATGGAGGCGCTGGAGAGCGCCAAGGGCGAGGCAGCGACCGCTTTCGGCAATGACTCCGTGCTGATCGAGAAATTCGTGACGCGCCCGCGCCACATCGAAGTGCAGGTGTTCGGCGACGGCGTTGACGCGGTGCATCTGTTCGAGCGCGACTGCTCGCTTCAGCGTCGCCACCAGAAGGTGATCGAGGAGGCCCCCGCGCCGGGCATGACGGCCGAGATGCGCGCGGCCATGGGGCAGGCAGCGGTGCGGGCAGCCCGCGCCATCGGCTACAGGGGGGCGGGCACGGTCGAGTTCATTGTCGATGGCTCTCGCGGGCTCAGGCCCGACGGGTTCTGGTTCATGGAGATGAACACGCGCCTGCAGGTCGAGCACCCGGTGACCGAGGCCATCACCGGGATCGATCTCGTGGAATGGCAGTTGCGCGTGGCTGCAGGTGAGGGGCTGCCCCTGCGCCAGGAGGCAATCGCGATTCAGGGCCATGCCTTCGAGGCGCGGCTCTATGCAGAGGATGTCCCTGCGGGTTTTCTGCCTGCGACGGGACGGCTGGCGCATCTGGCCCTTCCGGAAGGGACCGCGCGGGTGGACACAGGCGTGCGCGCTGGCGATGTGATCTCGCCCTGGTATGACCCGATGATCGCCAAGATCGTGACGCATGGGCCGACCCGGGCGATTGCGCTCAAGCGGCTGGAGGCGGCGCTGGACGCCGCGGAAGTTGGCGGGACCGTGACCAATCTGGCCTTCCTCGGTGCGTTGACCCGCAATGCGGAGTTTCGCGCCGCCGAGGTCGATACCGGGCTGATCGCGCGCAACCTCGAGGAGCTTTGTCTGGTTCCGGAGCCTGCTCCCTGGGAATGGGCCGCCGCCGTGGCGCTGGAAATCGGGCTGCATGCGCTTGACGCGCCGATGGCGGGCTTCGCGCTCTCGGGACGGCTCTGGCAGGATCTGCGCATGATCTGTGGCGATGCCGAAATGGACTTGCGGGTGGCGGTGACCGGAGCGGGGCAGGCGCTGGTGCGGGTGGCGGATTCCGAAATGAGCGTTTCGGCCCTGCCCCAGGGCTTGCGCGTGCAGGGGGCGCCGATGCTGGTGCGAGGGGCGCGGCAGGCGGAGAGCGTAACGCTTTTCGGGGCGGTGCCGCGCGTCTTTGCCGTGCCCGATCCGCTGGCACGGCGCACGGCGAGCCGGGGCGACGCCGATCTGGTCGTTGCGCCCATGCCAGGGCTGGTAAAGGCCGTGTTCGTGGCCTCGGGCGATGAGGTGGCCCAGGGCATGCGGCTTGCGGTTCTGGAAGCGATGAAGATGGAACACACGCTGGTGGCCGCGCGCGCCGGCGTGGTGGCCGAGGTGCTGGTCGCGGCAGGGGCACAGATCGAGGCCGGGGCCGCAATGGTGCGGTTGGAAGACGCGACATGAGCACGGGCGGAGGGCTGCCGGGGCAGCGTGGCGATGCGTATTTGTGGCAAGACAATGATTACCGGTCCGGACTGGGGCAGGACGCGCAACGCGTGTTCCCGGCTGGATGACGGGGCGCAGAATGAAGGTGCAGAGAGGGTGATCCGGCTTTGGCATGTCGCGCAATCGCGTTCGTTCCGCGTGCTTTGGGCGCTGGAAGAAATGGAGCTGGCTTACGTGCAGGAGCAGTGTTCCTTTTTCGACCGTTCCCTGCGTGCGCCGGATCATCTTGCGCGTTCGCCGGCCGGGCGGGTGCCTGCGGTCGAGATTGACGGGCAGGCAATGTACGAGAGCGGCGCGATCCTGCTCTCTCTGGCCGAGCGTTTCGCGCCCCCATTGCGGGTGCCAGAAGGGGATGGTGCGCGCGGGGCCTTCCTGCAGGGGCTGCACTATGCCGAGACCCTGGGCGCGCATCTGGCCAATCTGACCCAGCAGCATATCGTGTTGCGCGAGGACTGGATGCGTTC
This sequence comes from Paracoccaceae bacterium, assembly GCA_007128135.1. Taxonomy (GTDB): domain Bacteria; phylum Pseudomonadota; class Alphaproteobacteria; order Rhodobacterales; family Rhodobacteraceae; genus Roseinatronobacter. The sequence continues at coordinate 1,193 of SKYA01000022.1, read as the reverse complement.
GCCCACTGTCATGCGGCTGGAGGCGCGGCGGCTGGAGAACGCGCTGCGCGCTTTGGGGCCGGGCTGGGTGGCCGGTGTGTTCAGCGTGGCCGATATCGCGCTGGGTTATTCTGTCTGGATGGCACGGCGATTCGTCGCTCTGCCCGAGGGAGCAGCGCAGTATCTTGCCGCCTGCGAGGCGCGCCCCGGCTTTCGGCGGGCACTGTCTGCGGATGGGCCAGCGGAGATCTATCACCGCGACTTCTACCCCGCACCGGAGGTATGAATGACGGGTCAGGTCGAGATTTTTGAAGTGGGGCCGCGCGACGGTTTGCAGAACGAGGCCCGCGCCATTCCGACAGGCGCGAAGGTCGCGCTGGTTGACTGCCTGAGCCGCGCGGGCTTCCGGCGCATCGAGGTGGCGAGTTTCGTGAGCCCGAAATGGGTCCCCCAGATGGCTGACAGTGCCGAGGTGCTGGCCGGGATCACGCGCGTACCGGGTGTGCGCTATGCCGCGCTTGCGCCCAATCTGCGCGGCTTCCAGGCGGCGCTGGCCGCGCGGGCCGATGAGGTGGCGATCTTCGCCTCGGCCTCGGAAGGGTTCAGCCGGGCGAATCTGAACTGCTCGATCGATGAGAGCCTCGCCCGTTTCGCGCCGGTGGCCGAGGCTGCGCGCGCGGCAGGGATGCCGCTCAGGGGCTATGTCTCCTGCGTGACGGATTGCCCGTTTGACGGGGCCGTGGCGCCGGCGGAAGTGGCGCGGGTGGTGGCGGCCCTGCGCGAGATGGGGTGCTATGAGGTGAGCCTGGGCGACACGATCGGTCAGGGCCGGGCGGCGACGATTGACGCCATGCTGCGCACGGTGCTGGGCGAGATGGAGGCCGCGCGGCTGGCCGGACATTTCCATGACACGGCCGGGCGGGCACTGGAGAATATCGAGGTGTCACTGGCCCATGGGCTGCGGGTATTCGATGCGGCGGTGGGCGGGCTGGGGGGCTGTCCCTATGCGCCCGGTGCTTCGGGCAATGTGGCCAGCGAGGCGGTGATGGACTGGCTCGAGGCGCGCGGCTGGACGACGGGGCTTGAGCGCGCCGTGGTGCTGGAGGCCGCGGACATGGCGCGGGCGATGCGGGGAGCGGGCACGCGACAGACGTGAAAGCGACCAGAGCACGCGCCACCCAACCACCCGCGTGCTCTGGTCGCTTTCACGCGCC
>SKYA01000016.1 GCA_007128135.1 Paracoccaceae bacterium | reverse complement strand
TCTGTACCTGAGCCCGGACCCGCAACCCTGCCCCTGCGCCCCGCGCAAACCCTTGTTGCGATGCGCGGCTCGGGACTTCCGCTTTGCGCCACGAGCGCGTATGGCTGGGGCAAGGGAACCGGACGGGGGGCGTGACATGCTGGCCGGCAAGCGCATTACATTGATCATCGGCGGCGGGATTGCTGCCTACAAGAGCCTCGATCTGATCCGCCAGCTGCGCCGGGCCGGGGCGCTGGTGACACCGGTGCTGACCCGCGCCGCGGCGGAATTCGTCACACCGCTGTCAGTCGCGGCACTGGCCGAGGCGCAGGTGTTTCAGGATCTGTTCGACCTGAAGGACGAAACCGAGATGGGCCATATCCAGCTGTCCCGAGCGTCGGACCTGCTGGTCGTGGCGCCTGCCACGGCCAACATGATGGCGCGCATTGCGGGCGGGCTGGCTGACGACCTGGCCAGCACATTGCTGTTGGCCACGGACAAACCCGTTCTGATCGCGCCCGCGATGAATGTGCGGATGTGGCAGCACCCCGCCACGCAGCGTAATCTGGCGCAACTGCGCACCGACGGGGTGCACGTGGTGGGGCCGAATGTGGGCGACATGGCTTGCGGCGAACAAGGGCCGGGGCGAATGGCCGAACCTGCCGAGATCGTGGCCGCGATTGCCGTGCATTTCGGTCCGCACCCGCTGGCGGGGCGGCGGGTGCTGGTCACCTCTGGCCCCACACATGAGCCCATCGACCCGGTGCGCTATATCGCCAACCGCTCCTCCGGCGCGCAGGGAACCGCGATTGCCGCAGCCTTGCGCGATCTGGGGGCGGATGTCGTGTTCGTGACCGGCCCTGCTGCGGTGCCCGCCCCCGACGGCGTGGAGGTGATCCGCGTCGAGACAGCGCGAGAGATGCTGGACGCCGCGCTTGCCGCGCTGCCAGTGCAGGCCGCGATATGCGCGGCCGCCGTGGCGGACTGGCGGGTCGCATCAGAGTTCATGCAAAAGATGAAGAAAACCGCCCAAGGCCTTCCTGTTATGGAATTTGTCGAGAACCCGGACATTCTTGCCACGCTTTCTGCCCATGCCGAGCGCCCGCGTCTTGTCGTAGGGTTTGCCGCCGAGACCGAAACCGTTATCGCTCATGCAACGGCCAAGCGCGAACGCAAGGGCTGCGACTGGATCGTGGCGAATGATGTCTCGCCCGCAACTGGCATCATGGGCGGAGCAGAGAACGCCGTGCATCTGATCACCGAAGCTGGCGTCGAGGACTGGCCGCGCCTGCCCAAACCCGAGGTCGCGCGCCGCCTGGCCGAACGGATTGCCGGGGCACTGGCATGAGCGTGACGGTCCTGTTCCAGCGCCTGGCCGGGCATGACCCGTCGGTCCCCCTGCCCGAATATGCGACCGCAGGCGCCGCAGGCGCAGATATCCGCGCCAACCTGCCCGAGGCCGGCCGTGGCGAGGGCCTGCTGCTGGCCCCCATGGCGCGGGCACTGGTCCCAACGGGACTGGCTTGCGCCATCCCGCCGGGTTTCGAGATGCAGATCCGCGCCCGGTCCGGGCTGGCGCTGCGCCAAGGCATCATGCTGCCGAATGCGCCCGCCACCATCGACAGCGATTATCGCGGCCCCGTTGGTGTCATCCTGCTCAATCTGGGCACTGAGCCCTTCCGCGTCGAGCATGGCGCGCGGATCGCGCAGATCGTGATCGCACCGGTGGCGCAGGCGCAATTCGCGCTGACGGAAGCGCTGAAGGACACCGCACGCGGCGCGGGCGGTTTCGGTTCGACCGGGACGCGCTGAGATGGGGTTCGTGCTGTTTCTGATGGCCGCGCTGTGGGGCCTGGGCTGGCTGATGAAAGCCCCGCTGAAGGCACGCCTTGTCATGATCGGGCTGCTCTATGCTGCGGTGGTCCTGACCAATCTGGTCCTGCCCGAAGGTGCGGAACTGCGCGGCGCCACGGGCGGCGATGTGCGGCCCTGGCTGGTGCTGGGCGGGCTTGTGGCACTCGGGTTCGGCTATGGCGTGCTGGTGCGCCGCCTGCGCCGTCGTTCAATTCCCGAGCCGCTCGACCCCTCTGCGCCCGACAGCCTCCGCGAGGCGGAACTCAACCGCTACGCCCGCCATATCGTGCTGCGCGAGATCGGCGGCGCGGGGCAGAAAAGGCTCAAGGCCGCAAGGGTGCTGGTGGTGGGCGCGGGCGGGCTGGGGTCGCCAGTCCTGCTGTATCTGGCTGCCGCAGGGGTCGGCACGATCGGGGTGATCGACGATGACAGGGTCGATGGCTCCAACCTGCAACGGCAGGTCATTCACCGCGACGAGATGATCGGCACGCCCAAGGTGTTTTCCGCGCAGAGGGCGATGGAGGCGCTCAATCCCTTCATCACCGTGCGCCCCTACCACCGGCGGCTGGAGGCCGACAGCGCCGCCGCGCTCTTTGACGATTATGACCTGATCCTTGACGGGACCGACAATTTCGATACCCGCTATCTGGTCAACCGTGCCGCCGTGGCCGCAGGCAAGCCGCTGATTTCCGGCGCCATCACGCAATGGGAAGGCCAGATCAGCCTGTACCACCCCGCGAGCGGGGCGCCCTGCTTTGAATGTGTCTTTCCCGAACGCCCTGCCCCCGGCCTTGCCCCGGCCTGCGCCGAGGCCGGCGTGATCGGCCCGTTGCCCGGCGTGATCGGAACCATGATGGTGCTGGAGGCGATCAAGGAGATCACGGGCGCGGGCACCGGATTGCGCGGGCGCCTGCTGATACATGACGGGCTCGATGCCGAAAGCCGGGTCATCCGCGCGACGCGGCGGGCGGACTGCGCCTGTTGCGCGGCGGTGACGGCTCGGCCCGCACCGGTGCAGACCTGAGCGCGGATCAGAGCTTCACCTTCACCCGCAGGAAGCCGCGCTTGTCCACACCGCAGAGCTCGGGGCTGAACTCGGAAATGGTCTCCAGGTATTCCAGCGCCGCCACGCCTGTGCGCAGGATGGCACTGGCGCCCTCGACCGGTTGCAACCGGAACGGTGGCCGGTCGGTGATGACCAGCGTGCCGTTCGCCGTCACATAGTCGCGCAGGATGTCACGCGTGATGGCCGGATGTTCGAGAACGACGCTGTCCGGGCCGGTCCCGGCAAATCCCCCCGCACCCTGCGCGCGGAAGCTGTTGGTGCAGACGATGAATTCGGCCTCGGGATCGACCGGCGCGCCGTTCCATCTCAGGTTCCGGATGCGCGAATGCTGGGGGCTGATCTCGGTCCCGTCACCTGCAAACCGCGCAGGCGTGGTCAGGTCCACCTCGTAATCGAGCCCGTAGAGGATCTCGAAATTGTATCCCGGAAAGCTCGGATCCATCAGGTATTGTTCGTCTATGCCGGGATGGATCACATGATAGGCCGAGACCGAGCGTTCCAGCCACAGCGCCACGTCAGCCCCGCTCAGGCGCGAGGCGGCGACCCGGTTGGGGTAGATGTAGAGATCCGCCAGCGAGCGCAGCGTCAGCGGACCCGCCGCAATATTGGTGAAGTTGCGCGGCCCGCCCAACCCGCCAGACTTGGAAGGCGAGACTGACGAGATCATCGGCAGACCTGCCAGATCCGTGCCTTCAAGGTGGCGGCCGACGAAGGCGCGCTGGGCCTCGGCCACAAGCGAGGTCGCGGCACTGCACCCCAGATATGCGAAGAAACTGTTTATCGGCGTGTCGGTCCGGCCAATGGGGGTGCGGATGTTCTCGAGCACGGCCTCATGCGCGCGGGCGACGATCTTGCGCACCATTGGGCTGCGCAACGGCGTGCGCGACCGGCTCGGCGCGGCGGGGGCGAAAAACTGCGCCGCGTCGCGCAGCGCGCGGGTGCTGACTGTCGCATCGAAGACGCGCCACACGCCGCCATCGCGGCTGAGCTGCAAGTCGATCAGGCCCAGATGCGAACCGAAGAAGCCGCTCATCACCGTGGGCTTGCCGCAGACCGTGCCGCGATCGATATCGACGCCGGGAATATCGGCGAAGACGCGCGAGGGGAACAGCTGGTGGCTGTGGCCCGACAGGATGAGATCCACGCCCTCGATTCCGGCCAGCGGGATGATGGCATTCTCCATGTTCTCGGTATGACGAATGGCCCCGATACCCGTATGGGCCAGCAGCAGCACCAGATCTGCCCCGGCCTCGCGCATCTCGGGCACCCAGGCACGCGCGGCCTCGACCATGTCGCGGGTCTGAATCCGGCCATGCAGATGCTGACGTTCCCAGACCGTGATCTGAGGCGGGGCCACACCCAGCACGCCAATGGTGATGATATGCGGCTGGCCGGAACGGTCCACCACGTCACGCTGCAGCAACTGATAGGGCTTGACCAGATGCCGGTCGGCGCGTGGTGTGCTGCCCATCCCGCGCAGGATATTGGACGACACCACCGGAAAATCCGCCATGGCGATGGATTTCATCAGGAAATCCAGACCGTAGTTGAATTCATGGTTGCCCAGCGTGATCGCGTCATAGCGCATGGCATTCATGGCATCGGTGACCGGGTGCAGGTCGCCTTCCTTCAGCCCCATGTCATAGGCGATATAATCGCCAACCGGCGTGCCCTGCAGGAAATCACCATTGTCGAACAGCAGGCAGTTGGGCACCTGCTGGCGCGCCTGATCGACCAGTTCGGCCAGTCGCGCCAGCCCCAGATCGGGATTGGGGCAATCGGCATAGTAATCATAGGGGTGCAGATGGACATGCAGATCGGTCGTCTCCATGATCCGCAGATCAACGGCCGTGCGCACATCCAGTCCGGATGCCACCTCGATTCGCGATTGTTTCATGTTGTCGGGCACTTCGATTGTTCTACTCGCTGTGACCTTCGATCAGGGTTAAGGCAACAATCCGACCCAAAACATGATTATTTTGTGACGCCACCGGAAACAAGCAAAGACATTGCAAAGGTCTACGACACAGCGCCCGCGGAAACAACCTGAGATTGAGCGCTGCGGGCAGGGCGCAAAGCCATTGATGGCACGCGCAAAACCTGCAAGAGCATGTGGCAGCACAGGACAGGCAGGATGACCAACGCTTTCACCGCAGCATGGCAGGGCCGCGACGCAGCTGCGCGCGGCAACGCGGCACGGCTCGGCCGGATGCTGGCAGATCCCCGAACCCGCATCCTGCCGATGTGGCGCGGCAAGCCCCATCTTGTTGCCAGAGGGCCGGAATCGGTGGGGCTGGGGCTGGTGGAGCCGGGCCATCCCGTGCTCGCGCAGGCCGAGACGCCACTGCTCTATCTGGGGCAGCAGGACGGTCGCGCCCATTTCGCCGCCGATATCTCGCGCTGGGAGCCCGAGGTACTGGACCGCGCGGCACTCGCGATGTTCACCGATACCACGCATCAGATTCACCCCGCTGCCGCGCCAGGGGCGTATTTCGCTGAATTGCGGCTGGCCATGGTGCAGATTCCCGCCGCCATGGCCACAATGGCCGCCACCGCGCGCGCGGTATTCAACTGGCACCACACCCACCGTTTCTGCGCGCGTTGCGGGGCATCGAGCGACGTGGCCATGGCGGGATGGGAGCGGCATTGCGCTGCCTGCGGAGCGAAGCATTTCCCGCGCACGGACCCGGTGGTGATCATGCTGGTGACCTGTGGCAATTCGGTGCTGCTGGGGCGTTCGCATGGCTGGCCCGAGGGCATGTATTCGGCGCTTGCCGGCTTTGTCGAACCCGGTGAGACAATCGAGGGCGCGGTCGCGCGCGAGGTCCATGAGGAAACCGGCCTGACAACGCGGCGCATCCGCTATGTCGCGTCCCAGCCCTGGCCGTTTCCGAATTCGCTGATGCTGGGCTGCGTGGCCGAGGCGACGAGCCGAGCGATCACGCTCGATGACGAACTGGAAGACGCGCTGTGGCTCTCGCGCGAGGAGTTGCTGGCCGCCTGGAGCGGCCAGCACGAGCGGATCACGCCTGCCCGCCTTGGCGCGATCGCGCATTTCCTGATCGGTGAATGGCTGGCCGGGCATGTTTGAGAACCGCCTCGCCAGGGCTTGCAATTCGCACCCTGCCCTCTCAGGATAGTTCCATGACGCCCTTGCCCCCTTCTGTTGCCGGACGCCAATCGATGTTCTGGACCGTGCCCAACATCCTGACCTTGCTGCGCCTGCTGGCGGCCCCCGGGGTGGCGGTGATGTTTCTGTATTTCCACCGTCCCTGGGCGGACTGGTTCGCGCTGGTGCTCTTTGCGCTGGCAGCGATCACGGATTTCTTCGACGGCTATCTGGCGCGGGCCTGGAAACAGGAAAGCCGGCTTGGCGCGATGCTCGACCCGATTGCCGACAAGGCGATGGTGGTGATCGCGCTTCTGGTCATCACCGGCTATTCGGGTATGGACCCCTGGCTGATCCTCCCGGCAACCGCGATCCTGTTTCGCGAGGTTTTCGTCTCGGGCCTGCGCGAGTATCTGGGCGACAAGGCAGGATTGCTGAAGGTCACGAGCCTTGCCAAATGGAAGACCACGGCCCAGATGATCGCGATTGCGGTGCTGTTCCTTGCCATGGGTCTGGAATATGTGCGCGAGGTGCGCAACCTGCGCAGTCATGCCGAACTCATCGCCACGCTCAGAGAACTGGGAACCGAAGATGTCAGCCTGGTCGATCTCGCCCAGCACGGTGGTTCCACTGTCTGGAACTTGGGGCTTGCGCTCATCTGGCTGGCGGCGATTCTGACCCTGATCACGGGCTGGGACTATTTCCGCAAGGCCCGGCCATTCCTGCGCGACGAGGTGCGATGAAACTGGACGTGCTGTATTTTGCCTGGCTGCGCGAGCGCATCGGATGCGCGCGCGAAACTGTCGAGACCGAGGCCACGACTGTCTCCGGGCTGGTCGAGGAACTGCGCGCCCGCGAGGAGCGCTATACGCTGGCCTTTTCCGACCTCGCATCCCTGCGTGTCGCCATCGACCAGGAATTGCGTGATTTCGACGCACCGCTCGACGGTGCGCGCGAGATCGCCTTCTTCCCGCCCATGACCGGGGGGTAGCGGCACATGTTCGATATCCGCGTGCAGGGGGCCCCTTTCGACTATGGCCATGAATGCGCCCGCTTTGCCGGGGGGCGCAGCGACACCGGCGCCATCGTCACCTTCTGCGGCATCGTGCGCGGCGATGGCGCGCTCGAGACGATGGAGATCGAGCATTATCCCGGCATGACCGAGCGCGCCCTGCGCCAGATCGCGAAAGAGGCGGCGCGCCGATGGGCGCTGGGAGGTATCATGATCATCCATCGCTTCGGACAGCTTGTGCCAGGCGAGCAGATCATGATGGTCGCCACGGCCTCGGCCCACCGCGCAGACGCCTTTGCCGCAGCCGATTTCCTGATGGATTACCTGAAATCCCGCGCGCCGTTCTGGAAGAAGGAAATGCGCAAGGACGGCACCTCATGGGTGGCAGCCAAGGCATCGGATGAGGATGCCCTCATGCGCTGGTGAGTTCATCTTGCCCCAAATACTCAAAAGGCCCGGCATCGCTGCCGGGCCTTTCGCATGAAGAACGCGGGTCTGCCGCTTACGGCTTGCGCGACCGCAGCGCCGTCCAGGCGCCTGAAACGATCAGCGCGGCCACCGCCGACTTGACCACCCCTCCCAGCTGGAAGGGCACGGCACCGGCCATCACGGCGCGCTCCAGATCAAGCGGCGTCACCGCCCAGAGCCACAGCACACCCGGCACGAACAGCAGCAACGCGGGGATGAAGGCCGCGAGGAACAGCTGCCCCGGCCCGCGCGCAAGACCGCGTTCGACCAGAAGCCCAGTCAGCCAGGCCATCGCGACAAAGCCCAGCAGGAACCCGCCTGTCGGCCCCGCCATATAGGCCAGCCCGGCCGCGCCACCTGCGAAGACGGGCAGCCCGGCCGCGCCCTGTGCCAGATAGGCCAGCAGCGTGACACCTGCGAGCCGCGCGCCATAGGTCAGCCCGATCAGCGAAATGGCCAGCGTCTGCAAGGTCATCGGCACCGGGTACATCGGCACGCTGACCTGCGCGGACATGCCCACCAGCACCGAACCGAAAAGCACCATCGCGAGTTTGCGCACGAGCGTGTCATTGCCGCCAAGCGCGGCCATCAACGGGGTTGAAACAATCATCAGCGTCAGCCTCCTGGGATTTTGCCTCCCTTATGCCTGCTTGCCCTCGGCCTGACAAGCCATGGCGTGTGCAATCCTGCGGGCCCGCATCGCCCTTGCACCCTGCTCCGCGATCGGCTAGAGCGCATCCATCTTTCCGCGAGACTTGAAACCGGTGCAGCTCTCGTAGGCAGGGGCGGAAAGAGTGCCCTGTCTTTTGAAATGCACGCAAATGATGATTGGAGATCGCATGCCGCTTTACGAGCATGTCATGATCGCGCGTCAGGATCTGTCGAGTGCACAGGCCGAAGCGCTGATCGAGCATTTTGGCGCCATCCTTGCCGACAATGACGGAAAACTCGTGGAACACGAGTATTGGGGCGTCAAGACCATGGCCTACAAGATCAACAAGAACCGCAAGGGGCATTATGCCTTCCTGCGCACCGATGCGCCCTCGAGCGCGGTGCAGGAAATGGAACGCCTGATGCGCCTGCATGACGATGTGATGCGCGTTCTGACCATAAAGGTCGATGCGCATGAAGAGGGACCGTCGGTCCAGATGCAGAAGCGCGACGAGCGTGATCGTGGCGACCGCGGTGATCGCGGTGATCGTGGTGATCGTGGCGACCGCGGTGATCGTGGCGATCGCCGCCGGGCTTCGTAAGGGAGAGTTGAT
>SKYA01000200.1 GCA_007128135.1 Paracoccaceae bacterium | reverse complement strand
TGGCCCGCTTACGCCATTTCCGCCACCAGCCCCGCCATGTCGCCACCAGCTTCTCCGGCTTCTGCGCCAGTGCCCGGTCGGCCAGCGAAAGCGCCCGCGCCGCCAGGTCCCGGCGCCTTGCCATCAGGTGGCCGCGAAACATCTCGCGTGCGGCGCGGTCCTCACCCGACAATCCCTCGCGGCTGTCCAGAAACGCCATCAGCACGTCGAGATCATTATGATCGCCCAGCGCCTCGCCCAGCGCGTCGATCCGCGCGATATGCGCCTGCATCCTGCCGGGCCGGATGGCGGCAAGCAGGCGCGCCTGATACCAGTGCTGCTTGACGCGCTTGCGAAGATCGTGAAACGGGGGCGCGTCAAATGCGCCATGGAAGGACTCCAGCGCCTCGGCATGCAGCGCCTGCGCGCTGGCATATGTCGAGAATATGCCACTCCAGAGCAGCGCTGACGCCTTTCGCTCCAGCCTCAGGCGCCAAAGGTCGCGCTCCAGCCCCCTGAAACAGGATACATAATTCTCAAGTGTGTTGCTGTCATCGGTCGCGCAGCGCCGGGCGTGTTCATCGAAAATCTGCATCCTCAGCCCGGCAAAGCGGCCGGGGTCACGCAGCCGCCCGGTCAGCGCGTCGAACTGCGAGACCATGACTTCGAGATCGCGCTGGCCCGACAGGCCGCGCGCCGCGTCGCGCAGCCTGCGGTCCATCCGCTTCGCGCCGGGCAGCCCCGGCCGCAACAGGCGTACCAGGCCGCGCAGCTCCTTGATGCGCTTGCGCAGGTCATGAACCAATGGTGCAGCATCCGCGCGCGTGGCCTCGTCAAGCCCGCGGCGCAGTTGCGCGGTCAGGACACGCCGGAGCGCGGCCCTGGTCGAACGGTCGGATCTGCGTGCGGCGAGCGACATGTTTCTACCTTAGGGACACCGGTGCGGCCCGGGCAAGCCGGTTGCAAAGTGATCCGAGGCAGCCCCCTGTCCGTTTACCCGGTATGTAGGCCGGTATGGAGGATCGCATCATGTCCCGGATTTTCGCACGCCTTGCCCTTGTCCTGACACTCGCCCTGCCGCTTCCGGCGCTGGCAGACCCGATCCAGCGGGTCATCTCGGACCAGATCACGGCATTCCTCGCCGATGATTTCGACACCGCCTTCAGCTTTGCCAGTCCGAACATCAAGCGCCTGTTCGGCTCGCCCGACCGCTTCGGTCAGATGGTCCGCGATGGCTATCCGATGGTCCACCGCCCCGAAGAAGTGACCATGCTCGACCAGCGCCCGGTGGACGGGCGCGTGATGCAGCGCGTGATGATCCGCGACATGGGCGGGCGCGTGCACATGCTGGCCTATCAGATGATCGAGACCGAGGAGGGCTGGCAGATCAACGGCGTGCAGATCCTGCGCGCGCCCGAGGTCGGCGCGTAAGCGCAGCGCACGCTGACCTCAGCCCGGTTTAACGGCTTTTTCGTAAATCTTGTCCGATCCGGCTGGCACCGGGACAGGCCGGCCCCGGTCTGCCCGCCCTGTCATCCGCCTGGCTCAGATCGAATGACAAGAGGGTTTCCTTCATGAACATGGCCGTAACTCAGGGGCTGGCGATCATGCCGCCGCCTTTCTCTGCCGGGCTCGATGTCTGGTCGCAGACCACCGGGCGTCCGGGGACCAACACCTATGACAACGCGGCCTTCGCGGCCTTCGTGCCGACCGACCCCGATTTCGGCGGCTGCCTGGAGATCCAGAAGCTCACCGCCACGACCCGGCTGCGCTGGATGGGCGAGGTGCCGATCCTGCCGGGGCTCTATCTGCGCATCCGCGCGCGGGTGAAGGCGATGAGCGGGGTGCTGCCCAATGTCTCGGTCGCGGCATGGGCAGGCAATGCCTCGGGCGGGCAGGTGACGGGCATCCCCACCACGGGCCCGGTCACGACGCTGACGCAATATGGCGACATCGTCGAAATCTCGGCCATCGTCGGCACCGGCGCGCGGCAAGGAGTCGATATGGTCTGGCCGACAAGCGTGGTCTTTGCCCATTTCGGGCTGGACCTGACGGGCCCCACCGGCGGCGTGGTGCGAATCGACGACATCCTCATCGAGGATGTGACCGGCTTTTTCACCGGCGAATTGCTGGGCGTGGTCGATGTGCGCGATTTCGGCGCCATTGGCGATGGCGTGACCAATGACCGCCCGGCCTTTGTCGCGGCCATGGCGGCGGCGGGCGGCAGGGGGCTGCTGGTGCCCGAGGGGACCTACCTGATCGGCTCGGACCTGACCATCACCACGCCGGTCACCTTCCGCGGCACAGTGTCCATGCCCGACAGCGCCGTGCTGATCCTGCAACAGGATTTCGACTTTCCCAGCTACGAGGCGGCCTTCGGCAATGGCGAGCAGGGTTTCCGCAAGGGGGTGCAGGCGCTGTTCCATACCAGCCAGCACACCACATTCGACCTGCGCGGGCGCCGTGTCCTGCTGAGCGCGCCGGTCGATGTGTTCGCACTGGCCGGGTTTGACGACACCTCGACCCGGCGCATCATCGCCAATGGCCAGCTCGACGCGATGGACAGCCCCGCATGGGAGACCCAGACCGTCACGCGCGTGGCGACCTACAACATCAATCAGCCCTTTCGGCTGGATGACATCAGCAATGTTGCAGGCGTGCCGTTGGGCGCGCGGCTGAGCGGTGTGGGTGTCGGGCGCGAGGTCTATGTGCGCGGGCGCAATCTCGGCTCGAGCCGCGTGACGCTCAGCCAGCCGCTGTTCGGCGGCTCGGGCACGCAGAACTTCACCTTCGAGCGGTATCGCTACATGCTCGATTTCTCCGGCTTCTCGGGGCTGCGCAATTTCGAGATCCACAATGTCGAGTTCCGCTGCCGGGGGCGCTGTTCGACGGTCATGCTGCCCGAGGGCGGGCGGATCATGCGGTTCATGAATTGCGATTTCGACCGCCCGCGCGACCGCGCCATCACCTCGATCGGGCTGGGCTGCCAGGGCATGTGGATCGATCATTGCCAGTTTCGCAGCTCGCAGCAGCCCTTCAACGCGCAGGACCGCACCGTGATCGCCTTCAATGTGAACGGCAATGACGTGAAGCTGCGCAACAACCGGGTCGTGCTCTGGGCGCATTTCGGCATCATGAACGGCTCGGGCCATATCATCACCGGCAACCATTTCTTCGCCGGTGACAACCAGCCGCAGGGCGTGCGGCAGGCGGGGCTGGTGCTGACCAACAAGAACTCGAAGGCGACCTTTGCGGGCAACTATATCGACAACTGCTTCCTGGAGCTGACCAACGAGCATGATGTCGAGCCCGAGCACACATCCGGGTTCTCCTTTGGCGGGCTGACGGTCGAGGGCAATATCTTCTATGCCATCGATGTCGCGCCCTGGTTCAGCTTCATCGTGATCACGCCCTATGGGCCGGGGCATTTCCTGCAGGGGCTGATGGTCTCGGGCAATGTGTTCCGCACCACGGGTGCGCGGATCGACCGCGCCGACAAGCTCGACACCACCTATGCCTCGATGAATTTCAACCGCTTCCGCAACGTGGTGTTCCAGAACAACGCTTATAACGGGGTCGATTTTCCGGCCGAGAGCCCGACGGTCATCATCCATGACCAGAACACCGAGGCCACGAACTGGACCGTCGGCACGGGCGAGAAACTGCCGTTCGGCGGCTGGGCGCGCACGGTGAGTTCGGTCGTGATGGAGAATCCCGCGCGCGATGCCTCCGACACCATCCGCCACGAGATGCCGTATGTGCAGGTGCAGCAGGGCGTGAACAGTAACGAGGTGCGCCTGCGCTGGCCGCAGGCCACGCGCGGCCGCGCCATCGTCACCGTGCGGGTGGACCGCCCGCTCTGAGCCGGGGGCAACAGTGCGGGGTCCGGCATGGGGGTGGCGCGCGGCGCCGCCCCCATGCCTTCATTTCGGCCCCGTCGCGCCCGGCGTCAGTCGCGCCAGCAACCCGGGCCGCGCACGCGCCTGCCGCGTCTCCAGGTCGCGCCGGATGGCCTGCACGATCCGGTCGCGCTCGGCATCGAAGTGGCCGGATTCGAGGTCGAAATAGCTCAGCCCGTGCGCGGCGCAGAATGCCCTGATGTCCTGGCTGCGCCGGATCAGCCGCCGTGCGAAACGCATCATCTCGGCGTCGGTCCTGCTGCGTTTTGTCCAGCAGGACGCGATCGCCCGATAGGCCAGCAGGTCGCGATGCTTGGCCTCGGGCGTGTCGAAGGAATAGCCGATGGCATGAAACGCAAAGCCGCGTCGCGCCGCCCAGAGCGGCAGTTCGCAGGGCGCGTCCATCAGCGCCGTGCCGTCGATCAGCACCCCGGTCGGAAAGCGCAGAAGCAGGCGGCGGAAGACATATTTCACGATCCGGCGCTTGTCGGCCTCGCTGACGTCCGGGTAGAATTCATTGCGTATATCGTCGGTCCTGATGTGATGCAGCCCGGTGCGGCGGGCGAGCTTGCTGGCCACCTTGGTCTTGCCGCACCGGATCGTGCCGCTGATCAGCACCGAGGGCAGATTTCCGGGCGCGGCCTGCGCGACCTGCGCGAACAGTGACCCGAGCGCGGCATCAATCGCAGCCTTGCGCAGCGCCGGTGCCGGGGCGCCGCGCGACGGCGGGGTGGACGGGCTCTGCAAAGGCTGTGCGGTCATGGCGGGCCGTGCTCGGGAACTGCTGTTACAGTGACCTGTCGCGCGCCTCTGTTCAAGCCCGCACACTGCGCCGCATGCCGCATTGCCATCGCGGGCGCAAGGAACGGGGAATCACCCCCGCCGCCCCGGACGAATCACGTTTTCTTGACCCGCGATCTGTGCAATTGCTGGCGCAGCTGATTCATGTTTGCGCCCACATGCCCGGCGCGCGCATCCGGTCGGCCCGAGGTCTTGCCCCGATATGGGCACAGCCACCGCTGGAAAAGGTCGTTGATTTTCTTGAACCTCTGCGGCGCAGCGAAAAGAAATTTACGATATTTACGGTCATAATGTGAATATATTTACAAGAAAATCGTTTTATTGAAAAATGTTACCACTTTCTTGACGAATGCGTTATAAGTGTGGCGGGGAAATGTGACGCTGCGTTATTTTCAGCGTCCGGAATTCTTGGGGGGAGCGTGCCACCATTGGCCTGCATGCCCCTGCTACTGGAGGAGCATTCATGTCCGATCTCTACCCTGCATCCGATGAGTTCATCGCCAATGCGCATATCGATGCCGCCAAATACGAAGAAATGTATGCCGCATCTATCGCCGATCCGGAAGCCTTCTGGGCAGAGCATGGCAAGCGAATCGACTGGATCAAGCCCTACACGCACGTCAAGAACACGAGCTTCGAGCATGGCAAGGTAGATATCAAGTGGTTCGAGGACGGCACACTGAACGTGTCGGCCAACTGCATCGACCGCCATATGGTGTCGCGCGGGGACCAGACCGCGATCATCTGGGAGCCCGATGACCCCAAAGACCCTGCACTGCATATCACCTACAAGGAATTGCTGGAAAACACCTGCCGCATGGCCAATGTGCTCAAGGCGCAGGGCGTGACCAAGGGTGACCGCGTCATCATCTATCTGCCCATGATCCCCGAGGCCGCCTATGCGATGCTGGCCTGCGCGCGGATCGGGGCGATCCATTCCATCGTCTTTGCGGGCTTCTCGCCCGATGCGCTGGCCGACCGGATCAATGGCAGCGGCGCGAAGGCTGTCATCACCGCCGACACAGCCCCGCGCGGGGGGCGGCGCACGCCGCTGAAGGGCAATACCGACCGTGCGCTACAGAACTGCTCGGACCGGGTGAAATGCCTTGTCGTCAAGCATACCGGCGACCAGACCACCTGGGTTGACGGGCGCGATATCGACGTGAAGGCCGAAATGGCTGCGGCAAAGCCCTATTGCGCCTATACCGAGGTGGGTGCGGAAGACCCGCTGTTCATTCTCTACACGTCGGGTTCGACCGGCAAGCCCAAGGGTGTTGTGCATACGTCAGGTGGCTATCTGGTCTATGCCGCGATGACGCAGCAATACACCTTCGATTACCATGACGGCGATGTGTTCTGGTGCACGGCGGATGTGGGCTGGGTGACGGGACACAGCTACATTGTCTATGGCCCGCTCGCCAATGGCGCGACCACGATCATGTTCGAAGGCGTGCCCACCTTTCCCGATGCGGGCCGGTTCTGGGAGGTCTGCGCCAAGCACAAGGTCAACCAGTTCTACACCGCGCCCACGGCCATCCGCGCGCTGATGGGGCAGGGGACGGAATGGGTGGAAAAGCATGACCTGTCGTCGCTGAAATTGCTGGGCACCGTCGGCGAGCCGATCAACCCCGAGGCCTGGAACTGGTACAATATCCATGTCGGCAAGGGCCGCTGCCCGATTGTCGATACCTTCTGGCAGACCGAGACCGGCGGGCACATGATCACCTCGCTGCCCGGGGCGATTCCGAACAAGCCCGGTTCTGCGACAAAGCCCTTCTTCGGCGTGCGGCCGGTGGTTCTGGACGCGGCAACAGCCGAAGTGCAGTCCGAAACCAGGGCCGAGGGCGTGCTGTGCATCGCGGACAGCTGGCCGGGGCAGATGCGCACGCTGTGGGGCGATCATGCGCGTTTCGAAGAAGCCTATTTCACCCAGTACAGGGGCTATTACTTCACCGGCGACGGCTGCCGTCGGGACGAGGACGGCTATTACTGGATCACCGGCCGGGTCGATGACGTCATCAACGTCTCGGGCCACCGGATGGGCACGGCGGAAGTGGAATCGGCGCTGGTCGCGCATGAGGCCGTGGCCGAGGCCGCTGTCGTCGGCTACCCGCATGACATCAAGGGGCAGGGGATCTACGCCTATGTCACGCTGATGAACGGCATCGAGCCCACGGACGAGTTGCGCAAGGAACTGGTCAAGTGGGTGCGTCAGGAAATCGGCCCCATTGCCTCGCCCGATCTGATCCAGTGGGCGCCGGGCCTGCCCAAGACCCGCTCGGGCAAGATCATGCGCCGCATCCTGCGCAAGATCGCCGAGAACGATTACGGCGCGCTGGGCGACACCTCGACACTGGCCGATCCCTCGGTCGTTGACGAGTTGATCGACAATCGCATGAACCGGGCCTGAAGGGGATGGCGGACACGATGACGAAAACCACTGTTCTCATCCTGCTGGGCCCTCCGGGCGCGGGCAAGGGCACGCAGGCACGGATGCTGGAGGAGACATTCGGTCTGGTCCAGCTTTCGACCGGCGATCTGCTGCGCGCGGCCGTCGCGGCTGGCACCGAGGCGGGCAAGGCCGCCAAGGCCGCGATGGATTCGGGCGGGCTGGTCAGTGACGAGATCGTGCTGGCCATCCTGCGCGACCGCATGGCCGAGCCAGACACATCCAGAGGCGTGATCCTCGACGGCTTTCCGCGCACGGCCGGGCAGGCGGCGGCATTGGATGAGCTGCTGGCATCGCAGGGCATGAGAATCGGCGCCGCGATCTCGCTCGAGGTGGATGATGCCGCCATGGTCGAGCGCGTCTCGGGCCGCTACACCTGCGCGGCCTGCGGCGAAGGCTATCACGACAGTTTCAAGCAACCGGCAGTGGACGGGGTCTGCGACAAATGCGGCGCGACCGGGTTCAAGCGCCGTGCCGACGACAATGCCGAGACCGTCGGCGCGCGGCTTGCCGCCTATCACGAACAGACAGCACCCCTGATAACCTATTATGACGGCCAGGGCGCACTGCGCCGGGTCGATGCGATGGGTGATATCGGGCGCATTGCCAAAGACCTCGCGGCCATTGTCGAAAGCGTGGCCGCCTGAGAAATCCGGGCAACCGGTCTGGCACCTGATGGTGCCTGAATGCAGCGCGCGACATGCGCCCTGCAAACCCCTGTCTCATGTCTGACGGCATGGCGGGAGGAACGCGAGGAAGCCGGTCCCATGAGGGGGCTGGCGCAGGAGGAAACTGGGAGACGTCACATGTCAGACAAATCGACAGACGCCTACTGGAAGGCCAATGTGCGCATCATCACGATTTCCATGGTGATTTGGGCGCTGGTATCTTTCGGGTTCGGCATCGTTCTACGCCCGCTTCTGGCGGGTATCCCGATCGGGGGCACCGATCTTGGGTTCTGGTTCGCGCAGCAGGGGTCAATGCTGACCTTCATCGTGCTGATCTTTTATTATCGCTCTTACATGAACAAACTCGACAAAGAGTTTGGCGTGGAAGAGTAAGGGAGCCCGATCATGGATCAGTATATCTTGAACCTCATCTTTGTCGGCGGCTCTTTCGCGCTCTATGTGGGGATCGCCATCTGGGCGCGCGCCGGCACCACTGCAGACTTCTACGCGGCCTCGCGTGGCGTCAACCCCGTCGTCAACGGCGCGGCTACTGCCGCTGACTGGATGTCGGCAGCCTCGTTCATCTCGATGGCGGGCCTTATCGCCGCTGTCGGCTATGGCAACTCCACCTTCCTGATGGGCTGGACCGGCGGCTATGTGCTGCTGGCGATGCTGCTTGCGCCCTATCTGCGCAAGTTTGGCCGTTTCACAGTGCCGGACTTCATTGGTGACCGTTTCTACAGCCAGACTGCGCGTCTGGTGGCGGTGATCTCGCTGCTCATCATCTCGATTACCTATGTGATCGGGCAGATGACCGGCGCAGCCGTGGCCTTCTCGCGCTTTCTTGAAGTGGACAACACTACCGGTCTGTTCATCGCGTCGGGCGTTGTGTTCATCTATGCCGTTCTTGGCGGCATGAAGGGCATCACCTATACCCAGCTCGCACAATACTGCGTTTTGATCATCG
>SKYA01000133.1 GCA_007128135.1 Paracoccaceae bacterium | reverse complement strand
GGGTGGCGGAGACGATGGGATTCGAACCCACGAGACCCTTCCGGGCCTACTCCCTTAGCAGGGGAGCGCCTTCGACCACTCGGCCACGTCTCCACCGCTTCGTTTAATGATCTCGTCCCGGCGCCGCAAGCCCTAAAACCGGTAAGCCCGGCGCCCGTCCTCAACCTGCCAGCAACTCCGCCATGTGGCGGCGCAGCAGTGTCGTGCAGGCCTGCACCTTGGGGCTGCGATGCAGGTCGACATGGGTGACCAGCCATAGCTCCGAAGCCCATTCCGGCCGCGGGGTCAGGATCTGGACCAGGCCCTCCGTTCCGCTTCCGGGCAGCAGGAAGCCCGCACCAAGCCCGGCGCGGATCGCAGCAAGTCTCGTGGCGTGATCATTGCTGCGAAAGGCGATCCTGTAACCTGCCGCGCGCAGCCAATGTTCGGTGGGCGCGCGCGTGCTTGATCCGTCCGCCGCGACAAAGCCCAGCCGTTCGAGGGGCGGGTCGGACTCGGGCAGGCCGATCCTGTCAAGCCATTCAGGGCATGCATAGAGCGCAAGGCGCAACCTGCCGAGTGACTGCACCACATTGTCGGGCTCCTGCGGCTGGGCACCCGCGCGCAGTGCAACATGCGCCTCGCCATATTCCAGCCGCAACACGCGCTCCTCGGTGCGAAGGCAGGGTACGAGCGCAGGGTGAATCTGGCAGAGTTCATGTATCGCGGGCAGCAAAAGGGCACTGAGTTCGGGAATGGTGGTGATCACCAGCGCACCCGAGATACCACCCTGCAGGGTCTGCAGACGGGCGGCGAGTTGATCGAAGCGCTGCTCGGTCTCCTGTGCTGCCTCGAACAGGGCCTGCCCGGCCTCTGTGGGGGTGTAGCCCTTGGAATGGCGCTGGAACAGCCTGGTATTGATGCGATCCTCGAGCGCATCAATATGTCGGATCACTGTCGCATGGTGCACGCCCAGCGCGGCGGCGGCCCCGCTGACCGTGCCGGCACGGGCAACATGGAGGGCGGTGCGGATCTCGTCCCAGGGCTCGAGGCTCATGCGCGCACCATCAGTTCGGCATAGGCCGCTTCGAGTGCCGCGAGGTCCACCTGCGCGGGTGCAGGGCGCCTGCGAAGCGCGCGCTCCGAGCGCGCAAGCGCCGTCCCTTGCAAGCGTGGACAGGTCTCTGCCAGCGCCTCCATCTCGGCCGGATCTGCGTTGCAATGCAGGACCAGATCGCACCCTGCGGCAAGTGCAGCCCCTGCGCGCGTCTCGACCGGACCGTCAAGCGCCTGCATCGAGATGTCATCCGTCATCAGGAGTCCCTCGAAGCCGATCTCCTCGCGGATAAGCGCGATCATCCGGGACGAGAGCGTGGCGGGCCACACCGGATCGATATCGCGATAGACAAGATGCGCAGTCATGCCCAGCGGCAGATCGCAAAGCGCAGCGAAGGCAGCGAAATCGGACGCGGCAAGCTCTGCATGGGGCGCCTCGACCACTGGCAGGGCGAGATGGCTGTCGCGCGTGGCGCGGCCATGGCCGGGAATATGCTTCAGCACCGGCAGCACCCCTCCACAGAGCAGACCTTCAGCCATGTTGCGGGCATTGCGCACCACCTGCGCCAGCGAGGTGCCGTAGCACCGGTTGCGCAGGATGGCATGCGTTTCGGGGCGGGCAATATCAGCAAGCGGGGCGCAGTTCACATCAATGCCCAGCGCGCGCAGTTCGGCCGCGATGATCTGCCCGCGCAGCCGCATGGCCTCTGCCGGTGCCTGCTCACCCTGTTCGAGCGCTGGCGGCCATGCGCGCCAATGGGGAGGGCAAAGGCGCTGGACACGCCCGCCTTCCTGGTCGATCAGCACGGGCAAATCACGCCCGACAGCATCTCGCAATTCTGATGTCAGGGCACAAACCTGCACCGGGGACATGACATTGCGCGCAAAAAGGATGGCACCCCAAGGCTGTGCGCGGCTGAAGAGCACGCGCTCCGCCCTGCTCAGGCGAAGCCCCTCACACCCGAAGATGACCGCACGCGGCGTGCCGGTCATCGGATCAGGACAGGGATGCAGTCGATCTGCTGATCGACCAGTGCCGCACAAAAGCGCCGCGCGTCGCGCTCGTCGGTAAAGCCGTGCGCGCGCAGTCGGTAGAAGACTGACCCCCCGCTATGGGCAGCCTCGATCACGCGCCCGCGGTCATCCAGAAGTGGTGCGAAACGGCGCGCAAGCTGATCCCAGGCGGCGCGAGCGGTGGCAATGTCATCATAGGCCCCGAGTTGCACCAGCCGCGTGCCCGGCCCGATCGTCGCCGGGTCCACATCGAGATCGCGCACCGAACTCAGTCCTGCGGCCACCGAACTGGCCACGGTGGCAGCCAGATCATCGCCTTGAAAGGCGCCGGAGCCCCGGGCGTCGCTTGCGGTAGCCATACGCGACTGCGAGAGCGCGCTCTCATCGCGCCGTGGCGGACGCGGCGACTGCGCGACGGCCCGGCGTGTGGGATTGTTCATCCCCAGCGCGGACCCCTGCGGTACGCTGATCTCTTGCGTAAGCGCAACCGGGATTGGCTGCGCATTATCCGGCTCAGAGCGCTCGGGCTGCACTCTGGCCGGGGGGAGGATATCGTCTGCAGGCAATTCCAGCGGCGGTGGAGCCAGAACGATCTGTTCACGCGGCGTGTCCTCACGCGCGGCGGCGAGTTCGTTGACTGACAGCCCCTGATGCGCCGCCTGCCGACCACCGGGATCCTCGGGCATCACGCGCACAGGGCCTTCGAGCGCACGCACCACCGGAACGCCAGCCACATCGCGCTGCATAAGGTTCCAGGCCCAGTTCCCTGCGCCGAGGATCAGTGCGACCGAGAGCACTGCGCCCAAGGCATGGGTTACACCCGCCAGGGACAATGGTGCCGCAGTCCCCTGCCCGTCAAAAGGGCCCGCGCCCCGGTTCACTGACTGGTCGTAATATGCCGGCGCCGCCGCCTGGCCCGGATAGGCTGTCTGTCCGGGATAGGCCGCATAGGGGTTCTGGAAGAGCTGGGGCGAAAAGGCATGGTCACCCTGAGGGGCGTAACCCGTCGCATAGGGTTCCGGGTAGGGCGATGCATGCGACAGAGACTTATGGCCAGAGGGATCGTAAGGCGCGGGCGCACGATAGTGATGCGCCGTGAAATCGGGCGCACCCGGCGCCGGAAAAAACCTGTTGTTATCCATGCCTGCCTCACTGAAGCACCAGACATACTCGTCCGACGCCCGTTCACTCATCTCTCAGCGGCAAGGTGTCTGCCCGACACTGCCAGAAATGACGCTTTTCGCGCCTTTTGTTTTTCGTCATGGCCCCGCACGCAGGAACATGGCGGTAAATGAGCCTGTCAAGTCGCGGTTTTCTAGCGCATTTCCTCGACCGGCGTGACTCCCAAGATAGCAAGACCAGCAGAAATCACAACGCCTGTCGCACGCGCAAGGGCGATTTTTGCACATGTTGTTGCGCGATCGCCCTCCTGAACAAAGCGCAGGGCGGGCAGATCATTGCCCCGGTTCCATAATCCGTGGAACTCGGCGGCCAGTTCCGAGAGATAGCCCGCAATGCGATGCGGCTCCTGCGTGCGTGCGGCAAGCTCCACGATGCGGGGCCATTCGGCGATCTTGCGCATCAGCGCCAACTCGGCCTCGTGATCGAGCCGGGACAACCCGGCGGCGGCAAGTGCAGCGTCCGCAACATCCACCCCGGCCTCGGTGGCCTTGCGCAGGACCGAGTGCACGCGCGCATTCGCATATTGCACATAGAATACGGGATTGTCGCGCGACTGCTCCAGCACCTTGTCGAAGTCGAAGTCCAGTGCCGCGTCATTCTTGCGCGTGAGCATCACGAAGCGGGTCACATCGGCGCCCACCTCCTCGACCACGTCGCGCAGGGTGACAAAGGTGCCCGCGCGTTTCGACATCTTGAAAGGCTCGCCATTCTTGTAGAGCTTCACAAGCTGGATCAGCTTGATGTCAAGCGGCACCTGACCTGACGAGAGCGCCGCCACGGCGGCCTTCATGCGTTTGACATAACCGCCATGATCGGCCCCGAAAATATCGATCAGCATGTCAAAGCCGCGCGATATCTTGTCATGGTGATAGGCGATGTCGGGGGCGAAATAGGTCCAGCTGCCATCGGATTTCATGATCGGACGGTCCACATCATCGCCATGCTCGGTCGAGCGGAACAGGGTCTGCTCGCGCGGCTCCCAATCCTCGGGTGTCTTGCCCTTGGGCGGCTCGAGAACACCGGTATAGATCAACCCCTCGGCGCGCAGCCGCTCGATGGCGGCTTCGATCCGACCAGTGCCATAAAGCGCCTTTTCCGAGGAATAGACATCCATGGTCACGCCCAGTGCGGCCAGGTCGGCGCGGATCATGGCCATCATGCGGTCGGTGGCAAAGTCACGGATCGGCTCCAGCCAGATGGATTCCGGCTGCTCAAGAAAACGGTCCTCGAACTCTGCCTTCAGCGCCTCGCCCACCTCGATCAGATATTCGCCTGGATAGAGACCCTCGGCAATCTCGGGGCTCAGCCCATGCGCCTCGCGGTAGCGCTCATATGCCGAACGCGCCAGCACATCGACCTGCGCGCCGCCGTCATTGATGTAATATTCGCGCGTCACATCATATCCCGCAAAGGCCAGCAGGTTGCACAAGGCATCGCCCACCACCGCCCCGCGCGTATGGCCCACATGCATCGGCCCCGTCGGGTTCGCCGAGACGAATTCCACATTCACCCGCAGCCCCTGCCCCATCCCCGAGCGACCGAAACCCGCGCCCTGCGTCAGCGCCGTGGCGACAAGCTGCTGCCAGACGGAATCAGCCAGCCGCAGGTTTAGAAAGCCGGGCCCTGCCACCTCGGCGCTCGCAACCCGTTCATCCGCTACCAGCCGTGCGGCCAGTGCCTCGGCAATGGCGCGCGGCGCCATGGCTGCCGGCTTGGCCAGCACCATCGCCGCATTGGTCGCCATATCGCCATGCGCGGGGTCACGCGGCGGCTCGACGGCGACATTCGCCGTATCAAGCCCCATCGGAAGCGCGCCATCTGCCGCCATGCGGTCCAGACAGGTGATCACCAGTGCACGTATCTCGGAAAACAGGTTCATCGGTCCCAGCCCTTGCTTGCTGCCCCTGCCCTAATCCGGCCACATCAAGGCGTCAATGCCGCGGCGTTGCATATCGCGGGGCCTTGCGTAAGATGGTGCTCTTTCGGACGGCACAGGAGGCTGCAATGCGATGGGGAATTCTGGGGGCGGCCCGGATTGCACTCACCGAGCTTGCGCCTGCAATACAGCTTGCGCGCGGGGCCGAACTGTGTGCACTGGCCACCCGCACGCCAGCCCGTGCCACGCCCTTTCGCGAACTGGTGCCGGGATTGCGGGTTCTTGACAGCTATGATGCGCTGCTGGACGACCCCGATATCGACGCCGTCTATATTCCGCTGCCAAACCATCTGCATGTCGCCTGGTCCCTGCGCGCGGCAGAAGCGGGCAAGCATGTGCTCTGCGAAAAGCCCATCGCACTTGCCGCCACAGAGATAGACCAGCTTGTTGCCGCGCGCGACAGGACCGGGCGCCTCATTGCCGAAGCCTTCATGGTCGCGCATCATCCGCAATGGGCGCGGGTCCGCTCCCTTCTCGACGAGTGCGTGATCGGCCCGCTCGAACATGTCGAGGGCTGTTTCACCTATACCAATCGCGACCACGCGAATATCCGCTATCAGGCAGATATGGGCGGTGGCGGATTGCGCGATGTCGGCGTCTATCCCTGCATCACAACCCGCATGGCCACCGGGCAAGAGCCAACCCGCCTGCGGTCAGATATCCGCTGGCGGAACGGCGTCGATATGTTTGCCCGCGTCTGGGCAGATTTCCCGGGTTTCTCGATGTCGTTCTATTGCGGCATGATGCAGACCCGGCGGCAATACATGACCTTTCACGGTCAGGATGGCTGGCTGCATCTGAGCGCACCCTTCAACGGGCAGGTCTATGGCGATACGGTCCTGGAATGGCAGGCCGGTGGACAAGCCCGGATCGAGCGTTTCAACAATGTTCAGCAATATACGCTGATGATCGAAAACTTCGTCACCAGCGCCGAAACCGGCACTCCCTTCGCCTGCCCGCTCGAATTCTCACGCGGCAATCAGGCGATGATCGACGCGATCCTCGCCTCGGCGGATCCCTGATTTCATTCCTGCCAAGATATCCAGAGGGGGTTCTCAAGAGGGTATGCATGGTCCCTTGAGGCTGGGAGGTCGCGCTTGTTGCCTTATTGGTCAGACCGACAATGGTGACAGGGCCGCCGCTCCTCAGGCCCAGCTCTCAGATCCGCACTCCCTCGCGCCCTGCGAGATCGGTAAAGAACTGCCAGGCCACACGCCCCGAGCGCCCGCCGCGCGTGGCCTGCCATTCGATTGCCTCGGCACGCAGGCGCTCGGGTGCGATCCGCACGCCATAGGCTGCGCAATAGCCCTCGATCATCGCCAGATACTCGTCCTGCCCGCAAGGATGGAAACCCAGCCACAGGCCAAATCGGTCCGAAAGCGAAACCTTCTCCTCGACCGCTTCCGAAGGTGAAATGGCGCTCGAGCGCTCGTTCTCGATCATGTCGCGTGGCATCAGATGGCGGCGGTTCGAGGTCGCGTAGAGCACGACATTACCGGGCCGCCCCTCGATGCCGCCGTCAAGCACGGCCTTGAGCGACTTGTAATGCTGATCGTCATGGCTGAAGGACAGATCGTCACAGAACAGGATCACCCGTGCCTCGGCCCTGCCCAGGTGCCCCATCAACCGGCCGATCGAGGGAAGGTCCTCGCGCTGAATCTCGACCAGTTTCAACTGCGCATCGGGGCTCTCGGCGGCCACCGCTGCGTGGACTGCCTTGACCAGCGAGGATTTCCCCATGCCGCGCGCGCCCCACAGCAGCGCATTGTTCGCCGGCAGGCCGCGCGCAAACTGCCGTGTATTGGCCAGAAGCGTATCGCGCGCCCGTCCGATGCCGAGCAGCAGATCAAGCGCCACGCGGTTGACCTCGGCAACGGCTTGCAGCCGGTCGGGGGCGACATGCCAGACAAAGGCTTCGGACTGACTGAGGTCAGGTGCAGGAGCAGGCGCGGGCGCAATACGCTCCAGCGCATCGGCGATCCGGCGAAGGTTTTCCGCCGAAAGGGCCGACCATTCCGGAGGATGGTTCATTTCTCGTCTTCCATCTCATCCACGAAGACCTCGTCATCCTCGTCAAGCAGACCCTCGCGGCGCAACTTCTCGTTGCGCTTGCGCTCGACATGGCCGACCAGCCGGATCGAGATCTCGTAAAGCCCGTAAACCACGACAAACAGGATGAGCTGTGTGATGACATCGGGTGGCGTGACCAGTGCCGCAAGCGTCAGGATGCCCACGATTGCCCATTTTCGTCCGGCGCGCAGCCCGCGCTCGGACACCAGTCCCGCCTTGCCCATCAGGGTCAGCAGGACCGGCAACTGGAAACACAGGCCAAAGGCAACGATAAACTTGATCGTGAGGTTCAGATACTCCTGCGCCGAGCCCTGGAATACCACCGAGAGCGGAGCGGCACCCGGCACCCCTTCCACTGCCTCGCCACCTGCGCCGAATTGCTGGAAGCCAAGGAAGAAGTTATAGGCCAGCGGCGTGACTACATAGAAGGCAAAGGACGCGCCCAGCAGAAACATGAAGGGAGAGGCGACAAGGAAGGGCAGAAAGGCATTCTTTTCCGACCGGTAGAGCCCGGGCGCCACGAACCGCCACATCTGCGCCGCGATTACCGGAAAGGCCAGCATGAAGCCGCCCAGGATCGAGACCTTGATGGCCACGAAAAAGCCTTCCTGCGGGCTGATGAAGATCAGGTCGCAATCCTGCCCGCGCGAGGCCAGCGCATCGCAGAGCGGAGCGGTCAGGAAGTTGAAGATCGGCGTGGCAACGGTGAAGCACAGCACCATCCCGACAACAAAGGCCAGCACCGACTTTATGAGCCGCGAGCGCAGCTCGGAGAGATGCTCGATCAGAGGCGCGCCCTTGTCATCGATTTCGTCGGGACGATTCATCTGGTTCATGGTGCCTTGGTCTTGGACACATCTGCGGTCGGGGAAGAAGCGGGGGTATCTGGCCCCGGATCGCTGGCCTGAGCGTCCCCGGAACCGGCCGCAGGCGTGGCCGGAGTGGCGACACCTCCGCCCGCACTGTTCGCCCCGGAGCCGGAACGTTCGCGACGCAAGGCTTCCATTTCGGCCGAGATGCGGTCAAGCGCCGCCTCATCCTCTCCATCGGGATCGGAGCCGGGTTTTGCCCTGCCCGCGCGCTTGCCCTTGGTCTTGCCATCGGCCTTGGTATCCTCGCGCAGAGGGTCCCATGACTTGAGCTTGTTCAACTCGTCCAGCCCCATGCCCTGCGGGTCGGTGGCCTGCTTGAGATCGCGCGCCACATCCTTGACCCCCGAGGCATCGGCGGCATCATCCATCGCGCGCTGAAATTCGCGCGCCATGGCGCGGGCCTTGGCCATGAACTGGCCGAGTGTGCGGAACATCTTTGGCAGGTCCTTGGGGCCCACCACGATCAGCGCCACAATTCCGACCACCAGAAGCTCTGTCCAGCCGAGGTCAAACATGACTGTCCCTTTGCTGCAGCGCCGCGATTGCGGCCCTGCCCGCCCTGCTGCGCCGCAAGGGCGTCAAGCCTTGTCCTTGTCGGCCTCGGGTGTCACGTCACGAGCCGTCTTGGCGGCCTCGGCGTCAGATTTCTCGATCTCGCTGGTCTCGTCCTTCAGACCCTTCTTGAACGAGGTGATCCCCTTTCCGACTTCACCCATCAGACCAGCGACCTTGCCGCGCCCGAAAAGCACGAGCACCACAATCGCGATCAGGATAAGACCGGCGGGGCCAATATTGTTCAGCATGCGTGTCTCCCTATGCCGCGCCATCGGTTGCATGACGCAGTCCCATACGCATGTCATTTATGGATTATCACGCGACATTCAAAGCCCCAATTTCAGGATTGGGACAGAAACGGGCAGGATCGCGCCGCGCTTGCGCGCGAGCGCCGATCAATTATAGGGCATCGCACGGTGGCGCACCGGGCCGGTGCAGACCTTGTTGCGGCCATTGCGCTTGGCGGAATAGAGCCGCTCGTCAGCCTTGGACATCAGCGCCATGACCGAGTCGGTCTCGATGTCGCAGCCGGCAACGCCCATGCTTGCGGTAAAGCGGATATCCTCGAACCCATCGACCACGGCAGCCGAGATGGCCAGGCGCAGCCGCTCGGCAATCTCTGTAGCGGTCTCGACATCGGCCGAGACCAGCACGCCAAACTCCTCGCCGCCCAGACGACCGAAACGGTCCTCGGCGCGCAATTCACGCTTCACCAACCGGCCGACCGCACGCAGCACCGCATCACCGGCCAGATGGCCATGGGTGTCATTGACCTGCTTGAAATGGTCGAGGTCGAACATGATCAGGCTGCAATCAGCTCCCTTGCGCCGGTACGAGGCGACAGCGCGCTCCAGATCATCGGCGAAGGCGCGGCGAGTCAGCGCTCCCGTCAGCGCATCGAGATGGGCCTGTGCCCAAAGGTCGTTCTGCTCGACGATGAGCCTGGCGAAATCCTGCAGCAAGGTCGTGACCTCGGGGGCGAAGTCCTGCCCGAAGGCCCGCAGCATGCCGACGCGCTTGCGGCCGCGCATCAGTTTCGCCTCGATGCAGTCGAGCCCGATGGCGACCGGCTGGGGTGCGTCACCCTCGAACTGCACAAGAACAGACAAGGCCCCTGTCGTGCGGCGGATCAGCGAGATGAGCGTGTCCAGATGGCTGTGGACACCAGCGGGCTGCAGCGATTCCGCTGCGCAATTGCGCGCGCCGGCAAGGAGGGACTGAACGACGATGGAACCGTGGTAGCTCATGGCGAGAATCCTGTTCTGGGCTCTGCAGACCAATGTCGCCATTAACTGTGTTCTGGCTTGGGAGAGATTTTGGTTAAAAAACGATGAATTGCGGCGAAAAAGGACAGGGCGCCCAAAGCATGCCATAATTGGTTAATACCCGCCCGGCAGGGACGCAAGGCTCAGGAAGATCTGCGCAGGCTTTCGAAACTGCGCTTCTGGCGGTCGGTCCAGACCACCTGAATGTGATGGCCGGTGTCGGTCTCGCGCTCCTCGATGACCTGCACATGCGCATGCAGCCAGGCCCGTGCGCGCCCTTCGGCATAGGTCAGATCCAGTTCGGCGGAATGGCGGGTGTCGTCAAGCAACGCAGTCATGACGGCAAACAGCGCCTCCAGCCCTTCCCCCGTCACTGCCGAGCCAAGAAACACATCATCCCGCGCCCCGGCCCGCTGGGCAAGCGCAGCGCGCTGCGCCTCGGGCAGCAGGTCGGCCTTGTTCCACAACTCGATAAGCGCGGTCTGCGGCCCGACGCCCAGATCGGCCAGAATATCGCGCACATTGCGCGCCTGCTCCTCGGTCTCGGGATGGGCGATGTCGCGGACATGCACGATCAGATCGGCCTCGAGCACCTCTTCCAGCGTGGCACGAAACGCCGCCACCAGCTGCGTCGGCAGGTCCGAGATGAACCCCACGGTGTCGGACAGGATCACATCCTTTCCCATGGGCAGCCGGACCGCGCGCATGGTCGGGTCAAGTGTTGCAAAGAGCATGTCCCTGGCCAGCACATTCGCCCCGGTCAGCCGGTTGAACAATGTCGATTTGCCCGCATTGGTGTAGCCCACAAGCGCCACCACCGGAAACGGCACCTTCCGCCGCGCGGCGCGGTGCAATTCGCGCGTCCTGGACACCTTTTCCAGTTGGCGGCGCAGGCGTACCATCTGCGTGTCGATGGCACGGCGGTCGGCCTCGATCTGCGTCTCGCCCGGACCGCCGACGAACCCCAGCCCCCCGCGCTGGCGCTCGAGATGGGTCCAGGCCCGCACCAGCCGCGTGCGCTGATAGCTGAGCGCGGCCAGTTCCACCTGCAAGACCCCCTCGCGCGTGCGGGCACGATCCGCGAATATTTCAAGGATGAGCCCGGTGCGGTCGAGCAGTTTCACGTCCCACTCGCGTTCCAGGTTGCGCTGCTGCACAGGCGTTACCGGGCCGTCTATCAGCACCAGTTCGACATCAGCGGCCCTGATCGCCGCGCCGAGTTCCCCCACCTTGCCCGACCCGAAGAGCATCCCGGCCTTCGCCTTGGGCAGGCGCACGATCAGCCCCTCGACCACTTCCAGCCCGGGCAGGGCCTGCGCGAGCGCGATGGCTTCGGCCAGTGCATTCTCGGGAAGCCGCGCGGAGGGCGCCGTGCGAATGTCAGGATGCAACACCAATGCGCGGGTTACTGGCCCGGCATCGCCCCGATCGACTGCCAAGCCCTTACTCAGCCGTCACCCTCGTAGAGCGAGATCGGCTGACCGGGCATGATGGTCGAGATCGCATGCTTGTAGACAAGCTGGCTTTGTCCGTCGCGGCGCAGGAGCACGCAGAAATTGTCAAACCAGGTGATCACGCCCTGAAGTTTGACCCCGTTAATCAGAAAAACCGTCACTGGAACCTTGTTCTTGCGGACATGGTTGAGAAATGCGTCTTGCAGGTTCTGTTTATCATTGGCCATGCGCTTGCCTTTTTGCTGGGCGTGTTTGGTGTACGCAAGGAGCCTTGTCTCCCTATCATGTAACTATGGATCGGGTTTGGCGAAACTTCCAGCCCCTCCGGGCGGAAATTTCAGAGGCTACGCAATTTTGTTGCGGCAGACATGATGGGTTCGCATGTTCAGCGCCGCCAGAAGACCGATAGCAGCAAGAGCAGTTCCAGCCGCCCAAGGACCATGCCAAAGGCGAGCGCTGCCTTGGCCAGATCGCCAAGCCCGGCCCATGACAGCGGCTCTGGCGCGACGATCCGCGCGAGCGGGCCGGTGGTGGTCAGCGCCGCCACGGCATAGACCATGGCATCTTCAAGCACCTCGCCACTGAGGGTCAGCACCGCTGTCATCGCCATGAGCGCAAAGATGAAGATCATCAGGAACAGCCATGCCGCAAGTGCCCCTTCGGTGCGCAACCCGCGCAGGCGCGGACCGTCGCCGCCCACATCCTGCGGATGAACCAGTTTCGCCAACTCGAAGCGCGCCTGCCAGAACAGGGCGAACACCCGCATCAGCTTCAGCCCGCCTGCCGTGGTCGCGACCCCGCCGCCGATCATCGCCAGCCCGAGAAGGGCAATCCCCGCAGGTCCCGCAAAGACGCCCCCGTCTTCGGCCAGGGTTCCGCTAATGAAGCCGGTCGTCGTCAGGAAGGAAAGGCTGGTAAAGACGATGGCCCAGATACCGGCCAGAAACGCCGCCGGCCCATCGCTGCCGCCCTGCACGATCAGCAACAGTCCCATCGCCGCAACAATCAGCACCAGAACCGCGCCGCCCAGCCGCAGTTCCGGGTCTCGCCACAGTGCCTCCTGACCGGAAATTGCCGCTGCCCCGGGCCAGAACCTGCGTGTCAGTGCAAAGAGCAGCGCCAGTGCGATCAGCCCTTCCGAGGCGCCTCCGCCCAGAACCGGGTCGGGTGCGATCCCCGAGGTCGATATCGTTGACATGGCCAGCATAAGCGCCAGAAGGGGCGGATTTCCGGCAATCGAAAGCCCAACCCAGAGCACCAGTGTCAGCCCCAGATAGACAGGTCCGATCAGGCGCAACTGGTCGTGCAGCCTTGCAACGCTCTTGTCGGCATAAGCCTCATCAGGGCGCGCCGTCGCATCCGATGTGACCTCGCCCCTCAACAGGTGCGATGTTCTCGAGGGCGCGCGGAACAGCTCGAACCCTCCCAGATTGACAGGGGCAAGCAGCGCCATCACAGTTACCAGAACGAACAGGCCGCCGCCCCAGCCGACGAGTGCGCGCCAGAGATGCAGGCTCAGCGTGCCCGGCCCCTCGATCACGCTGGCGCCCGTCGTGGTGAAGGCCGACACCATCTCGAACCAGGCATCAAGAAAGCGCATCCCCGGGACGGCCTCGGTCATCGGGACAGCCATCAACGCCGGGAGCAGCAGATAGGCAAGTGTAAGATGGTAGAACGGGTGCGAAAATGCAACGCTGCTTACCCGAGGCCCCCGACTGGCCAGATGGATCAGCACCGCAATACATGCCAGCAGAAGCGCCGAATAGAGAAAGGCCCGCGCAAGCGCCAGTTCGCGCAAGGTAAAGCCCACCGCTGCCGGCAGAAGCATCGCCAGCGCCGTGAGCCCGATCAGGGCCACCATGATAACCGTGCCGCGTGACCTGCGCTCCATGCTCTGACTCCGGGCTGGTGGCGGACGCTCAGAAGAACTCGACCGCAACCTGCAGCAATTCATCGACCTTGGATACATCCGCCGTCAGCGAGAAGATCACCACCAGATCGCCCTCGCGCAGAATCGTGTCACCCGTGGGGCGCAGGAACCCCCCTTGTCGCAACACGCCGATCAGCAAGGCGCCTTCGGGAAAGGCAATGTCGCGCACCCGCGCGTCGCACATCGCCGATGTGGCCAGAACCTGCGCCTCGATCACCTCGGCCTCGCGGTCGCCCAGCAGATAGACCGAGCGCACCTTGCCATGGCGTACATGGCGCAGGATGGACGACACCGTAAGCGCGCGCGGGTTGATATGCGCGTCAATGCCGGTGGCGTCGGCCAGCGGCACCATGCCGGGGTCGTTGATCAGCGAAATGGCAAGCCTTGCTCCCATGGATTTCGCGCGCACGGCGGCCAGCAGGTTGGTGCGGTCGTCATCGGTCAGCAGCAGCACGGCGCCCGCCTTCGCCACGCCCGCCTCTTCCAGAAGGATGGCATCCATGCCGTCGCCATGCAGCACGATCGATCGTTCCAGCGCATCGGCGGCAATCTCGGCGCGGGCGCGATCGCGCTCGATCACCTTGACGCGCACCCGCCGGGGCTGGTTCTCGAGAATGCGCGCCACCGCAAGCCCCACATTGCCAGCCCCCACGATCAGCACCCGGTCCTGCGGCTGGGGGGCCTTGCCGAAGACCTCGAAGGTGCGCGGCACGTCGCGGGCATCGCTGAGCACATAGACCTGATCTCCGGCATAGAGCTGGTCCTCGGGCTCGGGCGCGAACAGACGCTTGCCGCGCCGAACACCTGCCACCATGATGCGCAGGCTCGGGAAAAGCTCCGACAATTCACGCAGCGATGTGTTCAGCACCGAGCAATCCTGATCGAGCTGCAGCCCGATCAGGATTGCCTTGCCCTCGAAATACTCATGCACATCGAAAGCCGCCGGATAGGCCACGCGCTTGAGCGCGGCCTGACTGACTTCCCGCTCGGGGCTGATGATGACATCAATCGGCATGTGGTCGCGGCGGAAAAGGTCTGAATAGAGCGGGTCGAGATAAGATTGCTCGCGCAGGCGGGCGATCTTGCGGGTGACGCCAAAGACCGAATGGGCGACCTGACAGGTCACCATGTTCACCTCGTCGGAATAGGTTGCTGCAATGACCATGTCGGCATCGCGCGCCCCGGCCTGTTCCAGCACCTTGGGGTAGCTCGCATAGCCAACGACGCCCTGCACATCAAGCGCATCTGTGGCGCGACGGACAAGCTCGGGCTTGCTGTCCACGATCGTCACGTCATTGCGCTCGCCCGAGAGATGGCGCGCGATCTGCCAGCCCACCTGGCCGGCCCCGCAGACGATCACCTTCATCGCTTCACCGCTCCTTGTCGCCCGCGCCCTGGTCCCTGTCGTGTCAGACTGTCCGGCCCGGCGCAAGTCTTCTCGAAAGGCCGCGGGCGGCATCCTTCCGGCGGTGACAGCGGCCGGACACCCGGCAGCCCGGACGGGTCAGCCGCCCGGCAACGACGCCGCCGCGTCCGGTCCGGTCTCCGGCAGTGGACGTCCATGACCGGTTGCCGGGTTGCGCAGATCCGCCGTCTCACCCTTTCATCTCGGAGAGTTTGGGTGCACTCACCCCAAGCGATTTCAGCTTGCGATGCAGCGCCGAGCGCTCCATGCCGACGAAACTCGCCGTGCGGCTGATATTTCCGCCGAATCGTTGAATCTGCGAGAGCAGATATTCGCGCTCGAACATTTCGCGCGCCTCGCGCAATGGCAGGGTCGTCAGGCTGCCCGAGAGCACGATCTTGGTCTCGTTTCCGACATCCGCTGTGGCGGCCTCGGTCTGGAGGTCACGGATATCGATGGGTGCGCCCGCCTCGCCAAGGATCATCGCGCGCTCGATCACATTGCGCAACTGACGGATATTGCCGGGCCAGCGCATGGTCTGAAGATGTGCGCGCGCAGCCTCGGAGAGCGGGCGCCTCGCCAGCCCCTGCATGCGGTGCAACTCCTCGATGAAGTATTCGGCCAGATGCGGAATGTCCTCGCAGCGCTCTTCCAGCCCGGGAACCCGGATCGGCACCACACTGAGTCGGTCAAAGAGTTCCTGGCGAAACAGTCCCTCGCGCACCCGCGTGGCCAGATCCTGAGTGGTGGCCGATACCACCCGCAGATCGACCCGCACCTTGTCGCTTCCGCCCACGCGCGTGAACTGCTGCTCGACCAGGACGCGCAGGATCTTGGATTGCGTGCCCATGGGCATATCCGCCACCTCGTCAAGGTAGACGACCCCGCCATGCGCCTGTTCCAGAAGCCCCGGCTCGACCCCCCGCTCGGAACTCTCGCGCCCGAAGAGCACTTCCTCCATGCGCTCGGGCTCGACCGTGGCCGAGGAGACGCAGACAAAAGGCGCAGCGGCGCGGTCGGAATGCTCATGAACATATCGGGCGGCGGCTTCCTTGCCGCTCCCCGGGGGGCCGGTGAACATGATGCGGGCATTCGACTGGGTGACCTTGTCGAGATGCGTGAGCAGGTTGCGAAAGGCATTGCTCTCGCCCAGCATCTGCGCCGCATTCGTCTCGCGCCGCTTGAGTGCCAGATTCTCGCGTCGCAGGCGCGACGCCTCCATCGCACGGCTGATCACCACCATCAGCTTGTCGATGTTGAAGGGTTTCTCGATGAAATCATAGGCGCCCTGCTTGATCGCGGCGACCGCAATCTCGACATTGCCATGCCCGGAGATGATGACAATGGGAATGTCCGGGTTCGAGCGCTTCACGGTCATCAGGATGTCGATCCCGTCCATCTTGCTGTCCTTGAGCCAGATATCGAGGATCAGCATTGCAGGCGGGTTGGCGTTGACCTCGGCCATGGCCTCGTCGGAATTGGCGGCAAGCCGGGTCGAGTAGCCTTCATCCTGCAGGATATCGGCTATCAGTGCCCGGATATCGCGTTCGTCATCGACAATCAGAATATCACTCATGTGTCCTGTTCCACCAGACGATGCATCACATCTGCTCCTTCCTCTGCGGGTGCGAGACGCGGCATACGAATGACCGCCATCGCCCCGAAATGGTCATTGCCGTCAAATACCGGTGCATCCGAAAGTCGCAGGCTGCCCCCGTGCTCCTCGATGATCTTCCGCACGATCGACAGGCCCAGTCCGGTGCCCTCGGCGCGCGTGGTGACATAGGGCTCAAACAGCCGCGCGCGGTCCTCGGGCAGGCCGATGCCGTTATCGCAAATAGTGATACAAAGATCGTTCGGGCCCTCTTCGAAACTGACCCGGATCTCAGGCTGAAAGTCATCGGGCACGCCCGCCGCGCGCCTGGTCTCGATCGCCTCTCCCGCATTCTTGATCAGATTGGTAAAGGCCTGCGCCATCATCGTGTCATCGACCCTGACCACCACGGGTGCCTCTGGCAGCGCGAGAACGAAGCGCACCTCCGGCTGGCCGCTCTCCTGAAGCAGCGCACAGTCGCGCAGGATGGCCACCAGATCATGCGCGCGCCGGTCGGGCTCGGGCATACGGGCGAAGCGCGAAAACTCATCGACGATGCGGCGCAGGTCATTGGTCTGGCGCACGATCACCGATGTCAGCTGCGCGAGGCTCTCGGCATCCTGCTCGTCCAGCCTGCGCGCAAACTTGCGTTCGATGCGCTCGGCCGAAAGCTGGATCGGCGTCAGCGGGTTCTTGATCTCGTGCGCGATGCGCCGCGCGACATCGCCCCACGCGGCCATCCGCTGCGCCGAGACCAGTTCGGTCACGTCGTCAAAGGCCACCACATAGCCCTCGAGCCGCCCATCGCTGCGCCGCCGCTCGGCAAGGCGTACCAGCAGCGTCTCCAACCGCCCCTCTCGCGAGAGCCTGAGCTCTTCCTGCACCCTGCCAAGCAGCGCCGGGCTGGCGCGCAACCGTTCCAGCAGCGGGGCGAATTCGGGCACGGCCTGCACCAGCTGCTCCCCCAGCACCGCGCCACCCTCGACCGAGACCATGGACTCTGCCGCACGGTTGATGAATTCCAGCCGCCCCTTGGCATCCAACCCGATCACCCCTGCTGTCACCGAACCCAGAACCGAGTCGAACAGCCGCCGCCGTGCCTCGATCTGGCGGTTGTTTTCCAGCAGCGTCTCGCGCTGGCCCTTGAGCTGGTGCGTCATCTGGTTGAACACGCGTCCCAGCAGGGCTATCTCGTCATCGTCGCGGGCGACATGCACGCGGACATCCAGATCCCCTGCCCCGACCTGTTCGGCCGCCTCGGCCAGACGCCCGACCGGGCGCGCCAGGCGTTCGGCAAAACTCAAGCCCAGCCAGATCGAGCCCAGGATCAGGATCATCGCAAAGCCCAGATAGATCGCACCGAACTGGAACAGCAACTGCCCGCGCTCACGCTCGAGTTGCTGGTAGAACATGACCGTGTCGCGCGTCTCGTCCAGCAGGCTCAGGATCTCGCCATCGACATCGCGCGCAACATAGAGATATCGGTCAAAAAAGCCGTCCAACGCGCGCATGGCGCGAAACTCGTTGCTCGGCCAGTCCTTGATGACGACCACCCCATCACGGGCCTGCACGATCTGTTCCTCGGTGGGCGGGGTGAAATTGAACCGGTAGGAGCGTTCGCCACGGGCGCGGATCTCGCCTGAGCCATCGATGATGAAGGCGACCCGCAACCCGCGCTGCACCTGCGCCTGCGCCTCTGACAGAAGCTGGCGCAGCGTGCCGTCCTCGATCAGCGGAAAGACACGGCGCACGGTTTCGAGATAGGCGGCAAGCTGTTCGGTATCGATGCGCAGATCCCGCTCCTGCTCGAACTCATAGGCTTCGGCCGCGGCCAGCGAATTGCCCAGCACCCGCTGCACCCGGTCCGAAAACCACCCTTCCAGCCCCACATTCAGGGTGACAGTGGCAAAGATCGCCACGGTCACCGTCGGCACCAGCGCGATCGTGGCAAAGAGGGTCGAGAGGCGCAGGTGGAGTTTCGACCCCGCCGATTCGGACCGCCGTGCGGCTATGAGCCGCGCCACCCGAATCGCAACCAGCGCGGCAATGATGAGTACATAGACCAAATCCGCGAGCAGGATCAGCAACAGCCCGCGCGACGCGAACAGTCCGTCCAGAGGCCCCAGCGCCAGCAGGGTCAGCAACACCAGAACCGGGCCCAGAAGCACAAGCAGAAGATTGACAGCATTGGCCATGCGCCGGTCAGGGGTCGCCGCGCGGACCCAGTCCAAAAACGATGTCCTGCTTGGTGGCAGCTCTGTCACAAATCCCTCACTGCCTGCACGCTCAGGCCCCAACTCCACGCCATGCGCGACAAGAGTGCCACAGGATATGTGGTAATTCTACATCAAAACTCCGTGCATCTGCGCTCAGGCCAGCTTGCGGCGCCGCGATACGGCGATATCCAGCTCGGTGATCTTCTTACGCAGCGTGTTGCGATTGATGCCCAGCAGATCGGCGCAGCGCGCCTGATTGCCCCCGGTCGCATCAAGCGCGATCTCGATAAGCGGAATCTCCATCTCGCGCAGGATCCGGCCATACAGACCCGGTGGCGGCAGGTCCTGCCCGTGCAGGTCGAAATAGCGCCGCAGGTGCCGCCCGACCGACTCGGAGAGCGTCTCGTCGGTGAAGCGCTCGCCCACGACCGCAGCACTCGGCTGGCTTTGAAGCGCGCCCTCGATCTCTGAACGGCTGATGAGCGGGGCGGAACTGGTAAGCCCCAGACGGCGCAGCGTGTTCTGCAACTGCCGGACATTGCCAGGCCAGGAATAGCTGCGCACCAGTTCCATTGCCTCGGGCGAGAGCTTGCGCAGGCTCGCGCCCTCGTCGGCGGCCTGCGACAGGAAATGCTCGGAGAGCGGCTCCAGATCGTCGATACGCTCGCGCAGCGCCGGCACGTTCAGCACCACGCCGCCCAGCCGGTAATAGAGATCCTCGCGCAGGGCGCCCTCGGCGAGCGCGCGCGTCAGATTGCCCTGCGCCGTGGCCATGATGCGCGGCCCGTCCTCGGGAAGACCATCGAGCAGCCGCGCGGCGCGCAGCTGCGCGTCGGTATCATAGGCGGTAAGTTCGTCGAACAGAAGCGTGCCGCCGCGCACCCGCGACAAGAGCGCCTGCGCCCCGTCCGATGAGTGCAGATCCTCGGCAGAAGCGGTCACGAAAGGCTGGTTGCGCCGGTCCGAGAGGTCATGCAGCGTGCGCGCGATCAGTGACTTGCCGGTGCCCGACTCTCCGATGATCAGCACCGGCATGGTTGAGTTGATGACCCGCGCGATCAGCCGATAGAGTTCCTGCATGGCGGGCGTGCGCCCGACAAGGGGCATCGCCTCCATGCTCAGCATGTCCCCGCGCGGGGCCGCAGTCGGCCGAGGCGGCGCCTCGCTGGCTG
Source organism: Paracoccaceae bacterium (assembly GCA_007128135.1). Classification (GTDB taxonomy): domain Bacteria; phylum Pseudomonadota; class Alphaproteobacteria; order Rhodobacterales; family Rhodobacteraceae; genus Roseinatronobacter. Next base: position 6,175 of record SKYA01000133.1, on the reverse strand, counting down.
CAACAAGGCGGCGGTTCTTCATCGCCGTGCCTGCGCGCTTAAGCAGGTCCGGCAGGTCGAAGGGCTTGGGCAGGTAGTCATGCGCCTCGACCTCATTGGCCTGGATCGCCGTCATGATCGTGTTCTGCGCTGAAATCACGATCACCGGCAGATCGGGCCGCTCCTGCGCGATCTTGGGGATCATCTCGATGCCATTGCCATCGGGCATCATCACGTCGGTGATGACCAGATCTCCCCTTCCCTCCTCGACCCAGCGCATCAGCGTGGTCAGGCTGGAGGTGGCATGCACCTTGCAGCCAGCCCGCGTGAAGGCCTGTGTCAGGACCGTGCGGATCGTGCGGTCGTCATCTGCCACCAGTATTGTGCCGTCCATCAGGACACTCCTTGCTTTCAGTCGCCTTCCGCCGCGCGCGGTAACGAAATGCGGAACACGGTCCGCCCAGGTCTGCTCTCGACCGTGATCCAGCCGTCATGTGCCGCGATGATCTTCGAGACCAGCGCCAGCCCCAGCCCGGTCCCGTTCTCGCGCCCCGACACGAAAGGGTCGAAGATCTCGTCGGCAATCTCGAGCGGGATACCGGGACCATCATCGATGATCTCGACATGGATCGGCAGCGCCACATCCTGCCCGCTTGCCCCGCGCAGGCTCAGCGAATGCTCGTAGAACGTCTTGATCCGGATACGCCCGCCATTGGGCTGCACCTGCGCGGCGTTCTTCAGCAGGTTCAGGAAAACCTGCAACAACTGATCGGAATCGGCCCGGACCGGCGGCAGCGAGGGGTCGTAGGAATCGCTGATGCGCATATGCGCGGCAAAGCCAACCTCGGCAGAGCGGCGCGCGCGTTCGAGTACATCATGGATATTGACCGCATGACACTCGGGGGGGCGCTGGTTGCCGAACTGCTCGACCTGGTCAAGCAGCTTGACGATTCGCTGCGTCTCGGCAACGATCAGATCCGTCAGCGCCCGATCCTCGCCCGAAAGCCCCATGGACAGCAACTGTGCCGCTCCGGTAATGCCGGCGAGGGGATTCTTGATCTCATGCGCCAGCATCTGCGACATGCCGATGGCCGAGCGCGCAGCGTGACGAATACCGTCGGCCTTGCCCAGTTTGCCCGCAATCTCGCGCGGGACCAGCAGCATCAGCACCAGATCGCGCCGGTCACCCAGCAGCGCCAGCTGGACCGAGCACAGCCCTGCCGGACGATCCCCCAGGGACACATCGACATCATTTATGAAGACCGGTGCACGATTCTCGCGGCAGCGCGCGAGCGCCTTGTCGATAAGCACGCCGATCTGCAGCACCTCTGACAGCGCCCGCCCCTTGACAGAGCGACGCGAGAGACTGAAGAATTGCTCGGCAGCCGGATTGCAGTCGGCAATGCTCTCCACCCCCTCGACCAGCCCGATCATCAGCGCAGGCATCGGCAGCGCGGCCCAGATCGTGCCCGTGGCGGGGGGTGTCATGCCGCATTCTCCAGCGCCGGCGTCAGGACCAGGGCATCGGGCAGCAGGCGCAGCACATCGCCCGGCGCGCAGGCAGTGACAAGGCGGCGGCGCAAGTCGGGCGCACCACCCGCAGCATCGACATACCAGCCCAGGTGCTTGCGCGCGACCTTCGCGCCCAGCGCGCGCCCGTAGAAGGACAGCATCGCCTCGTAATGCGCACCGACATGCTGGACCAGATCCGCCCCCTCGGGCGGCTCCGGAACCGGCTGGCCCTGCAAGGCAGCGGCAATCTGCGCCAGCACCCAGGGTCGACCCTGTGCGCCACGCCCCACCATCACCCCTGCGGCCCCCGACTGCGCCAGCGCCCGGCGCGCGGTCGCACCATCGACGATATCGCCATTGGCAATGACCGGGACCGGGCATTGCGCAACCACCTCGGAAATCGCCTCCCAGTCGGCACGCCCCTTGTAGAACTGGCAGCGGGTGCGACCATGAATCGTGACCATCTGCACCCCCGCCCCGGCCGCGCGGCGCGCAAGAAGCGCGGCATTGCGGCTGTCGTCATCCCAGCCCAGTCGTGTCTTGAGCGTGACCGGCACGGCAACCGCGCCAACCACCGCATCGATCAGCCGCAGCGCATGATCGAGATCGCGCATCAACGCCGAGCCCGAAAGCCCTCCGACAACCTTCTTTGCCGGGCAGCCCATGTTGATGTCGATCACCTGTGCGCCATTCGCCTCGACCAGCCGCGCGGCCTCGGCCATCCAGTGCGCCTCGCGTCCTGCAAGCTGCACGGCGGTGCATGCCTCGCCCAGACCCAGTTCCGCCCGCGCCCGGGCGCGAACCGAGGGGCGTGCCTGCACCATCTCCTGGCTCGCCACCATTTCCGACACGACCAACCCTGCGCCGAACCCTGCCACCACCCGACGGAAGGGCAGATCGGTGATGCCCGCAAGCGGTGCCAGCAGCACCGGAGGCGCGATCCGCACCTCATGCGCCGCTGCGCGCAGGCAGACTGCAGAAAGCGGAGCTTGCGATGATGTGTGCGGAACAGAGATCATGGGCCCTGACTACAACCCTCGGGTCGCTGTGGCAAATCCCGCCTTGCGCACAGTGATGCGTTTTTCATCACATGATTAAAATTTATGCAAATGTTTTGGGCAAACGCGCGGATTGTCAGCAGCCTGTGCTTCGGCCTATAGCTGCCCCAGAAAAAGGGGGCGCCATGGAAAAGATCGCCGCGATCATCGTTGCTGCCGGGCGCGGCACACGGGCCGGTGCGGGCCTGCCCAAGCAGTGGCGGATCCTGGCAGGCAAACCCGTGCTGGCCCATACGCTGGCGGCGTTTCGCAAGGCCGGGCTCGACCGGCTGGTGCTTGTACTGCACCCCGATGACATGAGCCGGGCGCAATTGCTGAACCTTGCAGGCGTGACCCTCGTCGCGGGGGGTGCGAGCCGTACCGACTCCGTGCGCGCCGCGCTCGAGACACTGGCCGATGCCCCGCCGGAAAAGGTGCTGATCCATGACGGGGCGCGCCCTCTGGTCAGCACCGACGTGATCTCGGGCGTGCTTGCGGCACTGGGGGACTCCGTTGCCGCCGCCCCTGCCCTGCCGGTGGTCGATGCGCTCTGGCGCGGCGCAGACGGTCAGGTGGTGGAGACACCCTCGCGCGAGGGGCTGTTTCGCGCCCAGACCCCGCAAGGATTTGCCTTTGGTGCCATCCTCGCCGCCCACCGGACCCATCAGGGCACGGCGCCTGATGATGTCGAGATCGCGCGCGCGGCCGGGCTGGCCATTGCCATCACGCCCGGCAGCGAGGACAATCTCAAGCTGACACATCCACAGGATTTCGCGCGCGCCGGGCGCATTCTGGCCGCCCAACAGGAGGAGTTCATGACCATCCGGATCGGTAATGGCTATGATGTTCACAGGTTTGGCCCCGGCGAGGGATGCTGGCTCTGCGGTGTGCTGGTTCCGCATGACCGTGCGCTGAGGGGGCATTCGGATGCCGATGTCGGGATGCACGCCTTGACCGATGCCATCTATGGCGCACTGGCAGAGGGCGATATCGGTCGCCATTTCCCGCCCAGTGACCCGCAATGGAAGGGTGCGTCCAGCGACATCTTCCTGCGCCACGCGGTCGCGCGGGCTCAGTCGCGTGGCTTTCGCATCGGCAATTGCGATGTGACACTGGTCTGCGAGCGTCCCAAGATCGGCCCTCATGCTGCGGCCATGCAGGCAGCGCTTGCCTCGATCATGGCTTGCGCACCAGGACAGGTGAGCGTGAAGGCCACGACCTCGGAGCGGTTGGGCTTCACGGGCCGCGAGGAAGGCATCGCCGCCCTTGCGACGGTCTGTCTTGTTTCGGGTTGAGCATTTGTCGCGCGCCTGCCTGAACCCGGGAAGCGATGCCCCTTCGGCTGGCAGCACCATCGCACCGAACCACCCCGCACGGTAATACAGACGCGACGGATGGCGCCGGGCATGCCTCAGGGTTTTGGCAGGCGAGGCCCGGCCGGCTCGCGCATCTCTGCCTCGTCAGGGTCAGGAGGGCCGGACCGCAAAGCCCCGGGGACCGGACGGGTCAACGCTGTTCCGGGTGCAGCAGGCATCCGTCCGAGCCTCTGGAAACAGGTGCGACACGCGCCGGCGCCAAACGCGCAAGGGGCACCGCGCGATGAGCACGTTCATGCACCTTTCCCGTAACAATCCGACTGCCGGCGGGAACAAGCGGGCCATTTCGGGAATATGCGTCTTCGAGGCATCGGCCCGCCTGTCAGGCCCCGAACCGCGCCGCAGCATGTCGGCAGCCGGCATCCCCATCGGACCATTCCTTATCCTGCGGATCATTTCAGCGCCCCACGGCCCTTCACTTCTTTGTCAGCGGCGGTCATGCTCCTTCATCATGTCCCTGTCCGGGGCGCGGCGCCCTGAGGGCATCCGCACACGAAAACCCGCCCATGGCGCCGGCCTGCGCGACTTCTACACTCGGTTTCATGGCCAGCGCTCCGATGCGGCCTTGTCGAATCCTCGTCAGGCATCGCGCGAGGCGGGACCGGGTACTCGCACGGGCGATGATCCGGCGCCGAACCGGTGAGCGACAGATAGCGACAGGGCGGGCGCTGCCCGCGCCTCTGCCTGTGCCTGTGCCTGGATCAGGCGGGACCCCGGTTCGGGCACGATACGGGGGGCAGCCGCAGCGTCACCCCGGCACGGGACGATGCCGGGGCTCGGCTGACCGAACGCTCTCGGATCATCACCCCTTGTCAACGGGTCTCGCGGCACCCCATCCCCCTCACAGTTACCGGATTCGACATGCCGCTGTCGCGCCTCTCCCGCGGGCAGGATCCCGAGCAGTGCGGCTGCAAGTCTCGCCTTGCGGTAGGGTTTGCCCAGAACGGCCTGAAAACCCGCCTGATGATAGATGCTGATCTGGTCTTCCATCACGTTTGCAGTGATCGCGATGGCAGGCGGTGCGGCGCGTCCCTGCCGGGCAGCGAGCTTGCGAATCCGCTGCAACGCTTCCATCCCTCCCATGACAGGCATGGATATGTCCAGCAACAGCAGGTCCGGAGCGGACCCGGCCCATGTTGTGCAAGCCACCTTTCCATCCCGCACGAATTCAGCCTTCACGCCCAGGTCCTGCAGCAATGTCCGCAGGATTGTTGCATTGGTTGCATTGTCCTCGGCCACCAGGACCGAGACGCCACGCAGTCGGTCTGCATCGGCCACCCGCGCATCCGCAACCGGTTCGGGAAGCTGCGGACAGACCGGCAGATCCAGCAGCACCTCGACCATGGTTCCCTGTCCGGGGGTGCTGACGATCCGGATCCGGCCACCCATCAGGTTCACCAGATTGCGGGTGATGCTCAGTCCCAGACCCGAACCGCCGAATTCGCGGGTGATGGAATTGTCGGCCTGCTCGAATTCGTCGAAGACCCGGCTGATCTGCTCCGACGACATTCCGATCCCGGTATCCGTGACCCGAAGCACGAATGTGTCCTGTGCATCATGTTCGAAAACGACCGAAACCTTGCCCTGCACCGTGAATTTCAGCGCATTGCCCAACAGATTGTTGACGATCTGGCCCACCCTGACCGGATCTCCAAGATGCGGCAGATTCATGCAGGTATCGGTGATCACCTCCAGGACCAGCCCCTTGCGATCGGCCGTAACACCGTGCAGGGCGCGGAGTCGCCTTACCAGCGTCGCCGGTACGAACGGCTTGACCTCCAGCACCAGCTTGCCCGCCTCTATCCGCGCAAGGTCCAGAATGTCATTGATGATGCTCAGCAACGCATCCCCGGATGCGCAGATCGTATCCACCATCTCGCGCTGCTGGGACGACATGGGAGTCTGCAGCAGGATTTCGGCCATGCCAAGGATGCCGTTCATCGGCGTGCGGATTTCATGGCTCATGTTGGCCAGGAATGCCGACTTGGCCCGATTGGCCGCCTCTGCACGCAGCCGGGCCTCATGGAGTTCGGTGATATCCATCCGCACGCCCACGCGGCCACCATCCGGCGTGGCCTTCTCGTAGTAGCGGATAATACGGCCAGACTGCAAATGCTGCTCCCCGACACTGTTGGCCTGTCGAAACCGGTCGAGGCGTTCGGCCTTCCACAGCTGACCTGATCCATGGGCATCAATGACGACCCCGGCCTCGATGATCGCGTCGAGCAGGTCTTCGAAGGCGACGCCGGGCCTGATCCGGTCGGAAATGCC